>JBHLPR010000022.1:0-35526 GCA_048939245.1 Promethearchaeota archaeon | reverse complement strand
GGCTGATACCCACGTTTTCGTGCTTCTTCAGTTTTCGAGAATAACTCCCGAATTGGACCAAAGACCTTAGTATAGGTTGCTGGATTTGAGCGTGGGGTTCGTCCGATGGGGGATTGGTCGACTAAGATGACTTTATCGATGAGATTAACACCCTTAATTGTCTTAAGAGGACCTGGTTTCTGAATCGAACTAGCTAGTAGTGCATCAGATTGACGGTGACGATTTCTTCGAAATTCCCAGAGGATACCAGGATATAGCGTATCTGTGATAAGCGTACTCTTCCCGGAACCAGAGACCCCGGTGATGCAAATGAAGGTTCCAAGTGGGAATGTCACATCAATATCCTTAAGGTTACGATGGTGTGCCCCTTTGATTTGAATACTGGCACCATTCCCGATGCGCCGTGTGGGAGGAACCGAGATAAATTTATCACCTCGGAGGTATTGCCCGGTGATGGAGTTTGAGTTGGCTTCGATTTGTGCTACGGTGCCTTCAGCAACGACCTGTCCGCCATGAATACCAGCGCTAGGTCCCAAGTCGATGATCCAGTCTGCAGCCCGGATAAAGCCTTCATCATGTTCAACAACCAATACTGTGTTTCCGAGGTCGCGCAGTTGTAGGAGCATTGAGAGGAGACGCTGATTATCACGCATATGTAACCCGATGCTGGGTTCGTCGAGAATGTAGGTTACACCCACGAGACGGGAGCCAATTTGGGTGGCAAGTCGAACACGTTGAGCCTCACCCCCCGCTAGTGTTGCAGATTTTCGGTTCAAGGTAAGATAATCAAGCCCGACTGAAGAAAGAAATTGTAGTCGCTGCTTGATTTCCCGGAGGGTTTGTCGAGCGATTGCAGCTTCCTTCTTTGTGAGTTTTAGGGCATCAAAGAAGCTTAGTGTTTCGTCTATTGAAAAATTCGTAACATAGTCAATACTCTTATCTTGAATTGTAACGGCCAAGGCTTCAGGGCGTAATTTGCGTCCTTTACAAACGGGACAGGGTAATTGGGCCATGTAACGAGTAATGGATTCACGGACTACTTCCGAACTTGTATACTTGTAACGGTGTTTGAGTCCTGGAATAACGCCCATGGTAGGTTTTTCACTAATCCATTCCCATTTGCGTCCAGATTCAGTGATCCCACGATGTTCAAATCGGATTTCCTCTTCACCCGAACCATATAGCAGGATTTGCTGATGTTCTGGACTTAATTCATTGAAAGGAGTATCAAGGCTGAAGCCATAGTGCTGGGCAATGCTGGTTAGACTTCGGTGACGCCATCCATTTAGTGGAACGTGATAGGGAGCGATTGCCCCTTCACGAATGGACTTGGTGGCATCAGGAACTACAAGCTCGGGGTCGACTTCTAGAGTATATCCTAATCCTTTGCATTCGGGACATGCCCCATATGGGGAATTAAAACTGAAGAGTCGGGGTGCCAAATCTGGGAAGCTGATGCCACAGACGGGACAGCCCGCTGATTCGCTAAAGAGATATTCCTGATCTCCTTGAACATCGACGATAACAAGGCCATTACCAAACTCTAGAGCCGTTTCTACGGATTGCGTAAGGCGTTGTTCTACGGCTGGTTTGAGTACGAGCCGATCAACGATGATTTCGATATTATGGAGCTTGTACCGCTCGAGCTCGATTTCATCCTTATCCAATCGATGATCAGTCTCATCAACACGGACCCGAACGAATCCTTCGCTTTGTAACTTCTTGAAGAGCGCTTTGTAAGTGCCTTTTCGTCCCCGAACAACAGGGGAGAGAATGCGAACTCGTTTTCCTTCTTCAAACTCAAGAATCTGTCGTACAATCTGTTGAGCAGACTGCGGAGAAATTTGACGGCCGCACTGGTGGCAATGTGGAATCCCGATTCGTGCCCAAAGTAGCCGCATGTAATCATAGATTTCAGTTGTCGTGCCTACTGTAGATCGGGGATTTCCCCCTGCAGACCGCTGATCGATTGAAATTGCAGGGCTGAGCCCTTCGATGGAATCGACATCGGGTTTGTCCATTCGACCTAGAAACTGCCGAGCATAGGCTGATAAGGATTCAACATACCGGCGCTGACCTTCCGCAAAGAGGGTATCAAAGGCGAGAGAAGACTTGCCGGAACCAGAGAGCCCAGTTATCACTACGTATTTGTCCCGTGGAATTTTCACGGTGATATTTTTCAAGTTGTGTACACGCGCACCTTTGACGGTAATGTACTTGTCGTCGCTCACCCATCGTTCACCTTTATTCTCAGCGGCATCGATTGCACCAGCTGCCATAAGAGTTACGGTTCTACACCCAGTCTGACCATAAGTTGTGTCCAGCGTGCCAGGTTAGCTGAATTACTTTATCAGCTTTCTCACACGTGAACATCTGTTTAATCATATAAGCGGAGGGGAGACCAAGGTGAAAGTAATCTACGCTATGCGGACTTGCTTTGTAACCCAAGATAGGCTTCAATCTCATTGATCAAATCCCGTAACTCGGCGGCACGTTCAAACTCTAATTCCTCTGCCGCTTGTAACATCTCTTCCCGCAATTCTACAATTAACAAAGCTAAATCACTTTCATCAGCTGTTCGCCAGTTTTTCGGTACTCGGACCTTAGTTCGTGATTCAGCAGCGACACGCTCGACCCCTTCAGCGATGTCAGATATGGATTTCACAATGGTGGTAGGTGTGATGCCATGTTCTTTGTTATAAGCGATTTGCATTTCACGGCGACGATTATTCTCACCAATTGCGCGCTTCATTGAATCAGTCATTCGGTCTGCGTACAAAATCACCGTTCCGCGCACATTCCGGCTTGCCCGACCCATAATCTGAATTAAACTCGTATCCGACCGAAGAAACCCTTCCTTATCAGCATCAAGAATAGCCACTAAGGAGACTTCGGGAAGATCAAGCCCTTCACGCAGGAGGTTAATGCCAACGACCACTTCATACTTCCCACGGCGAAGATTGCGAAGCACCTCAATCCGTTCGAGTGTACCAACCTCCGAGTGTAGATATTCCGCTTTAACACCGGCGTGCACCATATAATCAGATAAATCTTCGGCCATACGCTTGGTCAAAGTGGTCACTAAGGCTCGTTCATCCTTCTTGGCACGGTCACGGATTTCTCCCAAGAGATCTTCCACTTGCCCTTCCGTTGGACGCACGATGATTTTGGGGTCAACTAAGCCGGTTGGTCGTACAATCTGTTCTACTATCTGATTGGAATGTTTTCGTTCGTATTTAGCAGGTGTTGCTGATGTATATAGAACAGTGCGCATATAGGGCTCGAATTCTTCAAAGGTTAAGGGTCGATTGTCGTATGCCGCAGGGAGACGGAAACCGTAATCCACGAGGTTGCGTTTTCGTGACAAATCGCCATGATACATGCCTCCGATTTGTGGAACTGTGATATGAGATTCATCGATGACGAGGAGAAAGTCTTCGGGATAATGATCTAATAAGCAGTAGGGTTTTTGGCCTTCTTTTCGTCCATCGAAATAACGCGAATAATTCTCAATGCCCCCGGTCCAACCCACGGATCGCATCATTTCAATATCGTATTTCACCCGCCGTCGTAGGCGGTCTGCCTCAAGAATTTTGTTTTGTTCTTCCAATTCTTTCAAACGTATTTCTAAATCATTTTCAATTTGGTCTAAAACCTCGGGCAGCATCCTCTGATCTGTAGTGAATTGCTTAGCAGGGAAAATCTTGACCTTCTCCCGTTCATAGAGCACCGTGCCTTTCACTGGAGCGATGTCTGAGATGCTGTCGATTGTGTCTCCAAAGGTTTCTAGGCGAATTGGGTGGTTTGCATAAGCGGGAAAAATTTCGATTACTTCACCGCGAACGCGAAAGGTTCCCCTATGGAAATCAAAATCGTTCCGCGTATAATTGATATGAACTAAGCGGGCAAAGAGTTCATCACGGGGGATTTCCTGACCTTTTTCTAGTTCTACTACAAGGTTTCGATATGAACCAGGGGCTCCGATGCCGTAGATGCATGAGACGGTAGCCACAATCAATACATCTGTTCGTACCGCGAGAGAAGCCACGGCGGATAATCGCATCCGTTCAACTTCCTCGTTGATGGACGCATCTTTTTCGATATAGAGGTCCGGGGCGGGCATGTAGGCTTCCGGTTGAAAGTAATCGTAGTAGGAGGTGTAATATTCCACGGCGTTATTGGGAAAGTATTCACGGAACATACTGGTCAATTGTGCCGCTAAGGTCTTGTTTGGAGCAATGACAAGCGTGGGCTTTTGTAGCGCTTCAACAATAGAGGCAACGGTGAAGGTTTTGCCAGACCCTGTCACACCGAGTAGAGTTTGTTGTTGCTTGCCAGTTTTATAGCCTTCAATGAGCTTAGTGATCGCTTTAGGTTGATCACCGCGTGGTGAATAATCTGGATTGAGTTTGAATCGACGTGAAGTGGCCACTAAGTCGTTGCGCCTCCCAGTCGAAACAAGGCACTCAGGTTTATCATTCTTACGGACTGTCCGTGATAGCTAAGGAGCCCCTTTCCCCGATTTACACTTGAAAAAATCAAGTGTGACACCTGTGCAACAACCTTATCAGCTTAAACAAAGCCAGACAAGCGTAATTAATTTAGAAGCAACGTGTTGTGCATGGCAATTCCTTGTGTGCTTCTCATTGGATGCGGTCGAATGGGGAGTGGTATCGCGCAGATGCTCCTAATGGAGCAGAACCGCCAACGCTTTCCCTTTGAGCTTTGGATATTTGACCCATATCTGCCTGCAGAAACACAATGCCAACAAGATGTTTCTAATAACCATATTTCAGGAACTATTCGATCACTTCGTGAAGTATTCTCCAAATCCGAGAAACAAGTGACGAGTGGTTTACAAATAAAGGATAAAGGAGTAGATTTCCGAAAGACTTCAAACCTTGTGTCGAAGGCTGTTCAACAGATTTGTCCCCGCTTAATCCTGAATGCTGCTACCTATATGGCTCACGAGATGTATATCCCCCTAGCACGAGAACTTGGATGCGATTACCTCGATTTAGGCCAAAACCTGCCACCTATACAAGAGCTGGCGACTCTTGATGCAACAATTGCTAAGAAGGAAGAAGGCACCCGCATCATCCAAGAAAATGGACTTGCACCCGGATTAGCAAACATTCTAGCGATGAGCATGTATCACAAAGCACGAAGCCTGAATAAAGGAAAGAAGATTAACTCCGTGCAAATGCGCGTCGGGGGGCTTCCCCAACATACTGCAAAAGGAGGAAAGCTACATTATGGTCCCACATTTTCACCCGAGGGACTCCTCTTTGAATACGAGAACACCGCTTATGGACTTCGCAATGGGCAATTAGTAACACCTACGACATTTACTCAACCTGAATATTGGGAATCACCCGAAGAAACCCCCCAACCTTATGGTGTTACGCCATTTTCAATCACAGATCCCAGACTTAGAGCTATCCTGATTGACCGAGTTGAAGCCCAATTTCTACAAACAACTAATAATGAGTTGCTTTTAAAGAACCTTGAAGCCCGTCCAACCGCTGATGGCACCTCTCGAATGTGTTTTGAACACCGATTTCAAAGCACCGTATCCCACCTAGAATACAAAACCCTCCGTTTTGCCCCACATTATGATACTTGGAAAGAAATGCAACAGAAAGGACGATTAACATCAATCCTCGCCCAATGGAGACAACATATGAATGATCCAACCATTTCAGGATATCCAGACTTGGTCTTGCTTAGAGTCTGGGCTCAAGCTACATCCACTTCGCACCCACATACCGTGGAGTTGATTGCATTACATGATGATGCCCCAACTGGCAGTCCAAAGGGCTTGACAGCAATGCAACATTTGACAGGATGGCCCACCGTATTACTTGCCATGGCATTATTACAGCAGCCCCCACAAGCTGCATTATCATCTCAACCTGAATTTTTCCTCGCATCTGATTTTAAAACCGCATTCGACAGAACAATTCAACAAGTGCTACAAACGGGAGGGATAATCGCACCCTTTGAATTGATTGATGGAATCAGACTCCTTGAGGAAATAAATCAACAGAACCGAATACCACTCATCCAGACAAGAATCGTCAATATTGAAACGGATTGAAATGATTTTTTTTTCAAAGACTTCTAAAAATTAATACAAAACGAGCGATGCATCTTATGGGCGAAAATCGACTCAGTAATTAGAAATTGTAAGGGTTGTAAAGCGGTAACTGTGGGAACCAGTTTTGGAGGAGTTCACGGTGTTGCTTGTTGAGCCCTTTAAGCCAATTCGCATATTCTAGGGCATCAAGGGAATGGGTGCCGTAGACCAGTGCACTGAGTCCGTGTATAGTGCATTCGAGTTGAGCAGATCGCCTCGTCGAACTTACTGAAAGCTGTTCATTTGTAGCTTGGATAAGGTAGGTTCCATTATTCCAGCCACATTGCGGATCAGAAATTAAGAGGGATAATTCACCATCAACGGGCGCAGGAAGCCCTTCGAGAGCTTCCTTAACGTCGATGATACGAACCATCCAGGGATGCCAAACTTTGATTTCAATCCAATCTTTAAGGTCTTCAAACCAGTGCTGGAAGTCAATACCAAATGGCAAAATCATACGAAGGATTTGAATCTGGTCCTGATGTTTCCCCAAGTAATTGAAGAGCGCGGCTCGGGCAGGAAGAGTGCGCCAGTATAGTTCTTCGACGACTAGTTCACCCGGGTCTTCAAAATGCATGTAGCCTTTGATCTGGTAGCGAGCAAGCGCTTCGACTTTTCCGCGTTTTTTAATGAAGACGTAGTGACGGTTCTTGTTTCGACGCTTCCAATCCTCATCACTAATCTCTGGATTAAATGCATAACCGTGAAATGAGGATGGTGCAAAATCCTGGATAAAGGTCATATACGCATCTTTAGCCTCATATCCCGAAACCCGTTCAAATTCCCAATCACTTTCGATGGCTTTATCGGATGGGACACGTAGCCCGTCGAGTGGAGCCTTTAGCCGAAATTTATCTTGGGCTGGAACATAGCCTAGGCGCGAGTAAAAGGTTTCTCTGAACGGTTCGAGCATACTCACAGAAAGTCCAGTCTCTTTCATTTCTAGGAACGCGGTTTGCATGATGGTGCGAACATAGCCTTTCATGCGGGCTTCAGGATAGGTACCGACCATGGAAATACCGCCCATGCCCTTTAGGACCCCGCGAATAGATTGTTGAGTTCTCATAATGGTAAGAACGGAAAGCAGCTTATCGTTTTCATAGAGCCCAATGACGTTTTCAGGAATAATGTATTCGTGATCTTCGTCGCGGACTTCCTGGTCGGTCCAGAAGCCGTAGGCGTATTGGTGGAGTTTGATAACCTGGGTCATATCTTTTTTAGTGAGTTTTCGGATTTCCATTAGCGCCACCAGTTCTCAGGTGTCTGTAGGTCTTAAATGTCTTATATGGAATGGCTTGTTAAAATTATCTATAAAGCAGAGAAGAAAGGCTGTTAGCCATACCGGAGTTGGTCGCTATGAAATTTTACTCTGAAGACAAGATGAAGCAGATTCGCGAAGAATTCGAAGATGAAATCTTGCAGCACCCCCATTTGTCGACGAATAAGATGTTTGGTTGTCCTTGTTACAAGGCTGACGAGAAGCTATTTGCAATATTAGTAACAGATAGTGTTGTGCTCACTCGATTGTCTGAAGACGAGCAAGTAGATGCCTACAACGCACCTGGGGCTAAGTCGTTCGAATCTGACCAACGCATGATGAAAAAATGGGTGCAACTCCCTATCAAAGATAAAGCTTCATTGGAAAAAGTGATGCCTTGGGTAATGAAAAGTTACCAGAACGCGCTTGCACTAAGAAGTAAGTGAATTATTTCTTGGTTATAAACCAAACCCGTTTGCTGTTAGAAGTATAGGGGAGCCGTTCTTCGAGTTCCCCATAGCAAGCAAGTTCAGTGAGTTCCGCTTTGTTTAGACAGGCACGAATCTCGTCAAGGGTGTATCCGCGTTCATGGTGAGTCTCGTCAACATGTCGTTTCCAGCAGTCATTATCCTTGATGAACCCGGTGATTTCGAAGGTAGCGATGCGAGTATCCTCGTCAAAAGAATGCCGATGCACTTGGAAAATGTCCTCCGTTTCACGTTCAAGGGTTACAGCATAGCGTTCAGCAAGAGTAGTTAACCAATAAACTGTATTCATATCAAAAAAGAAGAACCCGTCGGGATTCAGGTGCTGAGCGGCCTTAATGAATGTGGTTTCAAGGTCATCCAAAGTAAGTAGATAGTTGAGACTATCAAACCAGCATGTGACCACGTCAAAAGACGCATCGAGGACTAATTTTCTGATATCCATCTCAAAGAGCGGAATGGATAACCTTTCGCTTTGAGCCTTTTTGCGGGCAAAGGCAATCATATCAGGTGATTGATCGACTCCAGTTACTTGAAACCCCTGTTTAGTCATCGCCACGGCAAATGAGCCTTCACCACATGCTAGATCCAGTATCGTTTTTGGGTGAATATGGTATTCCTCGAAAATGGCGGGAAGAAATTCAGCGATTCGTATGCTAAATTGCGGGAAATCCCCATCCGTGTATAACCGTGCGAAACTCCGATACATGATACTACTTCGATTTCTTTGGTGATTAATTTTGTTTATACTGATTATTATTGAGAGAAAACGATGGATGTTGACGGAAGCGGAATCGCGATGGTCTCTTAGTCGTTTATTAATCCAAAGTGGGCATCATAGAAGGTCTGAATGGTGTTTTCTGTGGGTAATTTCACCTGCGTCCAGATATTTATAACATCATGAAGTTCTTCTGCATGTTCTTGTCCAGAGAAGAGGTCAGAGAGGTAGACTGTTCGTTCATTAATATCACGTTTGCAGAAGGCTAGGTATTCTTTAGGCGAATAGAAGCGAAGGGGATTGAACCGTTTTCGATAATCAGGTAGTCCATGTGTTTTTTCTAGTTCGGTGGGATCTGGAATGAGATAAGCATCACCGAATACGGGGTGTGGAAGCCAGGTTTTGATTGCACGGGTTTCGGTGAGTTTTACAAGTAGTTTCGTGTCGTTGACCTTCACTTTTTCTCCGAGTCCCAAGTAGGTAGGTTTGCCTTGGGCGTTGAGATAAGGTTTTCCGGTTGCTTCGTCCATTTTTTGAATGGGGTCGCCATTTTCGTCCAGTTGACGACGTTGATTACCATCGAGGTCAAACTCCCCTACATAACCGGAATTGACAATAGCAAAGACTAGTTCTCCATTAAGATCGAGGTTCAAATCTGAATACATTTGCAGTTTCAACAGAGCTTGATGACTTTGCTCCCTGGCCATGAAATCTGTTGCTGCATAGGAACGAACCCGGGTACCCGGGATTTTGCCGCCAACGGCGGAAGTGATAACAGATTCACAAGCGGAGTCGAGGGCCACCGCCATTGTGGGATCAATGATTCGGACAACCAAAGGGAAGATGTCAAAGCGTCGAAATGAAAGCATTTCAGTTCGTAATTTCTTCTTTGAGCCGGGTGTCCAGTTAGGGTTCAAATCATAAAATCGAAAGACAAATCGACCATTTGTGGTGCCAGATTGTTCATAGCGAGTGGGTTGAAGATGTCCCACCTGTTGACCAGAGAGGGGCCGTGGGACTTTGACATGATGTCCCGCGATTTGTTCAATTTTGTATTCGATGCCTTCACAATCGATATTTTGCGCTAGAACAATAGTCCGAGAGCCATCAGGTTGAGTGGTCTTCGATTTCATGAGGCCAGGCCATTCAGGGCTATCAGGAACTAAACCTTCGCTTTTCGCGTAGGAAGCTGCTTCAAGCCCAATTAGTTGCATCTCGTTGATTTTTGAGGTAGCATCATGGGTTGGGAGACCAAGAATGGCATCGTCTTGTTCTAGGTGTGGTCCAACTGTTAATGTGGTTTTTCCAGTGCCAGAAAGTCCTTTGAGAACCCGTGTGCTGGTACAGCCCGCATGATAGGAGACACAACCATCGGCTTCTCCGCGATTCCAGACCATTGTTAGATTTGGTTTTTTGAACGCACCTCCAAAATAGTCGACACGCAAACTCATAACCCGACGATGGTCCTGGTCCATTCGAGTTAAATCATAAAGTGTAAGAGGTTCATCAGGGTCGAACTCTGGCCAAAATTCCTGAATTTCTTTGATGGCTTCATCGGGTAGCCGTTCTTGGACAATATAGTTCCAGCAGTGAATAGCCATATCCTGCTCGGGTGGGTAAATCATAAGCCGGCCAAACCAGGTGATATACGCGGTCTGAGGATTTTCCACGCTAAGCACAACACGGAGCCCAGTCTTATATTCTCCTTCCCCTTGAATGCCATCCTGGACAATCACATTAGCATTTTTCAGATAACGGAGGACTACTTCGAACAATTGAAGACCAATCTTTCGGTCAAAACTACGTTGTCCTTTTCCGAGTTTGTAACCCTTAGGAATCACATAAAAAGCACGATCGGGTCGACGCCCCGCTTGAGTACTCCCAAACAGGTATTGACTATCAATGGTTTGCATGTAGTAAGGTTTGAGGTACTGAATAAACCATTGATCATCGGGATTATGGACAACGTTCTTTTCGTCAAAAAATAAATCATCTTCGATATGAACTGGCAATAGGACACCCACCGTTCCTAGCCAATGGCACCGTATTAATTCCTTTTATAGCTAGAAGCTTGCTTCAAGTTTCAGGAATCTGAGTTCAGGTGTGGCTCCTTCTCTTGGATGTTGGTTGCAATGACAAAGCAATTATAAGGATGGAAGCCTTGGCGTGGTTGAGCGGGTGGGATGCTCGCACCGTGCTCCGCTCATTTAAATAAACCCCGGGCTGCGAGGTTTAATCCATGAAAAAGGCTAGATTGAATCGTACACAAAGCATTGCCCTGATGGCAATTATGTCAGCAGTATATGCAGCAGTCACTATTGCACTCGGCTCTCTGAGCTACTATGGCATCCAATTCCGCGTGGCTGATGTTCTGTTACCGTTTCCATTTATATTGGGCTGGCCGATGGCAGTAGCACTATTCATTGGTGGATTTGTTGCGAATATTTTTGGGGGACTTGGAGCTATTGATATGGTCTTGGGTAGTCTTCTGAACTTGGCTGCAGGCATTTTGGTCATGAACCGAAAAACCTGCCCACACTGGTTTCTTAGCTGGCTATACCCCACATTGATCATTGGCTTGGGTGTTCCTGCATATCTCCAGTTTCTGGTCTTCACCCCTTATTTGCTATTGATGCCAGGTATCGTGCTTAGCACTGCCATCCTATGTGCTATGGGAGTAGCCATTATGTTTGGTGTGGAAAAAGCACTTCCCCAAGTCTTCGTGAGTTCCAAAGAATCCTGATTCTAGCTAAGCATAAAATAGTAGTATAACATTGCCCTTCGGCTAACGAAACGAGTGTATACCAGGGATGCCTATGGATGCAAAAACATTCCAGCAGTTCGAAGACTTCATCCATTCTAAATCCGTCGCATTAATCGGCACGAGCCCATCAGCGGGATTCTACTGGCTCAAATCCTTTCTAAACTATGGCTTTCCTGGCAAAATCTATCCCATAAATCCCAAAATCGATGAAGCCTTGGGATTCAAATTTTATAAAACCCTCAGTGATGTTCCAGATCCAGTAGATTATGCCGTTCTTCGTGTTCCTGCGCATATCGTGTCACGAGTTTTAGATGAATGTATTGCCAAGGGTGTCAAAGCAGTTACCATTTTCACAAGCGGATTTAGTGAACTGGGGACACAAGAGGGATTACAACGGGAAAAAGAGATCATAAAGAAAATTCGTCAAAGCCATATCCGTGCTTTTGGACCCAATTGTATGGGACTCACCTGTCCTGAGTCAGGTTTTTCATTTCGACCAGATCTGATACCCAACCCAGGACCCGTCGGATTTATCTCACAATCTGGGGGAAAAGCCATCGATGCCTACCTCGCTGTGACCGAAACCCAGTTGGGATGTAGCAAGGTCTTTAGCTATGGCAACGAAGCGGATATTAGTAGCTGGGAACTCGTAGAATATCTGCACCAAGATCCTGAAACGCAAGTCATCGGTATTTACATTGAAGGGGTCCGTGATGGACCACGTCTCCGAGAAGCCATTAGCGCCTGTGCACCAGCCAAACCTATTGTTGTATGGAAGTCAGGAGTAACTGATGCAGGCAAACGTGCGGTTTCCAGTCATAGCGCGGCTCTAGCAGGGTCCACGAATATCTGGGATGCCCTCCTTCATCAAACAGGTGCAATTTCCGTCGATAGCTTTGAACGACTTGTCAATACCATCGTGACCTTCATTCGGTGTCCACCGCCTCCAGGAAACCGAGTCGCTTTAATTGCTATTAGTGGAGGTGCAGGTGTCGCCGGAACAGACTCACTCGCCCAATATGGCTTTAAAATCCCCCGACTAAATCCTCAAACCATTGACGCGTTATCGGATGTCATTAACGCGGTTGGAACCAATATTAAGAATCCCATCGACATGGCATCTAGTTATTTCTACCCAGAAAATACTGTGGAAACAATTCGGCTAGTTGCTGAAGATACAAATATCGATTCGATAATTGTGGAAGCAGCGCCCCACTATGTCCATTTCATGGCTAATCACATGGATTTGAAAGATATGGCTACGGTATATTGGAATATGATGATTGATGCGGGACAGTATTGTGTCAAAGAACTGCATAAACCCTTCTTTGTCGCTGTTCCTGCCATTGGATACCCAGAAGAAAATCTAGCCACACGAGTACAATTCCGCAAGGCAAACCTCCCCGTCTTTTCAAATATCGCAGAGGCTGCAGATATTCTGAAACTCATCTATAATTACTACCAACGCCATCCAAAGCTTCCTGTGCCTCCTAATCTTCAACTCAAATGAAGCAGTAGAACGAGTAGATATTGTGTGGATGCCGGCTTCCGTAGGTTTTTAGGGCTGAAAAGTAGTTTATAAAGCAGCGCCGAATGATAGTTTTAAATATCAAAAATGAGCGCTACATGTGGGAACATTGGGTTTGGCGAAAGATATTGGCACTTCCCTCCCCCCTAGAAAACCATTCCCTCTCCCCTCCAATTGTGTCCTAAAATTGGACAAATGTCCTTTTTATGGAGGTGCCTAATCCGCCATAAGATCCAATGCCCTTCCTAGTTTTTCGAAGACTCAGTCTTTTAGCTAACTTATAATAGGTCTGCATTCGACGCTAGTAAAAAGGAAAATTAGATGCGCTAGTGGAGAAGAAGCGTGAAGCTTTGACGCACACGGGGTGGAAGCTTTTTCTCCGCAATAAGTCCATCCACTGCTGGGAGAATTTTCTCCCGATCAATTTTTCCCTCATCACGCATTTGTCTGAGTGCGCGGCGAAAGGCGACTGCGAGTCGTATGCGGCGATCGATATGGCGTTTTGTATATTGGCGAAGGGGTTTCGCATCTATGGCACCTTTTTCCGTGAGTAACCGAGTTGTGTGTAAGAGGTGTGCTCGAAGTGCACCTTGGCGGGTTCGCACCCCTTGGACGAGGAACTCCTCGACGGGTAACTTGCTGTTCGGGTGGCGGTGATATTCGGATGTTGATTGCACCGCAGTACTCGCAGATGATTGAGGTGCCAGGTTGTAGGGCTTCGGGGGTGATTTTCGCTCCACATTCGGAGCATTTCAGGTTTTAAGTGTAGGGTCAGAAGGATTACCTTTCATAAGTTGTGTTTTCTGGGTGGAACAAGAAAAATCTTTACTGAAAGGGTTACAGAAACTGTTCCGTTTTAGTTATCGTGTTGAGCCGCCCCAATAAATAATGGTGATATCGCGAACATTGGTATGGGTGGGTCCGGTAATGAGCAAGTCGTCCAAGGCGTGGAAGAGGGAATAAGTGTTGTTTGTTGTTAAGAGTTGAAGAGGAGAGAGATTGAGTGAGGCGGCTCGGTGGAAGGAATCACCATCGCCGATGGCCCCAGCAGCATCGGTGGGCCCGTCGATGCCATCAGTTGCAAGACTGGCAATCGCAAGACCCTCTGTTCCCTGAAGGTAGGAAAGTGCAGCAGTAATCAATTCCGTATTGCGCCCACCTTTCCCCTCATGTCGTACGGTGACGGTGGTTTCTGACCCGATGATGTAGACCTGTGGTTTAGCTTGTTTGGCAAGATTTTGTGCAATTTTGCCCAGTTTCTCACCGACTTCACGAGCCTCACCTTGACAATCGGTTGTAAGGATACGCGCAGGATATTGATTGGCTTTGGCGCTTGCGAGGGCTGCATTGCAAGCATCTAGGTTACTACCGATGAGCTTGTGAGTTGAGCTTTCAAAAATGGGATCACCGGGTTTAGGCGTATCAGATATTTCTCCGTTCAATCCCTTGGTAAAATGTTCCCTAATGGGAATGGGTAAATGCTCCCAGAGATGATTGGTTTTCAGTATATTATTGACATCGGCGAAGGTGGTGGAATCGGGAAAGGTTGGTCCACTGGCAACCATATCAAGTTGATCGCCTGGGACATCAGAGATGAGAAGCCCCCAATGATGGCGGGGGTATATATGGGACGCAAGCTGACCACCCTTGACCTGAGAGAGGTGTTTACGTATCGTGTTAATTTGAATGATCGGTAAACCTGACTGCAAAAGAAGACGCGTAACGTGCTGAAGATCCTGCAAGGTAATTGGTGGAGTGGGAAGGGTGAGGAGGGCAGAACCGCCTCCAGAAAAAAGACTTAGAATTAGGGCATCATTAGGAATCTCTTTCAAAAAAGTGAGGAGTTGCTGCGTGGCTTGAGTATTGGAGTGATTAGGTGTTGGATGTCCTCCACCTAGCAGTTCAATGTATTCAAGTCGATAGTCAGTAATATTCGTCTTAGGTACAATGACTAGTCCGCCGTTTATGTGATCTTCGAGGAGGGTCTCTGTGGCTTCGGCCATCCGTCCAGAAGCTTTTCCAGCACCAATGACATAGATTCCATCGATGGCGTCTAATTTCAGGTGTTTGCGTGCAAACGAGAGGAGATTATCATTGCATGTAAGGGCTTTTTGAACAAGGAGTCGTGGATCAACGGCTTGGAGCGCAGCTTCAAGAAAGTTAAGCACACTACACCGAGCGTGTTGGTTATGGTATGACCCTTTGACTAGTTTTGCTAGGTTACGAATCATTAGTTCTCTTTTCCTTTCGAATCCGATAAATAATGATAGGTTGATGAGATGTCTATCTTCACTATTACCCATTAGACAAGTAATGGTAAGCGTTTACTTCTTTTACTGAATTCGGTACCGATTGATGACCCGTGGCGAATTCTTCTTGCTGTTTCATAAGGCTAAGTTGTATTATCGAATTCAGAGCTGTCATCATCCATCGCTGAAAACATCGATTGTAAGACTTTTTTCATGAGTTCTTGGAGTAAATCCCCATTGACAATTCCGTCGATGAAATCATACATCTTCTGGTATTCGTCTTCGGTCTCGAAATGGAGTAAGACTCCTTTTCCTTCAGGAAGCGGTTCAGCGGTGTATTGGATATCTTCATCCATGATGTTCTTTGCCATACGCTTTAATCCCTCTTCGTCTTCCAGCATGTCCCCAAAGGGCATCTCTTCGTATATAGTTCCTCTAAACTCTAATCGAATCGTACGAGTAATTGGATCGGCTTCAAAAGAGAGATATTGCTTAATTGCTGCTTGGATTTTCTCAAAGGGAATTTCAAAGCCCATGGAAGAACCCTCATGTTATTTGTGGGTCAACCCAATGCTTGTTCTGCCTAAAAAGGCTCGTGTTTAGACCGGAGCTAGAAGTAAACAACATTATACAGGGAGAGAGGGGGAAACCAGCGTTGGAGGATATGTCTAGCCCATTTTTCGGAAACTGTGATATTGCCTTGGAACTCTAGTTCCTCAAGGGACTGCGTCCCATATAGTAATGAAGAAAAGGCTTGGATTGAGCTTTTGACAACAGAGTGTCCGGAGCTTTCAGTTAGACGCAATCGCCCTTTTTCCGATTGCAGAGAAAACACACCGTTATTCCAGGGACAATCACTATCCGAAAGTTCAACAGAAATGATATCCTCGCCGGCTCCTGGAAGGTCCTCAATAGCTTTTTTCGCATCGATGATACGAACCATCCAGGTTGTTTTGCGCTCAACTTTCAATCGAGTATCTTTGAACCAATGTTCCACTTTAGTTTCGAAGGGAGCATGGATACTGATGTTGTCGATTTGATCTTGATGCTTCAAATAAAAGGCGAAGAGTCGGTCTCGAGCCGCTCTAGATCGCCAAAGGGCATCAATCACATGGAATGTGGAACGGTATTGCCCTTTGATGCGTTCACCTTTGATTCGATAACGGCTCAATGCCTCAGTATTTCCCTTGTATTTTACGAAGACGATGACACTATCTTTTACTCGTCGTTTCCACATGGTATCGGGAATGGTTTTGAAAATGATATAGCCATGATATTGACTGGGACCTACCTCTCGGACGAAGTTTAAGTAATCCTCTTTAGCGTTGACTGCACGAACGCGTTCATAGGTCCAATCGGAGTCTTGTTTCTTTGGATGCCAGACTGTTAGCTGTTTGATGGGAGCTTCAATGAGATAAGGAGCATTCGCAGCGACGAAACCGAATTGTTCATAATAGGTTTGTTTGAAAGGGTCGAGCATACTAACCGATTGCCCTTGCTTGTGCATGATGGTAAAGCTTTCTTGCATTAATTTACGAACAAATCCCTTACGTCGGGCTTCTGGGTAAGTGGCGACACCTGCGATTCCTCCACATGATTTGAGAACACCGCGCACAGATTGTTGGAAATCATGAACACGTAACGACGAGACCAAACGTCCATTTTCGAACACCCCAAGAGTTTCTTCTATGCGCATATCATCTAATTCTTCATCCTTCACGTCCTGATCTGACCATTCAGTATAGGCGTAGCGGTAGAGATCATTAAGGGCCAAGCGTTCATCTTTGGTAATCTTTCGAATTTCCAATGCTAATCCCATCCTTAGCTTGTCGAGTAGAATAGCATATCCTGTTAAATCCTTTTTCGCCCACATATATTAAGGCGGTTTTCACGATGAGAAAGAAACCAACCCTTATTCTTTACCACCCTCTAATGGCGGTTGAAGGCTACCCAGTATTGGCGGGCCGAGTACAACCAGCCTTTGATTATCTTCGAGAAACTGGAACTCTCGATGCTACCCAGACCAAAGTAGAAGAAGCCCCGAAAGTAAGTGAAAAGTTGCTTCTAAAGGTCCATACTTCGGATCACATCAGAAGGGTAAAAGATTCAGGGTATGATCCTGCTTCATTGGTATCCAGTGGTTCAGCTATTCGTGCTGGTGAAGCTGTGTGGGTAGGTGACGCTGCGAATGCGTTTGCTTTTACTGGTTGTGCTGGGCACCATGCAAGCCGTGATTCCTTTTGGGGATTCTGCTATTACAATAACACAGCGTTATTAGTGCGCCATTTGCAGCAAACACATGGAGCGAAACGGTTCTTCATTGTTGATACAGATCCCCATCCAGGAGATGGAACTCGTGATACGCTTGGTGACGATGAAGGAGTATACCATCTGAATTTTGAAGCGAGTTTTCGAGAGAGCTTCGATTTGGTCACACACCGCCATATAGACGTTCCCTTTCCCAGCAGCAGTAGTGATGACTCCTTTGTCACAGCAGTTCGCCGATTGGTGCACCCCTTGGCCCGTCAGATTCGCCCCGAGATGATTCTATGGAATATGGGACACGATGCACACGCATTGGATTATGGTGGATTTAATCTGTCATTAGCGGCCTTTCCAGCTATGACGGAGATTCTTATGCAGGCCGCAGAAGAAGTCTGTTCAGGTCGATTAGTCGTATTACTATCCGGAGGATCCGAAGTGTCAGTCGCTAAACACGCCATCTCCGGAATTGTCCGAACACTTGCTGGACTCCCCCAGCTTCCTGCCGATGTTCGCGATGAACCAACTACGGAATCAGCAGCCACGAAAAAACAAGCTAAGGAGATCGTTGACAAGATCCTCACCGAACTTGGAGTAGGAGCGAAGGAATCAGACTAGCTCAGAAAAAGGGGTAAGGGTTGAGGAGACATTGGATTTCCTTTAGTTTGGAGAAAAACCGCCCTTTATTCTGTTTATGTTTTGTTTTTGACGGAGCTTTCTGTGGTTGAGATTTTACCGACTCTTTTTTCTTCGAAGGAAGCGGTTCAGGTGATGGGGAAACGCCTTTAGCGGTTTGCGCTGCTGCTTCTTGTGGAAGAATTTCTCTTTGGAAGATAAGGCTCAGGGGATTTGACATATCCAGTTGCCCATCAGCATATTGGATTTCTTGATAGAATTGTTTCCATCGTCGAACAACTTGCTTTACCCAACTAGGAGATTTTGCGTCAACCACACCCAATAACTCCATATAGCACGCAATGTAAATTCGTTGAAAAGTTGTAATGGAGTGAGTGGTAAATAGTTTACGCTTTGTAGGGATTTTAGCCTGTAGTACCAATTTTTTCCCAAGTTTTCCATTTGCCCTGAGTTCGCTGAACTAAAACAAGACCGTAGCGTTGCCAAATTTCTTCTCGTGTAAGGGCTTCTTCAGGTTCGGGGTGGAGCCGACTCGAATGGTGAGGTTTTTCTAACCTTAGATCCTTAGAATAAAACAGAGTGTCAATTAAGACCCCGACCCGACCTTTCTGATATTGATCTTTTACAAAGATGAGGATTTGTTCTGAAGGAATGTCAGATAGCTGTAGAGTATGGCGAGAAACGCCTTGACTAAATGACGGACATGTACCACCCATGGTGTTTTGGACGATTTGAAGACAATGGGGATCAATGAAAAATTGACAACGGAGACATTGATGCCACCCATTTTGAATTGCCTCTTCGAGTGTTGTTCGTGTACCACACGCCACACAACTAATCCCGACTGTAGAAAGATCAAGTTTCATTCTTTGTGTCCTCCCTTTGAGAAACGGCACCAGCGAGATAGAGGGTGGCAGCGTTGGCGATGGCTTCGCGACGTTCCGAATCAAATTCAAGTTCGAGTCGTGGACCATAAGCCACTCGTCGAGTAGATCGGTTAATATATCCCAATTCCGTCAGACGCCTTAGGATTTTATCCAATTGATAACGGGAAAGGCGCCCACGGGCAACGAGAATAGTTTCGATATCTTTCGTCGAGACGTGTCGCGGTCGGCGATGTTTACTAGCACGTTCCACCGTGGAGATGATAACTCCGAGTACAGCATATTCGGGATCTGAGAGTTCTCCTGGAACGCCATAGATAGTTCGGATACAATAGAGGGTATCACGTCCCAATCGATATTCAACTAATTCCAATCCAAGGGGGGAAATCTGTTGCCGGAGTAAATCCAGTAGACGAGTCAGCCCTGATTTGTTGATATGCAGAGCTTCTAGAAGATTTTGCCGTTTGACTCCGATGCTGAGTTGCCCTTCTTCATTACGAAATCGTGCGGTGAGTGCGGCGAATAATTGACCGAGGAGATGGCGTTGCTCGAATTCATCGTCTTTTGGCGTATCGGTGGGTTTGGCGGATTCAGAAGAGGGGGGATTGGATGTCGTCAATGTGTAACCTCCTCATGGTTTTTTGCAGCAATAGCAACAGCTGCATATATTGAATCCGCTTTTCGAGATGGTGATGATTTCCGGAAGTGAACTACAGTTTTTTCGAAGGTAGCCGGGAGTATATCATCTCGAATCAGTTGGCTTAATAGATCCAATTCCCAGTTTGTTAAGAGTTCTGATAATGCTATGTAGTTGTACCGTTTTCCTTGGAGGCGCTTCACGATTGAGGCTCGCCGGGCATCAAGATCATCGAACGAAATGTCTTTGAAAGGTATTCGATGTCGGCGCATTGCCTGCTGATCGTCGGGGGAAGGTGGTTCAGCCATTGCTACAGGAGAATCTGTAGGAGGTAAATCGAGCGGTGGAATAGTATGATCAGGATTGATTAGAAACAGAAGAGGAGTAGCCCGACGTTTAACCTCATTGGCAAATTGGGAAATCCATTCTTCAGGGGCAATTTCAGGAGTAGCCAATTGAGAATCGCGATGGTGTTGCATTGAAGCAAGTGTGTAATAGAAGCGACCATCGAGGTTTCGTTCCCAAGGTGTTTCGAGTACGCGATATGCATCAGTGACTTCCTCGCGGTCTATTTCCGCTTCTTTAACGGGAAATACCTCATGTTGTTTGAGAGCTACTTCGTATTTTTTCGTGAGATTCCAGAGGGTGATGACCACGGTTTTTGTGCCATGTTTGGTTAGCTGATTCCGTTTGTAGTTATGCTGGAATGTGTCGTACCAGGCTTTACGTCGCGGAAAGGCACGGAGGAAAGTAGAAGTATCATTGGAAATCATCATTTCTTCACCTGCCCTTTAAGGAGGACCACGTGGTGCATTGTCTCTGGAATCTGAAGCCCTACTGTGGATGGAGCCATTAATAGAAATTGGGGATTGATTAGTGATTCTTGCTGGGTCAAATCAAGGGCTCGCTGAACGACACTAAGAATTGCTGCGCGGCTTGCTTCATCTAGACGTTGAGTGAATTCATCAATCACGTGAAGAGGACTCTTTGCAAGGGTATGCAGTGCTAAAATAAAGGTTTGAGTAGCCAGCACACGTTCCCCGCCCGACATTTCCTGATAGGTTCGCCATTCACCTCTACGATTGATAGCCAATTGGAGGTGGAGTTCTGCCCGACTGGGTTCGTCAGGAAAGCGAATAAGTAATTTGACTTGTTTGAGGAAGTGGCTAAGCAGCTGATTCATTCGTTGGTTCAAAGTTTCGACTGTTTGTTCGAGTTGTCGCCGCCACTCCAGTAATCGACGATCAACGTCCGTCATGAGATTTTCAAGATGAAGCTGTCGTTGAGTGAGATATTCTTGGAGTTGAGACACCACCTTTTCTTGTTCTTCAAAAGCGTGACGATCTTCTGCCGTTGCTGTGATAGTATCAATCATAGCCTGGATTTGGATTTGCTCATCACGGATCGCAGTAGGTTCTCGAACCACCGCAGGGCGTTCCGCAAGCTTGGTTGCAGCTTTTCGGAAGTCCTTGGTTTGTTTCATGAGATGTTCGTATTCATCTTCTCGTTGTTTGAGCTCATCAGATAAACGGTCAATTTCTGCTTGACGACGAGATTGCCGTGAGCTAAGAGTGTGGAGTTGTCCTGTGATTTCTTGTTGTCTGGAATTGAGTGGCGATAAATCCGAGTTACAGTCTTGATAATCTTGGCTGAGTGCATCACAGCCAGTTTCTAATTCAAGAATCTGCTGTTGAAGTTCTGTAATGCGACGGTCTGCATCCGTGATTAAAGCAGTTCGTTCTTCACTAGATAGCTGAATGGTATGGGCTGCCTGCAAATCTTGAAGGATAGATCGAAGTTGGCTTATCTCTGCATTAATGCGCATCCGATCCCGCATGAAATGAGCTTCCTGCTCCCGAAGTTCGCGAAGCTGGCGACGTCCGTCAGTAACGTCGTGTGTTAGACTCAGTTCATGGAGTGTGATATCTAAGCTGACAGTTACTGGACGGGGAGGACGAGTAAATGCGCCTATTCGGAGATAATGGCTTGAACCTTCACTAGTGATGATGTTACCATTGAGCTGTTGAGTGGCATCTACTAACGTATTTGGATCAGCACCTTCTTCTGCGATGGCAGTATTTACTACACGGTTAAGAAAACTCACCGCGTACAGATCGCCTTCGATGAGATCTGCAGCCCACCCAATTACAGGTGATGAAACAGCCGGCCGGTCTCGCGTGATTGCAGTGGTGGGATTTGTACGGGCGACCACCAAGTCAGGTTTTTCGTGAGGCCAGAGCCGATCATAAAGGTTCTTGGCTTCGACGAAAACTTCGCGGTTAAGTGCGATAAACGAGTAGGTGTAGCGACCTAAGGCGAGTTTCACCGCAGTTTCATGTTGGGTATATTCAGGTTTCATCCGGATAAGCGTAAAAAGTGGACCAATGACTGAATCGGAGAGGGCAATTTTATCTAGTTCAGAACGAAAACGTAGACAGGCGCGAAGGATTTTTTCTTCAAAGTGTGGGTACCGTTGGGGCTGCGAGAAGAGTCCTTCTTCAGCTGATGCTACATCTTGACGAACCTGTGACAGTTGATCATCGAGTTTATCTCGCTCACTCACGAATTCGTCTAATTCTTTCTGAATGCTGTCGATTTTTGTATTAGCAGGTTTCTGACGTCTAGTATATCGTTTTGTCCGTGCTTTGAGTGCGTTAAGTTCATTTTCTAATCCTTGACGATGTCCTTGAGATTGCATTTGCTGGTCGCGGAGCTCGTTCATTGTTGCCAAGAGTTTTTCCCGTTTGGCCAGATTTGCATCCAACTTATCTTGTAGACTAGCCTGACGGGAATTGAGTTTGTCCAGTTTGCCATTCTCAACTGTTAGTTGATTGTCTAATGTCGTAATCTGTGATTGGAGTTGAGTTGCGAGTTCTTCGCGGTAGGAGACTTCTGCCCAAGCAGCTTCAACATCGAGGTCTTTTTGTCGTTGTTGGAGTTGCTGTTTTTGCTGAAAGGCTTCATAGGCTGCTTTCAAAACTTGTTGCCGTTGTTGTTCATGGCGAATGCGGTATTCAAGAGGTTTAACATTGGCTTTTGCCTGTAAAACTAATAGTCGGGCTTCTTCGAGTTTTTCCATCCAACTCCTTAATCCAGTTTCGTTGAGAAGCGTTTCGAATTTTCTTCGAGGTGATTGAGAAGCAAAATGATCTAATGTTTCAGCTTCTGTAACCGCTAGTGGAGAATCCCCGAACAACCCAGCCGCTTGAAACAGCTTTCGGATATCCTTTCGCGCAATTTGGTGTCCATTTACCGATCGTTGCCCATTCAGCCAATAGGATACCCTGTTGGTATTATGAATCCGAAGGCGAATCGAAACCACATCTTTGTCCAGAAGTTTGGATAAAGCGGTATCAGGGCTACGTAAGACACGGCACCCGTTGATCTGGAAGTTATTAAGTTCTAATTCGACTTCGGCATATTTGCCAAATCGTCCAATGAAGGCGGAATTTCGTTGGCGTTGAGCCCGCCTAGATTCAACTCCAATAGCTAGCAGAAGCGCATCAAGAATGAGAGTTTTACCACTTCCATTTGATCCGGTGATGAGAACGACGGGTGACTCATCGAGTTCAATAGTGGTGTCGCGATGAATGACAAAATTGACTAGGCGGATACTGCGAAACACGACCGGTGAGGTTGAAAGGGTTGTCTCTTGCCTAGTGGTCATTCTATCAGATGAGCTCCCGCGGGTTATCCTGAGCAGATGCCATTTTCACTCTTGCCCAAGTCTACTAAGTCAGACTAGTCCGTGACTCTTAAACTTTCACTCCAACGAAGGAGTCGGCGCCATTTATCTGCGATATTAAGCCGACCTATTCTCTTTCAACCGTTAAAAAGGATAAGAAGCCGCCTAAGGTTCACATAAAGTTAATGTGGATGATATAACCCTCACCTTGTAGGTGAACAGACATGAGTAACGAAGAAGGTTTTTGGCGCTCAATCATTGTCGACGTTGAGCCACGCCAAAAGGAATTCCGGATTGGCATTGATGAGGAAACTCGAGTCGAGGAGGTTATCCGTACCCTCGTTACACAAGCCCGCGATGAAGGTGTCAGTATTGACGATTGGGCGAAAGCGAAAATCGGCGATCAACGTGCTGAGTTCGTCTTGATTCGCAAAGCTCCAGAGCCCACACGGTTAAGTCCCGGTGTGGCCTTTGGTGAGCTTGAGCCGAAAATCACTGACGACGAATTCTTCCTCCTTGATGTCGTTCCCGAAGTTGGACAGAAACAATGAATAGAGCCCAATCAGGAGGGCAAAGCATCTGTGAGGGATTACACCATGACACGACCCGTATTCTCGATTGAACTTTTCAACGCCCGAGTGGAAACACAGATTCAAACATTTTTTGATACTATCAATAATCTCTATGGGCGACGTGGATGGGATCCAGACCCGCCACGGCGAGAAAATACCACCTGGAGTAATCGTGATTTCACCGTTGCGATTATCGCCCGATATCGTGATGGTGCATACAAACGTATTCGATTCACCATGCGGAATCTACCTGGAATCGTCCGTCAACCACGTTCACTCACGGATGAAGGTGCTATCCGATATGAACATCGATTCGTTTTTGATTTACCACGAGAATATCCACAAAATATCGGTACCATCCGACCTGCAGCTGAAACCCCCCTTTTTCATCCTCGACTCGCCGCCAGTGGAACAGGTCATGCGTGCTATTCCGTTCGAGGAGAGCTTGACCGAATTCTCGAGGATCTACCATTCTTTGTGCTGCTAAAACCAGATCGCGTAGAGCCACCATCCCAGTTTGAATCAGATCATGGACTCAATAGTTCGGCGATGGCATGGTACGAACAGGACACAAAAAATATCGTCGAAACCTTAGACCGGTTATGGGAAGCGAGACACCAAGCTGGTGCCTCTACCTCACCACGACAGGGCCGGGTCCAGATTCTTTCACCTCATTCATCATCAGATACTTCACAACGAAAAACTCCCCAAATTCTAGATAAACCTGAAGAAAAATCAACTGTACGGATTCTTGATGATGAAGATCGTTAGGAGGAGAGTCTAATGGCAGAGCAGCCACCTAATGATAAAAAAAATACCGAGGAACCCAATAAAAACGAGCAACCTTCACCAGAAGACCTCTCAAAGGATAACGGGATTGTGATCTTACAAGAACGAGACATCCCATTTGAAGAAGAACGGCCACCGAATTTCTCCCCACATTATTCAGTCACTGTTCACCATGTCCGAAAAGAATCTGAGAAGGAGAACCAAGAAGAATGAGTGTCCACGGGGCATCGCATATCAAATGTGTGGCTTGCGATTCACAAGTGACTCTCGAAGAAGCAAGGAGCCAATGGTGGATATGCACATCTTGTGGGAGCTACATTTGTGCTAGTTGCCGTGCCTTATTGTTAGAAGCAGGCGAAGACATTTGTCCAGGAGCCATTGCACGAGGCACTGAAACGCATGTGCCCCATTTCAGCCGATTCCTCGGACCACGTCGCGAAGCCGAAATCTCTAATTCTAGTCGAGGTTCGAAAGTGGTGTTTTTGGGTGATGTTCACCGAAAACCACAACACACGTCTGAAGGTAGAGTTATTATTCTTGATGACGACGAGGCCCAGAGCGAGGAATCAACAACATCAAATGGGCAGGAACCATGATTTCAGGTTCAGCCATTCTGACTCATCGTCTAACCTACCAAACCCAAGTAGTGAATACCACTACGAGCCCCTTAACGAACATTCGAATTCTGCTTGCGTTTCCTCCACCCTTTGAACCGTATCAACAGCTGTTGGAGATTAAACCATATCCAAATACGAGTAGGCATGCTAGTGATAAAGAGGGAAATAACTGGCTGAATATCTCGTGTCCACACTTATCAGGAAATGATACATTCACCTGCGGATACATCGCTTTAATTCGAAATCGCTCCATCCACTATCAACCATCACCAGATATTCAAAATCGCTTAATCCCCAACCGGCTGCAGTCATATATAGAACCCGAATATTTCATCGAGTCCCATCACCACTTGATAAAAGATCTTGCCCGTGATCTTGCCAAAAAACATCGGAAGCTGATTCCCTTTATCAAAGCAGCTATGCGAGCAGTCACCAAAACTCTCCGTTATGTTCCTCAAGAGCATGAGCGAGGGGCAGCATACGCAATTGAACAACAAGTTGGTGACTGTACGGAGTACTCAGCGCTATTTGCAGCAATCTGTAGAGCTAGAAAGATTCCTGCGCGGTTAATCTCTGGATTCGCAGCTTCGAAGAAGAAATGGGAGCGGCATGGATGGAGTGAGGTATGGATTCGGAATCAGTGGGTGCCTATGGATCCAACTTGGTTTGGCTCCAATGGATGGCTGGGCATCACGAATCGGCACCTTCCCTTGATTATTGGGAATTGGATGGATATCCGGGCGAATCGTGAATTCAAGGTCAGTTGGAGACAACAACCACACACTAGTCCTCCTCGGTTAAGTTCAACGTGGAAGGTGAGACAGGTCGTGGGTTTCCAAGCCTCTTAGAGATTGGGCATATTTTCGTTTGGAACGGCAGAAGGCCTCACTGCAACGGGGATTGGGCAGGATTGCTCCGGTTGATGTCTCATGTCGTTGTAAGTCGTATTTGATGTATCGCCCTAGAGCAGGTTTCAAGTCTTGTTGCCATTTGCCTGTTTTACGCCATTGTTGTAGACCTACTAGCACTTTGGTCGCCTCCCAGGACATCACTGCGCCAACAATCGAGGTGACGAAACTAATCATGGGAAAGCGAGGCAGAGTATCAACGAAGAAAGGGTCACAGCGGGTGCGCACTTGATTCGCAACAATAGCATCGACAAAGTCTTTACTCCAAGAACATACTAGACATGCTGTGTGTGGTGGCGCCAGAACATCAATGGTAACGAAATCTTTTCCCATAGCTCCATTAATCAACGGTAAAGGGGAATCTAAGCTGAGATTCTTGGCGTTTAACAAGTAACGTGCATAATGATTATCCACCCCGACGAGCACGAGATCCACATCCCAAACACTATCAGGTGCTTCTTGAATAGGAATAGCATAAGGGTCGATTCGTGTATCGGTCGCTAGTTCAGGGAGTCGTTCCGCCACAGCATCGACTTTGGACTTCACATCATGATCCTCAGGTCGAAAGAACACACACCGATTCAAATTCGAGGTCGCGACCTTATCAGGATCGACCAGAATAATTTTGCCAATACCCAGTAACCCAAGATTCTTACATACCTCGTTACCCACAGCGCCAGCCCCAATCATGAGTACTGTAGACTGTCGAATTGTTTCTAGATTGGTGACCCCTAACCAGCGGCGAGTTCGATCATGATGATCCTTCTCAAAGAAATGAAGATCAATCGGCGTGGGCGTTTTCCTCGTCATTACCGGGTTCAACCTCCTCAGGTGCGACCAAGTCTTTGCGAGATTCAGGTTTACCAAGGGGAACAGAGGGACGATACGTACACCATTTTACTTGTTCAAGTTGTAGACCAGGCTCATCAAGGCGTTCGCGGAGCATGTAGACTTTAAAAATCTCACTTATTGGATCAATCAAAAAGAACACGTTTCCTTCAGCACAAAAGGGCGTATTAAAGAATGTGTTCAAATCGGTCGAGGAAAAGTGAGGATTGCCTCCAAACGGATGTGAATGCCAAAGACCTACGACCCGAGGAGTATGAGGATTATTTCCGTACCGGTCATGGAGTGCAAGTCGATATTCGAGAATGCCTTCAGGTGTGAATCGTGCATGAGCAATACTGGCTTCAACACGTCCCGTTGCCCAATCGGTGACCCGAATGTATTTTTCTCCATTCCAGATTCGGCGAAAGCCCAGGATGACGCCTAAGGCTTCCCGTCGTGAGGGACCTAAAGCTGCATCAAGGCAGTAGTTGAATATCTCTTTGCAAGTCCTCTCGAAGATATACACAGGAAAGACCGGTGGAATCCGTGATTGTTCTTCATTCGATTGAATTTCTTGTTCGACCATGCGTGATTCACATGTTCCAACATTGTTTTGAATTGTTAAATCCTTGTAATACAGAGATATAATTGGAGTCATGCTAGATAGGACACACTAGTAACTGACCCCGAGGTTCGGAGTTGTTTGGGCATGGATCGAATAGTAGAGTTATATCCTGGTTTTAATCGTGTCTGGCGAGTAGGATTCATAATTCTGACAATTGCTATCATCAGCTTATTTGTGAGTCAACTCGTTCTGTTTGAATTGGTCAGACAAGCCATGCTGCAATCCGTTTGGTGGTTGGCAAGCCCCAACTCGTTCTTTAACTTCATATTAATCGTGTCAATTACAGTGCTTATTGGTGCTTGGTATAGCATGATTGTAGTCTTTGGATGCACTCACCCAAAACACCCCAAATATGGCGAATGGGTGACTAACGGATTGTTAGTTGCCACGTTTGTTAGTCTTTGTTGGGGAGAATTCATACAGTACTTCCATTGGGCTAATTTGATGCCTCCCCCAGATTGGGGCATTTTGAATATCTTAGTAGCGAACTCAATTATTTTTACAATTATTGGATTCTTCATTGCCATACAAAGCATTGTCGTGTGGTGGAAGTGGCTCAACCCTAGACCTTTGAAGTAGATCCATAATTAGAGAATCACACACAAGAAAAACGATTCAAGTCATCCCTATCCGTGCATTTTAATACGAAAGCCTCCGTTTTGTAAACGAGGGAGCTTCTTTGGCATTTACATATGATTTTTCAGTATATCCTGGACGGAGGTTGTACTGGCGAATTCTGTTTCTATTATTCTCAGCTGCTGTAACGGTTATCTTGATTGTTGCTTTTGTGTTTCTCGTTGAAGCCTTGAGTGCTGTATCGATTCTGCAAAATACCACTCTGCCTCCTGAAAGCATAGTGGTTCATCTCATCGGGGTTCTTCTTAGTTTTCAGTCATCAATGATTGTTGTCACATCCCTGTTTGGTCCGTGGCTTTCTATGCTGTTGATTAGTGTGGCATCACATCCAGCAAACCAACCGCATCATTTACGGTGGTTTCTGCTGAGTACAGCTGTAACAGTTGTGATGGTGGCATTATGGACGCAGTGGTTTTTCTTTATGCCAACCCTGTTTAGTATAGCTGAGATTTCCATGCCACCCTTTCCTCAAAACCCATTGTATCTTCCAGAGACGATTTCCGTACTTTGGGGCATTGCCATTTCAACTGTCTTCCTTTCAATGTTTGTTAGTCTTGTCAGTATCGCAGTGTGGTATCGATGGCTCACGAATTAACATCCATCTGAAGATAGGTTCAAAAAGAAGCTGATTGAGTTTAGTACAAGGCGCTTGTATTGCCATATCGGGTGGACCAAGGATATCGGTCCATAATGTTATTTAGGAGACGTCGTAACTTTCCGACTTCGGATGTATTTGCATAGACTAGAAAGCTAACTCGTCCACCCCGGCTGCGTTTCATTTTCTGGTAAATCGTCTTCACCGTATTTACAGTATCACAGATAATAAGAAGATCAGCATCGGGCAAGTCGAGATCTCGTTCACCGACTGGCGAGAGAATCACAGCCGCTGGAGTTTTAGCGTGTTTGAAATCGGCTAAAACAGCTTGTTTGTCTGGAGTTCGTCCAGTAAGCTGGAAAGTGTGAACGCCTTTCTCCTGTAGCAGTCCTTCGATTTCGCTCACGACATTGAGATATGAGGAGAGGATGATAGTTCTTTTCGCCTTCAATGCTAGGTCTCGAGCTTTCAGAGATTTAGGGGTAACTTTTGGCCAGTCTTGCATCATGCGGTTAATATCAATCTGGGATTTGATCGTGGGATGATGAAGATATCGGCGAAAGCTCTTGGAGGCCATACCGTAAAGATATTTTCGGGTCATGAGGAGTCCACTATATTGCTGGGCGAGCTCTTCGGGGATGGGGAGTTCATGGAGCATCAAATGTAGCATGCGAGTGGATTCTGGGAGTTCTCTGATACTTTGCTCTGAGTTTTCTCGGACCATTTGATAAATTTGATCGCGAGTAGATTGGATTAGTTCATCGACGACAAGCGAAGTTGCGCGTATGACGGAATCTTCGACAGGGATGACATCGAGGATAGTGTGTTTGATATATTGATCCAAATCGGTGTCTATGAGTTCATCCATGCTAATGAGTTCAACGTTGGGTAGAAAGTTAGCAAGTGTTTGAAGTTCGTCACGAATCTGGAGTTGAGCTTGGTTGAATACTACATGGTCATCTCGGAGTGTTCCACTAAGCCCGATAATCCAATTTTCTTTGAAAAACTCTAGCAAATAACTCCAAGGTTGAATGAGAACTCGAGTATCTCCTACCCGTCGAAGAAGCGTATCCACCTCATTAATTAAGAGTCCCTCAAAATCTGAGCTCGAAAAACCTCCCTTTTTGAGGATATTAGCTAGCACACGTGGCGTACAGAGCACAACTCGGGAGTCATGAAGAAGTTGTTGACGACGACGCCCCTGAATACGGGGAGAAAGGACCCCTAACCCATCAACACCTCCATACTCTTCTTCAAGGTATTGCGCAGTTTCTTGAAGCGAGGAAGAAGAATTCACAGTGATGATGAATCGCGTCTCCGGAAAATATTCCGTCACCAATTTGAAGGTGATAACACGTTTCCCAAGTCCGCAGTCCAGTTCCACCAAAATATTGTGTTCCCAATTGTCCTTGATTCGTTGAAGGATATGTTCTTGATACTGCCGTGGTTCAAATCGGCGAGTATCGGAAATGTTATCCTGTGAATGTGGGGGAGGAGAGGAAGGGCTCATGACTACTTTCCTTCTTTCGGCAAGCTAGATAAGGTGCACAATCTCTGCAATTGAATTGATTACATGGGTAGCAACGGGAGTTAAATCATCAATGGTGCCAAACCCGGTGAGAACACCGATGGTGACATAACCAAGGCTTTTCGCAGCTTCCAGTTCCCCTTTTGAATCGCCAACTACCCATACATCACCTTCAGTTTTGACATCTTTGAGTGCCAACTTGATTAATCGCTGACGGTGTGGTACAAATGGAAAAAGGGGAATCCGGTCTTGACCTTCAGCAGTAGCTAAGTCTCCTCGTGTGACAATATCTTCAAACCATGAATCCAGCCCAAAATGCTTGATTTCTTGTCGTGCCTGGTGACTATCTTGTCGTGAAGTGATTATGCGCATATGTTCGGTGAGCGGTCGAAGATGTTTTAGGGCGTGTATCGTGGCTGGAAAGACTCGTGAGTGGTGGATAGCAGAGAAGAAGTATTCTCGGAACCCTGAGAGATATTTCATGTATTCAGACTTAGAGAGCTGTATGTTCAACCGATTGAGCAAGTCCCGGGTATCAAAGGAGTAGTAGTATAATGAGCGGATTTGCGTAGGAAGCACAGCGTATCCAACGGCATGTAATCCGTTGGAGTGAGCATGTATCGCTCTTTCCCGGGTATCAATGAGAGTACCATCAAGATCAGATAAGAAAGCCTTCAACTTCATTGTAGATGAGAAGAATTGAGGATTAGTTCGGTTATAAGGTTGACTATGGTCTTTTACCTTTTACTTGAGAAGTGTCTCAATTTCGGCTACGGAGTCGATGATATGAGTACAGAAAGGTTGCAAGGCTTTTATGGTGTAAAATCCAGTTAATACGCCTACTGGGGTGAAGCCAAGCTCCTGTGCCGCTTGCATTTCATTGGGAGAATCGCCAAGAATCAATACTTCGTCGTCCTGGTAATTTACATCTGCGATAGCAAGTTGAATTAATCGTTGGCGATGGTCCAAAAAAGGGTATAAGGGGACTTCCTCAACTCCCTCTGAACGAGCCAAGTCTCCACGTGTATAGACGTGACAATTAAAAACCTGGTCTAGCCCAAAATATTTGACTTCTTGTCTTGTCTCTTCGACCCATGCCCGTGACGTGATTAGCCGTAAGGTGTCAACGCGTGGTCGAATTGCGTTCAAAGCCTCAATAACGCCTGGAAATACAAAGGAATGTTGCCAACCTTTGTAAAATTCTTGTTCGATTCGGGGGAAATATTGGATTAATTCATCCTGAGAAAGGGAGATGTCCAATCCGCCCAGGAACTGATCATAATCCATAGTGAATTCAACAAGGGGGTTAATCTGTTCAACTGTCACCGTGTATCCAAAATCCGCTAATGCGTTAATTTGGGCGTGGATGAACCGGTCTCGAACATCGATAAGGGTTCCATCTAGATCAGATACTATAATCATCGCTCAGAAATTTCTCCCATGAACTTTCAAAGATAATATTGCCTGAAAAGGAGTCTCAGAGTTAAAGGTTTACCCTTTTAGAATCCATAGATTTTCAACTAAAAAAAGGATAGAAAAGCACCCACCAGGCTAGATTGGTGCTTTGGGTATGAATCCATTATCCATCAGTGATTGCGTCACATCAATAGACCGTTTAATGATTTTCGTGGCATGCTTGAGGAGCTCTTCTGTTTCCCATTCTTTTCGGGCCACCCCTTGTTCGATGGCCTTCATACCTACTGCTGTGGCTTCACGGGGATAAAGTTCCCATTCATGCATACTGGGAATCACATATTCTTCACGAAGGCCACGTTCTTCAGCAATGTCAGCAAGTGCATTAGCCGCAGCAATACACATTTCATCGGTGATCGTGGTCGCACGAACATCTAGTGCTCCGCGAAAGATTGCGGGAAATCCTAAACTGTTGTTTATTTGGTTATCGAAATCGGATCGCCCGGTGCCCACAACCTTTGCTCCCGCCTCTTTAGCTTCCCAAGGCCAAATTTCTGGTAGAGGGTTTGCACAAGCAAATACAATTGCATCTGAGGCCATTTGTTCAACCCATTCTTTCTTGATGAGCCCAGGTTGTGGCGATGAAGCCGATATACACACATCGGCACCACGAAGAGCGTCACCAAAATTCCCGGTACGTTGTTCGGCGTTAGTCAGAATCGCGAGATCATACTTTTCATGTTCCTCATCCTTCATGACCTTCATATCTTCGCGATCCTTATACAAGAGTCCATGACGATCACAAAGAATGAGGTTTCCTGCAGGCACACCGGCCTCCATAAGAATTTCAGCGGTTGTGGTATTTGCCGCCCCCACTCCGAGCATAGCAATTTGAACTTGATTAATTTCTTTTCCGACAAACCGTAAGGCACCAAGGAGTCCTGCTAAGATAATTGCGGCGGTTCCCTGTGCATCATCATGCCAGACAGGAATAGTCATGTCCGTTCTGAGACGATGTAAGATATTGAAACATTTGGGTTTAGAGATATCTTCGAGATTGATACCACCGAAGCTGGGTTGAAGAAGTTTTGTCGCCCGAATAAAATTTTCAGGGTCTTGAGTATTCAAACAGATTGGTACCGCATCGACACCACCTAAATATTTGAAAATCAGTGCCTTTCCTTCCATCACGGGCATGGCCGCTTCAGGACCAATGTTACCCAGACCGAGAACCCGGCTTCCGTCGGTTACTACGGCTATTGAGTTGGCTTTATTGGTATGGTCCCAAACTTTTTCGGGGCTAGCTTGGATGTCACGGCAGGGTGCAGCGACACCGGGAGTATACCAGATGGCAAAATCTTCAAAGCCCCGAATAGTGCATTTGGGGATGGTCTGGATTTTCCCTTTATAATATGGGTGGAGTTGCATCGCTTCTTTAGCCGGTTGTTTGGCTTTTTCGAGAAGTTCTTCTTTGGTTGGTGGTCGTTCTGCTTTGGTCATGTATTTGCATCTCGATAAAGTGTAATTCCCCTCCAGTTGGGGTTTGAATTGTTCGGGGGAGATAGTTAAGTGTATTTCTCTTCTTCGAGGTTTACCCGGAGTAGGTTGAGTGAAAAAAATGACTTTGATTAAATATTTCAGATAGAAGATGGCATAGATAGGATTAGTACTTGTTTGGTGAGGTTTGGTAATGGAATCGCTGAGAAAAAAAGCTGCGAAGATTTTTGAAATTCCAGATTTAACTTTGTTAGATGTGGCCCCCGATGGGAAGTTTTTGCTCCTTGTGAGTAATAAGGATAATGTTCATCATGTTTACAAGCTTCCTCTTGAAACGCCTAAAACTTGGGTCCAGGTGACATCAGGAGAAGATCGTGTTGTAAGTGGTACGCTATCAAAAGATGGTTCACAGTTTTTGTTTCCGATGGCGTCTGGAGGCAGTGAAAAACATCACTTGTACTTGTATGATTTCATAAAGGGTAAAACCACGTTACTTCAAGCGCTGGATTCGATGCGAGTAGGATACACGAAGTGGACACCAGATAATTTCATCCTATTCGAAGCCTCTACACCAGAAACCTTGGGAATATGGAAATATGATGTCTCGGAGAACGCGATTTCCCAAGTCTATCAAACGATGCAATTTGGTGAAATTGGCCCTGTGAATCCGAAGAGACCACTGATAGCGTGGTCGGAGTATCGCGAGGGTTCTCGTACAGCTATGCTCGTTAAAACGTTTGATTATCACAACGATGAATTGGTTGATACCATATTTGTATCTGAAGAGAGTCAAAATACTCATTGGGTATGGGATGAAAGGGGCGAGAATCTGGTCATTTCTACTAATGCTCCAGGTGAGCCGACTTTAGCCGTGTGGAATCGAAGAAGCCAGGATATCCACTATCTTCAAGCTACGGAACTGGGACTAGCGCTAGATTACGTGGATGTGAAAGCGATCCCTAAGACCAAGGACATTCTCTATGCAGCGAAGAAAGAAGGAAAAACACAATTATATCGTGAACCACTCGATGGATCCACACCCCCAATCGAATTACCTTTAGAATCTGGGTGGGTTAGCGCGATTCGTATTGCGAAAACTGGAGAGATTTTTCTTTCGTGGTCTAGCTCTGATACACCCACCCAAGTTGGTGAGTATCTACCAACAGAAAGCAAATTTAGGGTGTTAGCGGATTCCAAACCAAAAGGTGTTACAAGCTTATCTTATGGCGAATTTGGCTGGTATCCTGGGTTTAAGGAATGGTCGATTCCTGCCTTCGAGTTTCCGCCTCATGAAGATGCCCCGAAATTACCAGGTGACCCAATCATTATCCTGATCCATGGAGGTCCATCCTGGGAATTCTCTCAAGATTGGGCATCAATGGGAGTTGTAATTCAAATCTATGCAGCTTCTGGCTTTCGTGTGTTTTGTCCCAATATCCGGGGAAGTACGGGGTATGGAAGAGAATTCTTGGAAGCCAATATTTTGGATCTGGGTGGAGCAGACCTAGAGGATATCTTAGCGGCTCGCAACTATTTGAAAAAGAAGTTTCTGAATTGTAAGAAGATATTTCTTACGGGGGCTAGCTACGGCGGATTTGCAACCTTCCTTGGATTGACTAAATATCCTGGAATGTTTGATGCGGGAGTAGCAATTGTGGGTATCACTGATTGGTTTGAAATGCACCGTCTAGGTGATGCGGTTTTCAAAGTCTTCACAGAGCACTTCTTTGGAAAACCTGAAGAAAACACGGAACTCTACCAAGATCGTTCTGCAATTAATTATGTAGATCAGCTGCAGGAACCACTCTTTATTATTCATCGTGCCAATGATTCACGATGTCCTGTTGAGCCCATCTATACCTTTGTTGGCAAGGCAATATCACTAAATAAACCAGTGGATATCTACGTAGAAGCCGAAGCGGGCCATGGAGCTCAAAGAATCGATCATTTGCAGAAGCAATATGGAAAAGCGGTTGAATTCTTCTTAAACCAGGTTTATGAAAAATAAGAAGAACAAAGAGAAATAATTACGGGAATTTCCTGTCTACTTTAGAATGCGGGAGTCATCAGCGATTGGGGTTCCGAAGTGGTTAACCGGGTCCACATAAGATTAGCAATGGTTTCAAATGTTTCACTTACATTCCTGTCCTCTTTAGAACTTGTCTCGAGGTATCCTGCTAGATTGTTGACTTGCGTATAATCAACTGCTAAATCAGTATTTTTATTCCCTGCATCACACTTTGTTCCCACAAGGAGAATGGGAATGTTAGCAG
>JBHLPR010000073.1:0-10958 GCA_048939245.1 Promethearchaeota archaeon | reverse complement strand
AGGATACCGATACAAAGAAGGCAGTAGCTCTTTTCCGTGAACGAGAAGTGGAACTCCTAGTCTTCGTAGGAGGCGATGGCACAGCCCGGGATATCCACGATGCCCTAGGGGAAGATGCAGAGATGTTAGTGCTAGGCGTCCCTGCGGGTGTGAAGATGTATAGTGGTATCTTTGCCTATTCGCCTGAAGCTGCAGCTGGGGTTGTGATTGATTGGTTGAAAGGAGAAACCGCTATCGAACCATTTGAGATCATGGATGCGGATGAAAAGGCAATTCGTTCCGACGAGTTCGCGGTAAAACTATATGGTTTTCTTCAGGGACCACTGGTTCCCGCGCGAATGCAAGGCTCTAAGATGACCTCACCGACCACAATAGATGAGCAAGAAAATCAAGAAGCGGTCGCCCGTACCCTGATTGAAGACATGGTAGAGAGAGATACCTATATTCTGGGTCCAGGTTCGACGGTGAGAGCCGTGGCCAACGCATTAGGTGTCAAAAAAACCCTACTCGGTGTCGATGTCTACCAGAAAGGAAAAATTCACTTAGATGTCAACGAAAAACAAATACTTGCCTTGGTCCCCGATTTCTTGCATACCTGGATTATTGTGTCACCCATTGGAAACCAAGGAATGCTATTTGGTCGCGGAAACCAACAAATAAGCCCCAATATCATTCGGCGGATTCCACCGGAACAAATCCTGGTGATTGCCACCCATAGCAAAATTGGAAATCTTGCCGATCAAGGGCTCCATGTAGACACGGGTGATTCAGAAGTTGATAAAATGCTTAGTGGATTTATCCGAGTTCTGGTTGACTACCGAACATGGCGTATGGTAAATGTGACCCGCAACGAGTAAAACCCAGCAACATTTTTTAAATCTGAGCTCCTTGACCTGAACAACTGCAATAGGTGAAAGCAATGGCAAAAGGTAAGAAAAAAGGAAAAGCAAAAACAAAGGAGACCAAACCAGAGCCAGAAATACCAACGGAGACAACAGAACAGGAAGCCGCTAAACCACAGATAGTTGATATTAGTGCCTTACCCGTATGGCAAATTCTTCCGTTTTTCATCCGCATCCTTGACTCAGTGGCCTGGCAAAAAATGGGACTGGTTGTGAACCCGATGACCCAAGAAATCGAAAAAGACCTTAATCAAGCTCAGGCAGCGATTGATTCATATGAAGCACTTTTTAATCAACTCGGTGAGCAGATAGATGCTGATACGAAAGCTGCACTCAAATCCCGTTTAGCTGATTTAAAGCTCAATTTTGCCACTCATTCATAACCAAATAAATGAGATACTTTAGAAATTAGGTCATTTTGATAAAAGAACGGTTTAATAGGAATTATATAGATAGCTATTCTATTCGCAGTAAAAAGGGTGAAAATAATGACCGAGAAAGGAAATGCCCATCGAATGCAGCTCCCTGGCGAGGTCCTTATAGGTTCTGGTGTCATTCACCAATTAGGTGAGGTAATACAGCATGTTGTCTCCACACGTCGTGCCATTCTCATCACCGATAAGGATGTAATGAAAATTGCTGGTGATGATGCCATTGCATCTCTTGAAAAAGCAAAAATTAAGACAGAAGTCACAATTATCCAGAAGGCCTCTGACATAGAAGTGGAAAAATCCTGTGAAGTTATAAAAAGGCACAAATCAGGAATTGTGATTGCTTTGGGGGGAGGCTCAGTTATTGATACAGGGAAATTATGTTCAACTGAGGAAAACCAACCCTTTGTTAGCGTTCCTACTTCAGCCGCTCATGATGGGATTGCCAGTCCGCGAGCTTCCATAAAAAAGGGAGAAACCTCGGTCTCCGTTGAAGGACAAGCCCCGATTGCCATTGTTGCTGATACTCACATAATTGCTAATGCCCCTTATCGCTTCACTGCAGCAGGATGTGGTGATCTCATTTCAAAAATTACGGCAGTGCGAGATTGGAGACTTGCCCACACCCTTGGCTATGAATATTACGGAGAATACTCAGCCTCCCTTTCTTTAATGGGAGCTCGTGTAATCATGGAAAATGCTGCAACCATCAAACCCAACGACGAACATAGTATTCGACTTGTCATCGAAGCATTGATCGCTAGCGGAATTGCTATGGGTATTGCAGGATCCAGCCGACCTGCAAGTGGTGCCGAACACAAATTCAGCCATGCTCTAGATCGAATTGCACCCAAACCTGCACTCCATGGTGAACAATGTGGTGTTGGGGCTATTATGATGGGATACCTTCATGCAATCGATTGGGAAGAAATCCGAGATGCTTTAGCCACTATTGGTGCCCCAACAACCGCTGCTGACCTGGAGGTGACACCGGAGCACATTATTGAAGCCTTAAACATTGCCCATACCATTAATCCAAAACGCTACACTATTCTGGGAGAACGGGGGCTCACAGAGAAAGCAGCAGAACGGCTCGCCCAAAACACAGGGGTCATTCCCTAAACATAACCGAGTTGACTAGACCTGTGGCATTTGGATACGACAAACTTTTGTACTCGCATTGCCATCAGCGTAGACCAGAGCTCTCACGGGGATTCGAGTAAAATGTTCAAAACCAGTTCAGAATATTTCCCAAAAGAAAGCAAAGTCCTTAAGGACATGCCATGGGTAGGACGTGTCTCGTTTGCAGATATAAAAGAGAAGGTCAAAGAAATCGGTACTCGTCCCATCATGTGTAGCAATTGCGGAGGCGCACTTACAAACCCAGATATCATCCAAATCTCAACGACTAAAGGAAAGATATTCCAATGTGAATTCTGTGGCACCGTTAATGTTATCCCTGAAGAACTAATGCCTGGGACTGATCTGTCTGAATTCATACTTGGTCAACTAGCTCATGCAAAACCCATCACCGAAGACACCCTTCTAGCCATTATCGATATTTCAGGCTCAATGGGGGGTGGCAAACTAGCAGCAGTAAAAGAATCCCTCATTCGAACAGTGACTGATCTAAGTGTTAATGCCCCTGAAACTGCTTTCGGTCTGCTTGCCTTCCACAGCGATGTGTATTGTTACGATGAAAATATGAAGATCATCTTCACGCTCTCTGGAGATATGCGATATAGCGTAGATGAAATCACCAAATCCGTTGAAAAAGAACTCAAGCACGTTGAACTCAGAACCTTGAAGAAGACCAAGAAAAAGTGGGTTTCTAACATTCAGAAACTTCGCGATATTGACATGACCGCACTTGGCCCGGCGATGGTTGCTGGCTACGTCATTATGAAAGATCGAGGTGGACGTATTATTCTCCTCACCGATGGACTAGCTAACGAAGGCGTGGGCGCTCTTGAAGGATCTTCAACGACAGGAGCGCAGCTCTATGAAGACTTGGCTATCAAAGCCGCGAACGCAGGCATCATCATCGATGTTGTAGGAATTAAAGACCCCTCCGCCTTCATGGCTCTAGAAGCCTTAGCTGTAATGCCCATGCAAACCGGCGGTACCATGTACTATGCTCAGGCTTCTGAAATCGCCGACGCCATGAGTTCCTCATCCAGTGGGAAGATTGTGGCACGCAGTGTGAAAATGCGAGTGATTGCCCCCGACGATGTGGAACTCGCTGAAGTGAGTGGATTGGGTGGTGCCAAGGCGGATTCCCTAAGGAAAGGGATTCGAATTGGCTCTGTCACTGAAGATCGAGAAGTCTATGTTCGTCTCAGTCCTTCAAGAAAGGTGAAAGAGAAAGAAGTGCCAATCCAAGTGCAGGTCTCCTACATGGATGAGGAAGGCAACCAACGCATGCGTGTCATGACCAAACGCGTGAAAGTGACCGACGATGCTAAGCCCATTATCGAAACCCTCGATGCCGAACTTCCCGCCACCTATGCAGTGCAACGGGCTGGCGAAGAACAATATCGCGGTGAAGTTGCGAAAAGCAAGAAGATCCTTGAAGCCACCCAAAATGCGTACAGAGCTGTTCAGAACCAAGCGCCTGCAGCACTGGCAAAAGCCATCACCAAAGCCGATAAAGTTCTAGACAAAGAAATCGCAGAAGCTGAACAAGTAGCCGAGCGGCAAAAAGAAGAGATGAGTAAGCGCTCAGTCGTTGGAGTTGCACAAGCTGCACCGATAGCTGATGAAGATGCGGCTATGAGTATGCAACGCGCCCGAAAGTCTAGCAAAGAACTATTCGAAGAGAATGAATAAACAGAACCAGATTATTGTCCTTAATTCGACTTGAAACCACTTCAGCTAGACGAGAGGTAGAATTAGAGCTAGCCTATCTTTTATGAGGACTTCGTCGTAGCTTGAAATTGGTCTATGTAGTATAGCAATTCGCTAGGATTTGCTTTAGATAGGTCGAAAACTTCTTTAATTAGATTCCGAACGCGAATGTCTAAAGAAAATATAGAGTTTATTGTGACTAGTGGCTATCAAGTTGATAAAGGAAGTATTTCCCCCATGATTTCACCCATCGTTTGGATTGTGCTCCTCTTTATTCTGGTGTTTATTGTAGCAATCGCAATCGGGGCAAATGACGAAACAATGGCAAGTGTGGTAGGCGGAAAGGTTCTCAAATTAAATACAGCGATTTTTATCGGAATGTGCCTCCAAATCATCGGTGCACAATTACTTGGTGCCGGAGTATCGGAGACTATTGGACAAGACATGGTCTTGACGCCCCTGTCTTTTGATATCGTGCTAATCCTTGCTATTGCGATGACAATCTGGTTATTAGTTGCTTCACTTCGTGGCTATCCGATTTCAACAACCCACTCCATTGTTGGTTGCGTACTGGGTATAGGGTTACTCATTGAGCTCTTCACTAGCGGCCCGTTAATCAATTGGGCCACTATGTCCGAAATTGTAATAGGGTGGATTCTTAGTCCGATTTTTGGATTGCTTATCGCTTTTCTGATTCAAATGGTAGTTAAAAAAGCCATACTGCCGAGAGCAAAGAGCCTTGATACTATTGAACGATTAGAGAAGATTTTTGGCTGGTTCTTACTCGCTATGGTCGTAATCACTGCTTTGAGCCGAGGAGGAAACGATGTCTCCAAAGCCGTCGGCATTCTTACCATGATTTTTCCAGACCAAACGTTTTGGTCATGGTTTCTCCTTCTTGGAGGCTGCGGCATGGCCATCGGATTGTTCCTGATTGGTCGACGAGTTGTTGCTACAGTTGGGATGGAAGTAACCGAACTCCGCCCCAGCACAAGTTTTTCAGCAGAAGCAGCAGTAGCAACTGTGCTTCTCGTTGGAACCATTTGGGGAATTCCACTTTCAGGAACCCATGTTCTTGTAGCAGCCGTAGTTGGTGTTGGGATAGCCAATCGCAACCCGGTGAGAGGCCAAGGATTAAACAAAATCATAATCGCTTCATTTCTCACCGTTCCGCTCTCTGCACTATTAGCTATCGGATTGTTTTGGCTTTATATCGCGATTAGACCATTCTTCCTCGTCTTTGGAGCTATTTAGCTAAGTTGCGTTTCGTAAGACAATTAATTATTACAAGCAAAGCATTTTAGGTTAGAGCCGCTAATCACTCTGTGGTCAGGTGTCTAGCTTGTGGAGAAAGAAAGAGGAAAAAGCCATTAGCCAGTTCATCACCGAACACACCCAGATTGTTTTAGATACAGTTACAGCACTGAGTCAGTATCTCGAAGTCATTTTGAAGAAAAAACCGAAAAACCGACTCATTGATGAAGAAAATGAGCTCGCAGACCGTGTGATAGAGCTAGAATCCGCTGCTGATCGTTCGGAAGAGCGAATTGATGAAAAACTTCGAGGGACTGCGCTTCCAGTGACAAGTAGCGAACGATACTCACTTGTTGAAAAAATGGATAGTATTGCAGATCGCAGCGAAATTGTCGTTCGAAAACTTCGTCTTATTGTTGAACCGATAGAACTGGAAATCAAGGAAAAGCTCTGTAAGATGGGTCGCTATTGTCTTGAAGCAACTGAAGCTGTCTTTAAGAGCATTCAGTTCTTGGGTTCAGATTTTGATGCAGCCCTCGAAGAAGCACAAAAGGTGCGACCAATTCGAAATAAAAACCGAGAAGCCGAATTTGAAACGCTTAAGCTTCTCATGGAGTTCAAGATGAAAGCTTCGAGCTTTGTAGTACTGCATGATGTCGTGAAGCTTCTGGGACGAATCGGTGATCTCACCAATGAAATTGCGCATGCCATAATTTCGTTAATCATCAAATATCGATCGTGATCTTTTAACTTCGCTATTTAGAAATTCTTCAGAATTGGTTCGTACTCTTTAAACAAGTATCGAGAAATCACATATCGTTGGATTTGGCTGGTGCCCTCATAGATTTGATAGAGCTTAGCATCACGGAATAGTTTCTGGATTGGATATTGTTCCAAGTATCCTTTACCACCGTAGATTTGGAGAGCATCAGTAACGATCTTCATGGCATCCTCAGCACCAATGAGTTTCGCGCAGCTGGAGGCTACATTTGTGATATTGCCATCAGTTTTTTGATCAACCATCCATGCCGCCTTCCAAGTGAGAAGACGAATGGCTTCAATGCGTGCATACATATCTGCCACCATATCCTGGATGGCCTGGAAACTACTAATCTTCTTTTCGAACGCCTCACGTTGTTTAGCGTAATTAATAGCATATTCCATCGCAGAACGGGCAAGCCCGGTAGCCATTGCCCCAATCGCGGGACGGGTTTTCACAAAAGTCATCATTGCCAAGAGAAAGCCCATGCCTTCACTACCTAAAAGATTCCCCGCGGGAACCTCCGCATCCCGCAGAATCACAGCAGCCGTATCTGAAGCCCGATGACCCAGCTTCTTCAAGGGTTTCCCAGTGGAAAGTCCCTTCGTATCAGCAGGCACAATAAACGCGGATAACCCCTGATGACGTTGTGTTCCCTTTTGCCGAGCAAAAATTACAAAAAGATCCGCTTGATTACCGTTGGTAATCCAGAATTTATTACCGTTAAGAAGGAAGATATCGCCTTTGCGTTCGTAGCTAGTTTGAATCCCAGCTACATCAGAGCCCATTCCCGGTTCACTCGTGGCAAATGAAGCGAACCGAAGCTCCTTCGTAAATGGAGGGAGCCATTCCTTTTTTTGTGCTTCATTTCCACCCAGGACGATGGGCGTCAATCCGAGATCGTTCACATAAATTGATGTCGTCATTCCAGCACAAGCAGCTGCAAATTCCTCAACGACCAAGACCGAGTCAAAGGATCCATAACCAGCGCCACCATATTCCGTGGGGATGCCGAGATTCATGAACCCTGCGCTATGAGCCTTTGCGATAACCTCGCGTGGAAACTCTCCCGTTTGATCATATTGCAAAGCGACTGGAAGAACTTCCTTCAAAGCAAACTCACGAGCCTTGGTTTGCAATGCTATTTGATCGTCGCTAGGTTGAAAATCAATCATTTTTAGTTGCACCTCACGCTCTCCAAGGAGATTGTAGTATTTGAGTGGAACTGTCTTGCCAGTTAACAAGATTTGTTCAGTGAGTGCCCACTGATTTGAGCAGTTTTTCACAGATAGCATTAGTGGACTGACCACACCTAGTGGTCATGGTGATGAAATATGCGATTTTATTGCATCTTCAAAAGCAATATGTACTACAAGACACGCAAAGTGCGAAATCACAAACCACGGAACTACTGATTAAATACTTGAGGCGCTACATGTGAAAAACCCGGAGCATCCAAGTGATGACGCAGGGCAAGACAGAAACATTCCCGAGTCATTAACCGAAGATGAGTGTACACCACCTGCGGAATCACCTGATACTCCGTCAACGCGGAGTATTACTTTCCGGGGAATTGCGTTAGCCCTTATCCTCAATGTAATCTACACAACCATCAATGCCTACTTGGGTATGAACTTCGGGTTTGGCCTTGGATTTGGCATCATCACGGTTCTCACAGCCTATACACTGTTTCATATTGCCCGGGGAGGATCCAACCGCCAAGAAATCGCCACAACCATGATCGCGTCAACGGGTTTTGTGGTGTACTATATCCTAACCATCTCGATATATGTCCAAGCCTATACTCCATACACGTTACCCTGGTGGCTAGTTCCACCCCAGGAAGTGCTCTTATCTGGAAGTCCCTTTGATCCTCGATGGATTCCCCCGATTATCTTTCATATTGGATTTGTATGGCTGGGCACAATTCTCGGTTTCCTCGGGGCATTAGCCGTAACTGATTACGTACAATCTCGCAAACAAACTAAATTTCCTTTCTACACCGCGAGTGGGGTGACAATTAACACCTGTATGGAAACGGGCCAACAGAGCCGGTTTATGTTTCGTTGGCTAGGCATCGGCATCTTTGTCACCGTTTTGCAATACTTCATCAACGTCTTAGTCATGCCCATTGGATTAACCAGTCTTAGCTGGGACTTTACACCCTTTCTTTTACCTGGATTTGGCCTTGGATTTATGCTTAATATCAGCCTCATGGCAATTTCCTACATTATCGACCCCAAGGTTTCCATTACCATGCTCTTTGCAGGAATCATCACATATCTTGTAATCTCACCAATTCTGGTTTCAATAGGGTTGGTCACCCCCGCTTTCACCGGAATGGACCTTTACTTCAACCTCCTTTTCGAATACATGCTTGCCCCAGCACTGGGAATAATGCTCTTAAGTGGAATTGTCGTCTTCGCCATTTCCAAAATACGGAAAGGAAACAAATCACGAGGGGTAACTACTCAACAAAATCCCACTAACGAAGAAGGAACTGTAGGATTTGGCACGTATGTCAAAACCTATTTTCTTGGATTAATTCATAACCGCCGACTCGGTCTGGCGTATCTAGTGATGGTGGCTATCTTCATCATCATTATCATTGCCCTCAATGTCTTCTCAGCATTTCCCATTTGGATTAGCATCATTATCGGAATCATCCTGTTGTTACCAATCGCTCTCATTGATACCTTTGTTCTAGTCAAATTTGTAGGTGAAGCCGGCATTGGAATGGGAGTACAACGACTAGCCTTTTACGAAATTCCACTCACTGTGATCGGCTTACAAGGCTATACAGCGTTTCTCGCCTATCCTTCTATCAACCCATTTACCACTACTGACACTCTCGGGAATATAAAAATCGGCGAGATGACCGAGACCCCGCGCCGATCCATCCTGATTGCCCAACTGATTAAGATCTTTCCAGGCACCATCATCAGTGTTGTCTTTGTGCTTACTGCTTGGTACCTAATCGGATTTCCTAACGAAATCTTTCCCGCCGTAGGCGTTTTACAGGGATATGCCATCGTCTCCCTATTTGCCCTGAATGCCTTAGCAACCGGTTTCAACATAGTCGCCTTCTTTGCAGCTGGCATTCTAGTGGGATTACTCGCTGTGGCTTTCCCCATATCCTCTCTAGGTGTTGCCCTGGCCATCTTCCTTCCCCCGTCATATTTTATCCCTTTCTCGATTGGCGGATTCATTCGCCTTTATACGGATAGTAGATTTGGAAAAGAATGGTTTGCCAAAAAAGGCCAAGTCATTGCTGTTGGGTTCATTGCGGGATCAGCAATCACTTTGGTGATTGTTTCGTTCCTGAATTCTTTCCTCCAACTAATAGCTCTTCCAATCTGCCTTGCGCTTCTAGGGATAATACTGTGGCACAATCGCAAAGATCCACCCCCAACGACAGACGAGAGCTCAGAAGTAGAACCAGAACGTTCTCAGAAAGATACCACAAACTAGTTGAGCACTCACCAACTCTGAAATATGAAGGTTACAGTTTTGGCGTCAAAAGTGGGAATTATGAATCAGGCGAAGGCATATGCGGTAGAAGGCTTTCTTTGTTCCGAGTCTGTGTTACTAGCTGTAAGCAAAACCTTGAAGATTGAAAGTGATATCATTCCTCGAATTGCCACGGGATTTGGTGGTGGAATAGGTCGACACGGAGAAATATGTGGTGCACTATCAGGAGCAATCATGGGCCTTGGTCTCCAATTTGGGCGATCCCATCCATCAGAGACCCCAGACAGCCAAACCCCTTATGAATTTAGCCAAATAATGATGAACTTGTTTATCAGTCGGTTCGGACACATCCGGTGTAAGGACCTGCTAGGAATAGATATTTCGTGTAAGGAAGGTCTACAAAGATATCGACGAGAGAAACTTTGGGAAACTAAATGCCAGGATATTATACAAATTACAAGTGGGCTTGTCTACGATTTGCTTGAAGCGAGAGGTGCCGACTTAAACCCTTAACTTAATTTCTTTCGTCTTCTTATAATCTGTTATATGTGCTATGATGTGAAACGGAATAGTAAAAAACGATTGTTGTAATGGTCAAATGGGATATCGGGCTTGTCTACTAATCAAGCAGCTAAACAATCATGCAAAGAGGCTTTAATCTCACTCTTGGCAGGAGTGGAACCTCTAATTCAAGGGGACACTATTTTTCTAGATGACTTGGAAATTGAGATAACCGCTTCAGGCTATGCCAATATCACGATAAACCGTCCACTGGACCCCGACTTTTTCACTAAATTATTCATTCGTTGGGATTACTACGTTGATGGGAGCGAGGCTAGCATCACTGTGAAACCTAGCGAGAACATCTTCTTTTATGGTGATGATGGGCATCAAGATATTGCCTTTGGACCCGAATTTGACCGAGATCTGCTTTATGTAGTGTTCATTTACATTGATCGTAATTTTCCTGGGAAATATCCGATTGTTCGACGCTGGTTGGAACAGAACCCACTGAACTGAAGCCTATCATTGTCTTTAGTAAGTCATACAGATTAGTATTGTCTTCCAACATAGGCGACGACAGTTGCTGGTTCTCCGCAGATCGGACAGGGACCCCACGGTTTCTCTTCTTCCCCCAATTTAACGCCACGAATATCCGCACCAGTTGCGTCCTTGATTTTCTCTGCACATGCCTGTCCGTTCATTTCCAAGGTGCAGAAATTAATACGAGCAGCTTTGTGGTCGTTAATAATTGCACAGATTTCTTCGAAGGTATCAGCGTTTTGGAAGGCG
>JBHLPR010000107.1:0-3725 GCA_048939245.1 Promethearchaeota archaeon | reverse complement strand
ACCTCTTTACCATCAATGTCTCCGAAAATCCAGGCCCACTCCACTCCTGCAATATGTAGTAGGAGGGTGCCAATAGTCTCAATGTTTTGCTCATTGGGTGTGAAATCAATCTCCTCGTCACTTAGCCCCTCAACTTTCTTAAGCAGCCTTTTCCGCACCTCCTCCATCATGGAAAACCATAGAGCAACACGCGGAGACAAATCCTTGTGTTTTTCAAGTGTATCGGGTGTAGAGCTTTTGTGATTCATAACCATCCTAGAACTCGTCCACAAATAAATACACAGCTTCAACTTGCTGGAAGAAAGGTAAAAATTAACGATAGTGATTTTTTTGATAAGTTTTCCAAACATGACCATAGTTACATTATGTGACTCCAACACCAATTCTGTGAATTATCCTTTCTTTGCCTTCAAAATTAATTACTTCAGCTTGCTTTATTGGTGCTGTTATGGCGGGGGTGGTGGCATTGGTGTTCCAATAGTGCAGGAAATGATACCAATGTCAATGGCGAGTAACATGAGGAGAAAGATTAGAAAGAAAAGTAGAAAGCTACGGTTGAGGCTATGGTAATCGGGTAATTCTTGGTTTTTGAGGGCTTGGATGAAGGTCCGGAGGCGGTAGATAAGGTAAATGCCAACGGCGAAGAGGATGGCTCCAGCAGTTCCCCAAAGGGTGTTGTAAGTGAAATAGTAGGGTGGTGGGAGGATAGGTGTGAGAATCATGAGGATAACGCATATACCACTCAGAGTGAAGAGGAAGGGGATAAAAATCAGTTCCAAGGGCCACTGATTGAATCTTGATTTTTTCATAACCATTCCGCTGGTGCGGGTATCGCTTTCCCAAGTTATAATCCTTATTATTTGATTAAAATCGATGCATTTCGAATCAATAAATCCTAAAGTTGTTGGATAGATACAACATGTTAGTATAGTTACAATATGTGACCCCCAAATGTGAGTCCGCCTTTTAAATCTAGAATGCTATGCTTTTATTAACAAAATACTTGGTGGTATTCAAAATGGCTGACAAAGTGCGGTATGAAAAAGAGCGCGACCTCAAACTGGGTCACATCAAAGGCGATCTTGAACTAAAAGACTGTGATACGATTCGCCCTGAGAAAGGAGATACTATCACGGTTGATGGAAGAGTAACTATCAAAGGAGATGTGACCGTTGAAGGATCGTTGAAAGTTGAATACCTAGAAATTAATGGTCATAACACATCAGAAGTTCATGGTGATCTAACTGTTGCCCGCTCTATTAGTGTCCGTCGGGGGCAGCTAGCTGTTACCGGGTCGGTGACTGCGAACCGTATTGATATTAGTGCTGCTTTGAGTGTGGGCAAAGATTTGCAGGCCACAAAGGTCTCGATTGGGGGGGCTTTAAAAGTAGTTGGAAATGCCACAGTTGAAGACATCAATGTTGGTGGCGCAGTTAAAATCGAAGGTGCAATTGATTCCAAGACTCTAAATGTTGGCGGTGCCGCTAAATGCAACACAGGCATTATTGGCAAAGTAAATGTCGGTGGCTCATTCAAAGCCCAAGGTGCGATTGAAATTGGCAGTATCGATGTTGGTGGTGCTGTTGTTGTAGGACCCGATTCTAAAATTCTTAAAATTGATGTTGGAGGCAGCTTCAAAAGCGAAGGGGATGTTACGTTTGAAGAATTAGATGTTGGCGGTGCCGCAAAATTCGCCGGGAATGCGAAAGGGAAATCCGTGGATGTGGGTGGTGCAGTCAAATCGGAACAATCACTTACCCTTACAGAGAAACTGGATGTGGGTGGCTCCGTCGTAGTCGAAACTGATCTTCTTGTTGGTCAAGAAATCGATGTGGGTGGCTCCCTGCGGGCTGGTAAAAAAATTGAATCCCCACGTATCGAGATTGGTGGTTCAATTCGGGGAAAACACATCAAAGCTGAAGAACTGTTTCGGATTGGTCGACGGGGTGAAGTGTCTGGCTTCGTTGAAGGAAAAGAAATTGTTGTTGAGGAAAAGGCTCGGGGAGCCTCATTTTATGGTGATTCCATCCGTGTAGAAGAACGGGCTCGCGTGAAAAACCTCTATGGGCGTGAAATCTACATCGAAAGGGATGTGGTGGTCGAAGGCGAAGTCCTCTATACAGAGCGACTAGATGCTGAAACAGGAGTTCAATTTGGGAAGCCTCCTGAACAAGTCAAGATGCTTCCTATGCCTGAAGACTTAATCAAGTAATATAGCCCACAGCTTCGGGGTTCGGGGCACATAATCGTGCCTCGAACTCCTCTACTTCTTTTTATTTTGTCGACTTGAATATGCTTTTTTGAACTTCAAAGGCGCATATATGCATAGATCAAGGTCAAATATCGGCTCTTATGCATTCAGTCAACCGTGGAGTAAACTGACATGGATAATGGAACATCGGTTGGTGCGGGGAAAATTCAGCTTAGTGGAGAAATGGAAATCACGCCACTAGCAGCTGAAAGTCTGGGTGTGCGAAGTCTTGCCACCCATGTCCAAACCGCTGATTCATCCATACTCATTGATCCAGGTGTCGCACTAGGATTCCGTGATCAGCATCATCCGCATCCAACAGAGTATATTCAACTTGCCACAATACGACAACGCATTCAAACCATCGCACAATCTACAGATCTAATTACCATCTCACATTTTCATCATGATCATTTCATGCCATTCTTTCGAAATTATGCCTATTTTTGGTCCAGTCCTGATGACGCTGAAGCTCTGTATCATGAGAAAAAAGTTTGGTGCAAAGACATTCGGAATCGAATCAATTACTCACAACAACGACGCGGATATAATTTCATCCGAAGAGCTCGAAAAGTAGCACAGAATGTGGTGTATGCTGATGGCAAGGCAACGAAATCGGGACGAACTTTAATCCGATTTTCTCCAGCAGTGCCTCATGGCGAACGCGGAACAAAACTAGGCTGGGTCATCATGACCGCAATTCGGTGTGGAAGTTTTGCTATGATTCATGGGTCAGACATTCAAGGACCTATGGTGAAAGATACCGCCGACTGGATTCTTAGACAAAAGCCTGATGTCCTCATCCTCGCAGGGCCTCCAACATATCTGTCGCCCGACCGAGTTTCACCTCAATTACTTTCTAAAGCTGCAGACAATTTAGGATACCTAGCAGATCACATTCCCATGACGATTATTGATCACCACTTATTACGAGATGCAAATTGGTCTAAGTGGCTCGAACCGATACAAAGCCGTGCCGGTAACCAGGGGCACCAGATTCTGACAGTCGCCGAGGTCTTAGGCGAACCGTGTAATCAACTTGAAGCGAATCGCGCAGCCCTTTATCAGACTAACCCTCCGAGTTCCTCCTATGAGACTTGGGTAAAACAAATCAACAAATCTCGAACTCGAATACAACCTCCACTGGAAGTTTCACTCGATTAAAAGATGGTCTTCACCGTTGGTGTCGGCTGATAGAAAGGACCATGCACTGGCATCAGTACTTCTTGAAATGCCTCGGCATATTCACAGCCTGCTTGGAGACCACGAAGACGAGCTTTTTGGAGATTAAAAGACAGATAGTATTCCTCCGTCTTTTCCAATTGGCTCGGATATTTCGAGATAGCTTGAGTTTTTTCTTCAATTACCTCCGAAATATCCACCATCAACGTTGGCGTGGCAAGCAGGGTATTAATTTCCATGCTAAAGAGTCGCTGAGGGCGCCAAGCTTTTTTCTGATATTGTGTCGAATGAC
>JBHLPR010000021.1:0-36831 GCA_048939245.1 Promethearchaeota archaeon | reverse complement strand
GGTATCCTCCTTTCATTAGAACAAATGGATAAGCTCTGTGGCTTGGGCTTTGATGAAACCAAGAGTAAGTGGTTCATCCGTGCTCAACCGGGTGTCACATTGGAAGCGCTCAACTCAGCCGTATACAAACGTCAACTTGATTCACTTAAGACCCAGTGTACAGATGATGAGCAAGCGGCTTTAGACAAATTCCTTACTGATTCATCAACCCATTTCTTTCCGCCTGATCCTACCGAGATGACAGCCCACCTGGGAGGTTCTCTAGCTGCTAATGCTTCAGGGGCACGATCCTTCCGGTATAAGGCAATTCGCCAATGGACCAAACGGTTGCGCGTTGTGTTGTCGAATGGTGATGCCCTTGATATTAGCCGAGGAACGGTATTCGCAAAAGACGGCCAATTTGTTATCGAATTGGCGGATGGAAGCATTAACGAAATCACTATACCTACTTACGATATGCCTTCAACGAAAAACGCAGCAGGCTTATTCGCTCATCAAGGAATGGATCTTATCGATTTGTTTATCGGATCTGAAGGTATTTTGGGCATCATCACGGAGGCTGAAGTTTGGCTAGAAGTGTATCCTGAGCGGAGTTTGACCATTTTTGCGTTCTTCCCCACGGAAAAAGCGGCACTCGCCTTTGTGAGAGACATTCGAAGTGAATCGAGCCTCGTTCAACCCACCTTGGTGGAATATTTTGATTCCAATGCGGTCCAGATGCTTCGAGATGCCCGCGTCAAAGGACTTGCCGGTGTGATGGTTCCACCTCAAGTTGATAAGGCAGAAGCAATCATCTTCTTTGAAATCCCTTTCGTGGAAGCTGAAATGGAGTCAACCTTCATGGCAGCTCAAGAACTTCTTGGAAAATATGAAATCGGTATGGACGATACTTGGGCAGGAATCGACCCAGGCGACCTTGATAAAATGAAAGCCGTGCGACATCTGATTCCTGAAACCGTCAATTCCCTCATTGCCCAGCGTAAACAAAAATATCCACAAGTCCATAAATTGGGTACTGACATGGCTGTCCCTGATGAGCATATGGAAACGATGATTAGTTACTACAAGAAAACCCTTGATGATGCGGGAATGGAATACATCATGTTTGGTCACATCGGAGATAATCATCTTCATGTGAATATTCTTCCGCGAACCAACGACGAGGTCGACGAAGGCATGAACATCTACAAGAAATTTGCGAAAAAAGCCGTTGAGTTAGGCGGTACGGTGAGTGCAGAGCACGGGATTGGTAAACTCAAACGCCCGTTCCTCCAAATCATGTATGGCAATGAAGGGCTTGAGGAAATGGCGGCTGTGAAACGGGCATTAGACCCGGATTGGATTTTGAATCCAGGAAATATGATTCCCAGACCCGGTGAAACATTAGAATCAGTTGAAACGTAGTTCAGTGTCCATAGAACTTATTTCCAATAGGCAAACAATCATGAAGAGGAAGCTGAAATCCTTGAGTTTACCAGAAACACTGAAACTCGTAGCATTACAAACTGAACCTTCCCCTAACTTAACTGACTCTCTATTACAAATCCAAAGTCTCCTCGAAAAGGTTCTATCAGAAGAAGGAGCCTTTGATTGTGCTGTTTTGCCTGAATACGCGTTTGGTACCTTACGCGAATGGCTCACCTCAAAACAAGATACAGATCAGCAAATCAAGAGCATACAAACAAAACTCAAACAGCTTGCTAAAACCTATGCGATAACCATTGTTGCAGGATCCATGCCGTTTCAAACAGAAAAGCAGACATGGCGAAATCGATGTTTCATCTTTTCTAAGTCAGGTAAAATACTAGGCTCATATGATAAGCACCATCCCTTCCGAACCGAAAAACGACTAGGCCTTGAACCAGGGACCACACTTCCTGTTTTCACTGTTAACGGACTACGAATGGCAGTGGTCATTTGTTCTGACCTTTGGTTCCCTGACCTGCTCTACAAACTCTCCCTCAAAATTGATTTTCTTGCTGTGCCCACCATGACCACGGTTTTAGACAGTCAACATGTTAACTATGGTCAATGGGCCTGGCGATCTCTTGTTTCTGTGAGATCAAAGGAATATTCTATCCCAATTGTAAGTGCTGATCAAGCATCACGAGAATACGCTCCTGGCATCTACACTTGTGGAAGCTCCTGTATTGCGGATCCATCGTACCGATTTTCGAATAATGAAGGATTCCACACACAAGCTTTACGCATAACCCCAAATGAGCATGGCGGTTTAGTTATGAGTAAAATTAGTTTGAAGGAAATCAAAGAATATTCAGCATATCGTCGTGAAGTTGGACTTCGTGAATAAGCACCTCAAGCGTTCTTAGATGTCTATAGCAGTTCATTAACTATTTACACCAACGTATGCTACCTGTGGTGTGTTCGAAAACGCATGATATAAAAGTGGAATCTCGATAGTGAACATGAATCCATCACTCTACTCATTAATATTAGAGGTGATGAAATATGAGTAAAATCGGATGGGGTGTTCCGAAAAAAAGTGGAATAGCACTAGCTTTAATTATAATCACATTTTCCGCACTTTCTCATTTCCCAGCTTTGGCTGCATCCTGGCCCGTTGTTTTAAATCCGGGATTTGAAAGTCCTGGCCCGGGTCCACCGGTATTTCCTGACCATTGGGTTTTTACCACTACCAGTGATCCACCAGATGACTTCTTATGGTTGTATCCGACCGGCTTCCCCCACACGGGAGCCGAATCTGCAGGAATAGTTGTCAGTATAGCTGAACCCGGCGACCATGCCGAATGGAGTCAATCTTCCATCACTCCGGTCAGTGGAGGTGTCACTTACAACCTAACCTCATGGGTCTATATGACCACCCCTCCAACTCTTGCCGTTGACATTGGTGTCATATGGCGAGATATTGGAGGAGGCTATCTCGGAGAATCCTTTTCCGGTCAATTTTTTGGACCTCAAGCTATATGGTTCCCAATCATTTGGATAACCAATTCACCTGCGGGAACGGCTCAGGCCACAATCGTGTTACGAGCAACAGTACTTCCTGGAGACATTATCACCGGGGGTGATGTCTTCTTCGATGACGTAGAATTCTATCCTCTAGGAGATTCGAGCCTAGGTGATAACTCCCCCGGTGATCATGGCAGTCACTTTGACCCAGACGCCGATCCGTGGAACGAAATGCTCCAGATTAACGTTTCAGCGGTCAACGATGATTTGGGTAACCTGAATTTCACGCTGCAAGCGTCTGGAACGGGAGATGATTCAACTGATATCGCCCAAGTAGATTTAGTTCGTGATTTGAATGGGAATGGAATCTATGATAATGACACCGAACCCTTACTAGCGAGTGGCAGCTACGCACAAGATGATGGGACCCTACAGCTTAACACATCACATAGCATACCGAAAGGGCAAAGTCATGTTTTCCTAATTGCCTATCAATTAGCATTTACAAGTGATGCAGGAGAAACCTTTGCATTCACTGTGACCCAAATTCGTGCCGTAGGTAATTCCAGTGGTCTGCTCATTAACCTACCTGGTCCTCCCTATCAATCAGCAGTGAAAACGACCGAGGGTAGTCTAAAGATTGACATAGGAGCAAATACGCCTGGTGATCATAATTGGACACCTGACGGGACCACACCGAATGTGCTGCTTCAATTGGCATTCTATTCCTACGCTGAAGATTTCACGATTTCAAATATCACGGTAGACATATTGGGTTCTGGTGACCCGTCCATTGATGTGAGCCAGATTCAGGTGATCCATGATATTGATGGTGACGCCGAAATTGAAGCAGGAGAAACTCTACTTGCTACTGGTCCAGGACATTCAACACAGGTTCTAGATTTTGACCCAACACTCAATGTAGCCAAATGGACGACAGTTAACCTATTGATTGCATTAGTGATTTCTGCAACAGCGACTAATACAACCACATACTCAGTTCGTGTAACAGCCATCGGTGCCCAAGGGGCTGTCGATGCAAGCACGAATATGTTTGATCTCCCAATAACCTCTGCTGTCAAGACAGTTATTACTCGTCCTCCAACGTTCTTCGATCCATTCCAATTCCTCTTGCTACTGGTGCTGATAATTATCATTATCCTCATCATTATCATCGTAATTGTGTACCGCCGACGCCGCGGAGAATAACACCGCTTAAACTAAAAGACTGCAGATGCAAGGTGGTCATCATTGAGGTGACTCTGTTTCCTTAGAAGAGACCACATCACGTAAATGTCTCAGTCTGCGTAAGAGTTCCTGACGTCCCAACCGAAACAAATCCAGTCGCTGTCGATCAGCATCAAGGAGTTTCGCAACGACAGGTGACTTCAATAATTCCGGTAAAACTTCAACGGATTTAAGTAAATATTCCCCAATTTGCACTTGGTCATCCATTGAGACCAAGGCAGTTTCTGACTGGCGCATAGCATAAGGCAATGCATCAGTACGAATATCAGAAGGCAACAATTCATGAGCGGATTTTTTAGGATTACTTGCAAACATACTATACCATTCTTCAACATCAATTTCCGTTGGTAGCACTGCATTCAGGATTGCACGTTCATGGTCAACATACAGCATTCCCATTTGGGTTCGCTGAACCAACAATTCATGAAGTGCCACACTGGCTTCAGTTAAGAGGTCAAATTGAATCTGGACTTTAGACACCCATTTGAGTGATAGAAAATCAAAGTCGCTGCTAAAAGCTGAGAATTGGGCGAGGAGATTCACAAGTACATCAATATAGCTCGCTAGCGCAATTAGTGCCTTTTCAAATGCTCCAGTGCTGGCTTCGTCAAGAAAGCCCTGTAAGGCAGTAATCAAGGCTGGTATATCCATGTCCAGCCAAACATCGAGAGCTTTTTCCCAGCGACCTAATTCAGGTGATTGGTATTTTTGGAAAAAGTCTCGAAAGCCATGATCTGTGACGCCCAAATCACGCATATCAATGAGTAATCGCTCAAGTTCTCCACCCGTATCCGCAACAACCCACCGCAAATAATCAATCCCGTCGGTTTGAGATTCAATTCGTTTCTTGAGTGCGTCTTTCGCTAAAATGTGAATAGCTTTTTGTCGCCTTTCAAAAAGGGCAATTTGTTCCTGAGGTGAAAAGTATAGGTTCCGTGTCATATCCTCTAAATGGAGCCGCCAATCGCGAGCATGACGAAGAGCTCGATCTAATTCATTGAGTAGATGAACGAGCTCGCTAACAAACTGATTTTCGATTCTTAAAATCGCCTCAGGATGGGTCACGAGTCCATCCCGACCGTTAGGTCGAAACACTCCCGTGTCAATTAGGATAACACGTTGGTTGAACTCGCGAACATAGTCCAGATAGTCTGCGATGTGATGACGTAAATCAGCAGCGTCCATTCATGTGCATCCTCGCCAGAATCCATGCTAACTATTGACGAGATGACTTTTAAGTGTCAGTCACGGGACGAAAATCTGATTTAGTAAATCAAGAAACCCTCTAAGCTAGCTATTCAAACTGCTGCAGGTTCTTATTGAGTTCTTGAAGCTCAGCAAATGTTTTCTGTAAGAGAACTGTGCGCTCATTTGAAGGAGTAGATTCAACTTCTGTAGTCAGGGCATACCCAGAACGATACTGGGGAGTGTCTAAATGAAACAAAGGATCCCCCCCCCAATAACAGAAGACCAGTCCAAAGCCAAGAAGTCCAGTGGAAGTGAGGGAGAAGAATTAGTAGAAAAAAATGCAATTAGTGCAAAAAATAGAAGGTAGAAGAAGAGTGGAAGAGCAAATAATTGAATAAAATATTTTGCATGTAATCGTGGGGAGCTGAAATTCCAAATCTTCACCTGAAGAAAGGTGCAAGAGTCTTGGATAAAAGCTCTAGTAGTCCATTCATAACTAGAATCTTAGGAATGGTAAGCCTTTTCCTTCGTGACACACCATATACAGCTATTCCCAATTAGGAGGAAATAGCCCATGGAAAAACCCTGGCTGAAGTATTACGAACCCAACATTCCCGAAAATCTTGATATTCCCGAAATCCCACTCTTCCAACTCCTCGAAGATTCTGCAAAAGACTTTCCGGACAACACCCTTGGTATTTTTCTTGGCCAAGAAAAAACCTACAAACAGGTGCAAGAAGAAGTCGATCGCTTAGCAAATGCCCTCAATAAATTAGGCATCAAACAAGGTGATGTAGTAGCTCTTATGTTAGGCAATATGCCCCAATTCATCACTGCATTCTTTGGCACTCTCAAAGCTGGAGCTATTCTTACCCTGATCAATCCGCTTTATCAAGCTCCTGAAATCCAATTTCAGCTCAATGATTCAGGCGCAAAAGCATTAATCATTATTGATATCATGCATGATAACTATGCCAAAATCCGTGACAACACGAAAGTCAAGCACACTGTTGTCACAACAATGGCAGACGCTTTCCCTGGTATGCAAGTTAGTTTTACACCCCCTGAAGGGGTGAAAGGATATCACATGTGGGGCGAAATCTTAGACGCTGCTGAGCCTAAAGCCCCCAAGGTTTCCATTAAACCAAAAGAGACACCAGCTGTACTTCTCTATACAGGCGGAACCACAGGTGTACCAAAAGGCGCTATTCTCACTCATTATAACCTGGTCGCTAATGCCTATCAATGTAGAAGCTGGATTCCCTTCGCTGAACGCGGCGCTGGTGATACAACCCTTGCCGTGTTGCCATTCTTCCATTCCTTTGGCTTAACCGTTTGTATGCTCAATACCATCGTCCTCGCTGATCGTTTAGTCTTGCATCCACGACCAGACTTAGATCAAGTCCTCCGGGATATTCCACGTTACAACGTCGCATTCTTTCCTGGGGTTCCCACTCTCTATGCGTCACTACTTCAACGCGATGACCTCGATCAATACGACCTCAAATCCATGACCGCCTGCCTATCTGGCGCTGCACCCCTTCCGATGGCTGTCGCCAAAGCCTTTGAAGAAATCGCCGGTGCTAACCTCGTCGAAGGATACGGGCTCACTGAAGCGAGTCCTGTCACGCACTCGAATCCCATCCAAGAGAACCCACCTTTCGATAAGAAACGGGAAGGCTCCGTCGGCATACCCATGCCAAGTACTTTAGCAAAAATCATCGACCTCGATTCCGGTGAGGACCTTCCACCAGGACAAGTAGGTGAACTAGTTATCAAAGGTCCTCAAATCATGAAAGGATACTGGAATAAACCCGAAGAAACAGCACAACAACTCACAGAGGACGGATGGTTACGAACAGGCGACATTGCGAAGATGGATGAAGACGGATATTTCTACATCGTCGATCGTGCTAAACAAATGATTGATCGGGCTGGTTTCAAGGTCTGGCCTCGCGATGTCGAAGAAGTCCTCTTCGAGCATCCCAAGATTGTAGAAGCAGCTGTTTTCGGTATTCCCGATGAACAACGGGGCGAAACCGTGATGGCAGTGGTCGTCCTCAAAGAAGGCGAAGAAGCCACCGCTGAAGAAATCATCGAATACACCAAAGATAAACTCGCTTACTACAAACGCCCACAATTTGTCGAATTCCGTGACGAATTGCCAAAATCAATGGTTGGTAAGGTGCTCCGTCGGGTACTTCAGGAAGAACAGTTGGAGAAGATAGGTAAGAAATCCATCGTCGATCGTAAATAATCTAACCATCGTCTAGTCGAAAGTACCATTCATCACTAAACATCAGGCTAGATTATACTCCAAGATACACTCAATAACTGACAGATTCAATTTGTAACACATCGTTTTTCGTTGTATATCGAAAAGGATTTGCAGAACCCCCAGATTCAAACTTACAGCACCACTTTCAGCGAGAATATCCAATGTTATGCATCCCCTTTGTCTTCCATTAGACTCTGAAGCGCGACCTTCACTTTCGCAGGTGCTCTCAGTATCCCATACAATCTTATCTTAGCAACCGATGCATCAATGAGTTCTGGTGTAACATCCTTTGCAATACGAAGCATACCCACTACAATGATATTCAGCATTTTTCCTTCCTTAATTGCCTTCTTCAAAACATCTTTATTGATACTAAAGACGCCCAAGCCCCCAATTTGGGCTTCTGGTGATTCCTCAATTGTTTCATCTTCAAAGGGAGTTGTTAATAACGCCATTTGCTTTGTGATGAAATCCTGATGTACTTCTAGCTGCGTTCGAATCGCTGCTCGAATTAATTCGGTTCGACTTGGATAGAACCCAGCTTCAACAAGAAGATCAATTCGGGCGAGATCCATTGGTGGTAAATTAATCGTCAGTTTTTCCATTTTTGGTTCGGTATACATTTGTATTCCAGCCCTGTATAATGGATGTTTGAGAACATCCTTATAGATGTTTTAGGGATGTTCTTTGTTATAAACTTTTCGAAATAGACGCAGGACAGCCGGGTTGATGACTTTGAAAAGCATCCGGTACGCCTACAAGATTATAGGCTTATGAATCACAGTATCACTTCACCCATTTCTAGGTGAAATGCATGTCTAACGAGGAAGAAACACGCAGTTACTCAATCATTGTTGAACGGGTAAATAATTTTGAGTTTCGAGTGCATTTTGACAAGCCTGAGTTCTCAGAATGGATCTTGGATGAATCTCCACCGGTGGGTGAGGATAAAGGTCCCAATGCGACACGTGTTCTTGCTGTGGCAGTGGGCAATTGTCTGTCGGCAAGTCTAATGTTCTGTTTACAGCGAAGTAAACTAACGGTGGAGTCGGTTCGTACTGAAGTTACACCAACAATAACAAGGAACGAAGAGGGAAGGTGGCGAGTTCACCATCTGGATGTGAAGATCCATATCACGGTGGGTGAAGAGAAGGCTAAGCGGTTTCAACGCTGTGTTGAGATCTTCGAGAATTACTGCATTGTTACGTCCTCTATCCGGCAGGGTATCCCAGTGAACGTGGAGATTCATCGAAGCAGCTGATTTTAACCCGACTTTTTCCAGAAATTTAGCTAAACATTTATCTGATATCTTGGGAACAGGAGAACAGAAGGGTTATACTCTCGCTCCACTTTATGCATATGAAGAGTTAATGGAGATTGATACCCGATGTCTAAGGAACCGAGTGATGCGAAACCTGCCCCTGCTGCAACAAGTGGAATTGAAGCCGAATTGAAGAAAATCATTTCGTATATTAGCCACTTGAATGAATCGCAGAAAAAACTAGCAGCACAACTAGCCAACCTTGAGAAACGGATGGACGCTCTTGATAAAGCGGTTGGCAACGTTATGACAGCGACAGGAAAAGCTGTCACAGACGGATTAAGCCCCCTTCAAACCAAATTAGCAGATGTGATTGATAAATCCATTAAATCCGCCATAACTCAACAGATCATCCCCCAAATCAAAGCAGCCAAACCTGCCCCAGCACCAACTCCCGCTCCAGGCCCTGCTCTGGCACCCGCACCGGCCTTGGCCCCCGCCCAAGCCACTGCTTCCACTCCTACTCCGGCACCAGCTCCTGCAGCAGCGCCACGTCGACCTTCCGATGTTCCAGATACCAAAGTAGCCACAGTCATTGAAGCCAACGAAAACATCATTAACGACCTGAAAAACCGACAACGGGTTCAACGAGAATACCTGAAGCCACTCATTGAGCAGGCACGTGATACGGCGATGAATAACCTGAGTAGTCGAGCAAAAGCAGCCAGCGTCTATAAGGAGCTTATTGCACTGCTCAAATCGAGCCCCTCAGATTTACCACCAGACACCGTAGCAACTGTTGTCGCGAAGATGGAAGAGCTGAATATGCATATCCGGTCTTCCTAACTGCATTTTATCAATAATTTGCACTAACTTTCAATGTAAGAAGCTGTATTCGAACAGCGATAATACCATTTAATATCACTAGAATACCATCCGATAGAAGATAGAATGGTGAGAATTCCATGACTGAATCTAAACAGAAAAACCGATCCGGTAATACTGTGGACATGCCTAACATCACCCAATCGACGGGGCAACTCGTCGAATTGATTCGAATGCGTCGAAGTATGCGGCATATGACGGGGGAACGAATTCCTGACCAGGATTTAGAACTAATCTTAGATGCGGCACGCTATGCGCCATCTCCAGAGAATATGCAGATGTGGCGTTATATACTCATCCGGGAGGATGAAGAAATGAAACGCATCATTGCCGATATCAGCCAAGAAGCCGCACGATATGTTTTTGGTAATTTTCCGTATGAATCGACACAAGGTCGATTATGGTATGTGCCTGATGCCAGCCGCCCAGGCATATATGAGGAAATGCGAGATGGATCATTATTTCGGTACCCCGAAAAGGCAGATGCTGTTATTGTTTGTTGCGCTTCTGAAACCTGGCATGATAGCACGGGGAGGTATCCCAATGAACTCTGTGGGAGTGTAGTCATAGGTATGGGGGTTATGAATATGTGGCTGGTTGCTCACTCGATGGGATACGCCTGTGCCTATCAAGCCGTAGCCTTCGCAGATAAGCGCCATGTCGAATTTATCTGTGATAAAATAGGGATTCCACGCACTTGGACACCAATTGCGGCTTTCTGTATAGGGGTTCCAGAAAAGCCGCGTATGCTTGGTCCTTCACGGTGGCCATTGGAAGGTAGTTTTTATGCAGAGCGATGGGGAACTCCTTACCAACGATTAGCATTTCGACATCAGAAAAGCACACAAACCAAAAAGAAGCAGCGCAAGAAGAAAAGGTGAAGAAAGATGGAATTACAAATACCTGAGGATATTCAAAAGGGACTCGAGGAAAAAGCGAGGGAAGCAAATATCAGCCCGGAAGTAGCAGCAATCTTGATCTTATCAGAATATATCCGAGTATTTGGAAGTGGCATCTACGTGGGCACTTGGCGACGAGGAAATCGGGGAGGAAAAAAAGGAATGCGGTATGTGGTGGAATGGCCTTTTCAACCGGGATTGGTTAAAATTCCTGGAGACCAATCAATCGATGAAGGAAAAAAAGATTCGAATTAAGGAGGAATAACAGATGCCACGATATAAGAAAGCGTCAGATGGACAATGGCCCGGATATCCACACCTACAGTTACGAGATATTGAAACCCTAATGATTCGTGAAAATAAGTACATCACCCAAGCCTTGGTGAATAATCGCAAAGGTCGCATGGTGGTCTTGATGGATCACGAGTTATACCAGAACTTTCTGGTAAAGGTGCGAGAAAGAAAGGGAGATATTCGAGCACGGCACGTAAACGATGCTGTAATGGAAGCGGTGCAGGCCTGGATAAAGAAAAAATAACTTGCTAGGTGAGATAAATGACAAACCCGTTAATTCAGATTTTTCAAGGATTAATTGCTAAGGTTAACAAAACACCTGAACACCGAGTTTTCATCCGAAACTGGGTAGGTCCGTACCAAGGAAAAGTGCTCCAAGTGGAAACTGATGGGGAGATCTTTCATATCGTATTGCAAAAACAAGGAACGATGGAATTACATTCAGGAAGCTATCCCTCCCCTGAAGTCATATACAAAGCATCGACGAAAACACTGATGAATCTCTTCACCGGACAAGCGTCATTCCGAGACTTGATAAAAAAATGGGAGCTCATTATTATTGGTGCCGCTCACGAATCTGTGCCCTTAGGCCAGCTGATGATGCAAATACTTCAAGCACCAGGGTGAGTATTTGTCAAAGAAGAAACGGAGTAAACCAAATTTCACCGCTGAAGATTGGTTTAATTTAGGTGTAGATTTGGCTGAAAAAGGTCAATTAGAGGAAGCTTTAGAGGCGTTTTCAATCACAGCAGAACTCCGTCCACGGGATGCAGCTGTTTGGTTTAACAAAGGACTTGCTCTTGATGAGCTTGGACGCATCAATGAAGCGCTCGATTGTTACAAACATGCAACTGAACTTGATTCTAATTATATCGAAGCGTGGAACAATTTAGGTGCAGCATATCAAGAATTGAATCGAACTGAAGAAGCATTACAGAGCTTTATTAGAGCCACACGAACCCGGACGAAAAATCGTCTGGATTATGCGAATGCATGGTATAACCGGGGTGTTATTCTTTCGGAACTCAAACGATATGAGGAAGCTCTTGATTGTTTCATTGAAACACTTAACGTAAACCCTGGAGATGCCCGAGCCTGGTATAATCGGGGTGTCCTTCACGAACAGCTAACACAACTTAAGGACGCACTAACCTGTTACAAGAAAGCTACTAAACTCGCCCCAGAGCATATTGATGCCTGGCTCGATATGGGTGAACTCCTTGGGAGAATGGGACGGGTTGAGGAAGCGTTACGTATCTTTCAGCGCGTCATCAGTCTTGAACCCCAAAATAGTCGAGCGTGGTATGACAAAGGTGTTGGATTGGGCATGCTGCAAAAATATGATGAAGCAGTTGAAGCATATTTGCAGGCAGCTATGATCAATCCACATGACGCACTTACACTTTATAATCTTGGAAATACTCTGGCACGTGACTTGAAGCGGTTTGAGGAAGCCCTCGATATTGTCGATCGACTCCTCAAAACTAGCCCTGACCATGTCAATGGAATATACCTCCGAGGACGTATCCTCATCGAGCTTAAACGCCCACAAGAAGCCCAAGAGTGTTTTCAACGGGTCCTACAATTAGATCCAGAGTATCCATATTTACAAATCGATGATTCGGAAGCATGAACTGAATATTTATCCAGATTAAGCAATAACCATTGTATTCTGCCAAAAAGTGTCACAATAACATGCAAAAGTGTCAGAATAGCCCGATTCCTCTTATTTCATGCGAATTTTAGTTGCTGCACAGGTGCTGCATTCGCTTAGCACTTCGGTTGTCAGGACAAGTTCGCCACGGTTCCAGTTGACAACCCTTAGAGAAGGCGAGCTTATAATATTCTCTATCTCCTCAGTTACCATCAATAGAAGAGGCGCCAATAGGTGCTAATCGCCTTCTGGTAATAGTTAGATATCGGATATATCCCTTAACTATATCATCGGTTAATGTATCGGTTGCCAGAACACAAATCGCCTCAACAACGGTTGACAATTCATGAGGGAGATGATAGCAACAACTGGCAACTCATCAGAGTATGCTTCACTTTCCTTATTAAAAACTTCAATTAGCCCTTTATCAATTACCAGTTTATGAGTAGTTTATTCAAATTCCGAGCTCCCCTAATCTTAAAATCGTCGAGATTAAATCAACCTCTAACAGGTTCAAATGCTACTAATTCAAGACGATCCGTAACCTCACGTGAGATTATCGGAACCAGATCTATCCCTACATGGACAAGGGCTTCCACAAATTCAATAAAAACTCGCTCAATGAAGACGTTCTCACTTAATATCATACCGTTTTCAAAAATGAAATGAATCAGGACCGAAAATAGTACCCGGGACTCTCGGACGGCTATCTTCACTTTCAAAGATGTAACCAAACAACTTTGATTTAGCAGCTAAGGTTTGCCTAAAGGGAAGTGGTTCAAATCGGCATTAATCAAGTGGTCTGAGCAGAAGTCCATCTACACATCTATGGCAAACCGGAGGAGATTTCTATCTTTTGTGTAGCCATCTAGTTGGTAGGCATCTCAAAAAGATAGATCTATTTTTCTGGAAGATGAAATGTTTCTCCTTCAAACATTCCTTCAAGTAGCTCACGGGCTCCTAAATCAAGTACAACCTGAGATGCCCTTTGTTGATTCAAGGCCAAGAAAAGGAATTGATCATACCTTCGCATCTGATAGAATACAATTACTCCTGAAAATCCTAAAAGTATCCCCAACATTGTGATAAGAGCTATCTGGACCTCCAGAAGGTTCTGCCAAAATCCCAACGCTTGTTCAATATTGCTGTTTAACAGGGTGATGAATGCTAATAACAAAGCGGGATACTAAAAGATGAAAGCAAATGGAATGACGATGATTCCTACTATGAGACAAAGAGTTCCCCAATCTCGTGAATATGGATTCATAAAGCTCAATAAAGCTTGAAATAACTCGATTATAATTTTAATCCAAATGTTTTTTGGATTCCATTGACTTTATATGGGAAGCAGAACGCATCTCTAAAATCCTGCATTTACTTAATATAGATTTTTTATTCTCTATCATTGGATATCTTCACGGAGTCTCCCTAAGAGATGCAAACCACTCCTGAAAAACATCTTGAATCCGTAATTCATCCAAGAAAAAGAAACGACTATTTTTCTTAATTAGATAGCCAATATATCCCTTCTCAGGATGAAGCACCATTGCTGTTTCAAAATCTCGACTCCGAACATCAGGCATTTGGACAATATCATAAGTCGTATTGAACAAATGCAGGATTTGATCTTCGTGTAATTTTTCCCACACTTCTATTGTCCAATCCAGTCTTTTACCATAGGAAAGCAGCTTTTAAATAGTTAATTAAATTTATGATATTAGTGAAAATGCTTGTGAGTAGTAGTGATTCAGAGATAAAGCCATCACGGAAAGGGCTTAGCATAGCTTTGATTGTAACGCTAACCCCCATAATCTTATTGTCCAGCTTTATTACATTCCTAATCGTTAATCAGATCTTTGGTATTTTTCCCTCCGATTCCATATTTTTCCAACAATTAATTCTGGCACTCTCGGTTCATTTAGTTATCCTCATTTTCGCCTTTGTCACTCTCCTTTATTTTTTTAGAAAAAACTTACGGTCTTCAGAATAATTGTAGTCTTTATTCGATGATAACGGGGAGTTTGTAAAAGACCACCGTGATGGGAATTATTCTTTCTTAATCCAAATTAATAAAATTAATGAATAAGATAGAGTGAAGGCAGAAAGGCCTCCTCAATTTTTCGAGAAATCTCCCAAGAAGATTTATAGATTCCCTAGTTTCATGTTTTGGGTCATTCGAGTTAACAGTGAATTTTTATTTGGCTTGAATTTGGCCTTTATCTTCATTTCACCTTTGATTTTTTGGTAAATAGAATGGCACTCTTGAATTATAAAAGTTCTTTACTGGTTATTGGTCTTTCTAAGGACCTGCACCGAATATAATATCAATGCACCAATTCCAATCGATCCAAATAGAAACATAATTGCAAACGTAAATTCTGGAGATATGTTGTCACAACCTCCTGCGTAACAAATGAGAAAAAATATTATTGCAATCCAAATGAAAAATCCAAGAAAGTACCAGCGACTAATTTCTTTTGCTACTATTCCAGCTTTTCTCTGTGACATGTATTTATTCTCTCTGGTTTTTTCTATTTAGAACATATTAGAACTTTCTTTTAATTGTTTTTTAAAATTAATTTTAAATTCTAATGCGGTTTCAATCAAAGTATACTATCAACATTAGGTTTCGTTATAATATCGAAAGCCAAATTCCTCCAAAAAATAAAATTAAATCTGGTAGAATAACACTAATTAATGCAGGTTTCCATTTAATATTATTTACATACCGACATACCGAACTCGCAGGAATAAAAAATACTGTTTTTAATAATACCGTAATGAATATGATTAGAATTATAAATGTAGGAATAATCAAATTTACAATTAGAATAGCCAATACTACTAGAATTCTAAAAAACCAAGTGTATCCGAGTGCAAGCAAATGAATTCTGTAATCAGCTTTTCCATTAAACGATTTGGCTATTAAATAACTAATAGTAGAAATAATTAAAAAAACTATGAGATATGAGAAAATAGCAACAAGGCCTCCAAGAAATAGAATGAATGGAATCTCAAAAATCCAGGGTTCAAGCCAAATTAATGTGAGCATATTCATCAGAATGCTAACGAATCCTGTGGTCAATACCGTGCCGAAAGAAACAAATGGATTTGGAGACGTCACTATTTTCTTGGGTGGATTGAGTGGATGAATTAATAACTTCAGTGAATCAGACAATGGATAATACCCCCATCAGCTGAGGTGTTACAAAACTTTCAATGAAAGCTGCAATTACAAGCAAGATCAAAATAATCGGAATAGATATAACTATTTGGCGAGGCTCGTTGTGTATTAGAATTCTGCTTCTATACCCAAAGAGATATCGAATTAGCTGAAGCGGTAAATACAATCCGATTGCAGCAGACCAAAGAATGGCTGTGATTTCGACTATTGCATGAGGGAAAAAGGAAACAAGAACCATATGGAGTGGTGCTACTTGTAAGGCTAAACGTATAACTAAAATGTTGATGAAACCCTGTAACCAAAGATTAATGATAATTCCCACTCCAAATGTCAAAACACCTAATATTAAAATTATTATAACGAATGTGATATTTGATCTCAAAATGTATGAGAAGAGGAATAAGGGAGAGAACCAGGAATTATTAGGCTCATTGTCGGATAGATAGGGGAGGGGGGTAAACCACCCAATTATAATTCCACTAATATAAGCAACAACTACAATTAAAAATGATAAAATCCAAAATGCTGAAGAAGGTTTAGGTGTGTCAACTTCTTTATTATTGGTTACTTGTTTATTTCTATTCGATAATAGTTGTGTATGGTTTTCTACAAAGATTGTATCGAGACAATTATTTCTATAATTTGTCAAGAGACTTCCTTCTCCTCTGATGTTATGTGCATTTATAATGTTAAGAAAGTTTCCTAAAAAAAGGATAGAAATTAAATTAATCGTTAGATTCAGGGATGAAAGTCTTTAAATAAAATCAAATAATAAATTAAATAATTCAAATATCGGAGGTGAATGGATGAAAAGGGGACACTATCGGTTACTTACAGTAATTACCATTGTTGGGTTAATCATCACCCCTATGATTGCAGCAACTTACAAGTCAACTCCCCAGGATCAAACCATTCAAGGTCAAAATACCCATGGTAGTCGATGGATCATCCTAACATATATGCAATATGTTCTTACTGGCCAGATGTCATTCGAGGAATGGTTTAATTGGGTTCTAATAGTTTCAGGCATTGATGGTGCTATTTTACTCATCATCGTGGGTGCTTGTCTCTTGACTGGTGTACTCGCTCCAGAGTGTTTGCTAATATTACTCACAGTATACGATATATTCATTGAACTACCATTACTAATCTAAAAAAATAAGAAGGAGCCTATTTTTATAGGCTCCTTTTTTAATATATCCAACAATTGGTTAGCTAACCTGGTTAGTAAAAAGGTTGATTTAGGTGGGAGGTATGATACTTCATTGGAATAGAAGAATACGGGTTCTCAACACTTTAGTTATTATATTATACATAATTCTACTACTCAGTGTTATCAAGTCATCTCAACTAAATTATTCGATAGAAAGTTGTTATATAAGTGAGAGGGGTAATAACGGAGATTTAGAACCTCCAATATTTGAAAATTCTTGGATTACTCCAGAGGTTCCGGAAGCTGGAGATAACGTAACTGCTTGGGCAATTATTCGAGACGAGTCTGGTATTGCTGTGGTTTATTGCAGAGTACGCATGTTAAATGATGAAAACTACCAGTTCGTTACCACAAATCGTACTATGGCATCAACAGATAACGTGACTTTTTCATATAACATAGGATTTGTGCAAGATGGTGATGCCTATTATATTCAGTTCTCTGCTACAGATGCATCTTCTAACCACAACAGCAGACTGGGTCCTCACCATTTCTTTTCCATTAATTTCGAACCAACTACAGGCGTACATTATGTGCCTTTTCTCGGATCCAGTTTAATTTTAGGAAGTGTTATCATAATTGTAATTTTAGTTATAGCATTTTATTCAAAAAATGATAAAGGGGAGTGAGAAAAAAGTTGAGAAGTGACTCATTGCAAATCGCTTCTAGAATACTTTCAGTTATCGGAGGCATTATAATGTTTGTATCACAGTTTTTCGTTGCTAGATTATTCTTTGTTGGATTAGCCTTATTACCATTACTGCCTCCTGATTTAGCCCAAATTTTGATTAATTTATTGAACGGAATGATTGTAACTATGGCTGTGGCGTTAACATGTGGGAGTTTAGTGATAATCGCTATAGCAGTCCAAATCAAAAGAAAATCACGAATCGGCAGTGTCAAGATTATTATTTTTTCTATTCCTGCCGTTCTAGTGTTCTTTGTTTGTGTAGGGTGTGTAATCTTGTTTCTAGGTGCAATCCTAGCTATTCTCGGAGGATTCTTCGGATTAACGAAGATTCATACTAAGGAAGAAAGTTCTTGAAAAACATTTCAACCTTGTCAAACTTATCAGTTCGATTCATTTTTTTAAAAAAAATCTCGAAGCATACACCATTGCGATAAGGACCATTATGATTCTTCGTAATGGTGAAGAATCATGAAAGACCCAAAAGATTTTTCTTGAAGAAAATTACTAAATTAGCTGAGGATTAGGAATGGTGAAGATTCATCTAATTATTCTTCACTGATTTTTGTGTTTACAAATCCTTATCAAAAGGAAGTGAACGAAAATCGAGTCTCGTAAAAATTTCAAAAAGATTTGGGGAATTGGCCAATCGACAGCTAGCATACTCGCAAAACATGGTGTAACTACATTGGAAGACTTGAGAAGTATTGATACTAAAGAGATATCGAAGTTATGCAGACGCCCAACAGATGAATTGGAAATCTCTAAATCAATTGCTAAGGCTTTAGATTCGCAATTCTTAGAAAAAGCAACCGAAGAAAACCTTCCTATTGCTAGAGAAATCAATGGGATTGGTGTTGACCTCGGACTTTACTTATATTCTCGTGGTATTAAAGAAATTGAAGACTATGACCAAGAAAAACTCATTACTCCCGACTTACCCCAACGTCTTATAAGACAACTTGAACTGCTTAACATCCAGATAGAAGGACCTTAGAAATCCTCGGTAATTTTCTATTCTTCTCTTTGGCAATAGTAACCGCTAGCGATCCCTACGGACAATCTGGCGCCCATGAAGATGATGAAAAGTGCAATACCCTCTCAAACTGATCTAAAAAAAGAAGCTTTACAAGTGTATTTTGAAACAACTACCGACCCTCCAACTTCACATTCTCCCGATACTACCGACCATACGCAACCTCGCTAGGGAATACAGAGCCTCCTCTACCCCTTATCTAATAGCAGACCCGTGCTAGTTGCGCCATGCAAAAAGTGTCATAATATCTTTATCCAGAAAAAACGAACTGTTATCAATTAGGGCTTGCTTGTGGGTGGTTCTTGACTCTTTTAGTCCGTGGCCACGTGGCTGATGGCATTTGCAATGAAGCGGAGGAGTACGGTGCCAACAATGGCGATGAGGCTGAGGAGAAAGAGGATTGGTAGGTAGCTGGTGTAGAGGAGGGCAAGGGAATAGGCACCGTACTGGCAGCCAATCTCAATGGTGTGGATGCCTCCGAGTGCATAGAGGTCAAAGAAGTGGGTAGCAGAGGTGGTGAGGCTGAGTCGCATAGAAAGGGGAAGGATGGTGGTGCCAAGGGTCATTCCACTGATGCTGCCCACGACGGCTCCGAGGAGGGGGAACTGTCGCCGGGTTGAACTGCAGTAGATTGCTACGAGTATTCCACAGAGGGCACCCTCTACTCCCCCCAGGAAAAGACCCCGGATGGTTGCCATGAAAAGTTGTGGGGGGTAAAGGATGAACATCCCAACAAGGACTGCAGCCCCTGCTCCTTCAAGGGTCATGCAATCGTATACTCGGTTATACAAAGTTGGGGGGAGATATGTGAGGTTTGCTAAGAATGCTGTGCTGCAGTTGTAGCATAGAATAATCGTGCTAAGGATTATGAGGAAAATCCATGTTGGTATCTTTTTAGCAAAAGCTGTGCGTTGCTGTCTGTTTCCAGTCTTAATTTTATCCGGCTCAAGTTTCAAAATACAAACCTGCGAATAACGTGTTTCCTTCATGAATTATGAATCTACGGTTTAGAACAGCTAGATTCTTTGCAGTGCCTTTGTGAATAGCACGTGCATGTTGTAAATGATGGGTAGTAGTCTCTGCTCAGTTCGATGTCGGCATGTGTTGGGTCCGCCGACCCAAAAGTGTCATAATAGCATTTTCCAGAACAAGAAAGCTCTACCAAAATAGGATGAGCTCTAAAGGCATCGATGTGAAGAGTATGAAACTGGAGAGGCACATTTAATTGGCAAGAGCTTGTTTTTCTTGGAAGTCTTAGTGCAGCAGTAACACTAATTAATTTCAGTCTAGGGTCATTTGCAGCTGTGTGGATAGGGGGTGTATTTACAGCGTTTTTTTCAATTATTGGCTTCTTTATGCTGATCTTTAACCAATTGTTTTAATCACCCCAAGCATGAAGCGGAGCCCGTCGCATCTTTCTACGATTATGCAGAATCTCATTAATTTTAAAAGCCTGAACTCGTGCTGTCTAGTACGAGGGATATTCAAACCTGGCGTGGGATTCTACACCTTACAAGTGAACCGTCATAGATGACGCTTATTTAGCTCATTAACGTATAGTCCCATTACAGAATAATTCCTCAAGCCCATAACGTAGTCAATTGTTATCCAATCATGGAATTAAATCATAGATTCGCGAGTAGCAATTGAGCGTTATAGGTTATCAATGGTGAAAAAACATGGGAGAAGACCCCCTTACTGACAAAGAAGAACGACGAATGTATGAATATAGAGGCTCCCCGCTTCCGTTATTTACATTCTTATTCCTTGGAATACTATTTATCATTCTAGCAATATTCGCGATACCAATTCTAGGACCAATGCTCGGCTTCATCGCTATCGTTTTCCCCTTCGTCTTTGGATTTTTCGCAGTGCTATTCTTAATAATGGTTCCTGCAACCATTGCCATCAACAAGCAATGGCAAGAAGCTATAGTCTTGCGCTTCGGAAAATTCGTCCGATTGGTTGGACCTGGAATCTTCTTCAAATGGCCTGCAGTAGAAAGATTCCTCCGACAGGATATCAGAATTCAGACTCTGGATGTGATGAAGCAGGAGCTGATGACCCGAGACAACATCAGCCTCATGATTGATGCCGTGGTGTTCATGAAAGTCATCAACACACCAAAAAGCCTCATCAATATCCAAGATGTCAGACTGAGCACCGTGCAATATGCACAGACCACCATGCGCGATGTAATTGGTAATGTGGAACTCGATGACCTCCTGGCAAAACGTGATCAAATCGCTGAACGGATAAAGCTCCAAGTTGACAAAGACGTGCAGGATTGGGGCGTAGATATCATCAGCGTCAATCTGCAAAATATCGAACTGCCGGCGGACATGAAACGTGTCATCGCCCGCCAAGCTGAAGCAGAACGAGAACGTCGAGCCGTCATCATTAAAAGTGAAGGTGAACTCATAGCTGCTCAAAACCTCGAAGAAGCGGTCCAAAAGATGAGCACACAAGCACTTTACCTACGAACCCTTTCTAGCCTCGAGGATATCAGCTTCGACCAAAGTAATACCATCGTCTTTGCTATCCCCATGGATATGGTTAGAGGCGAAATCATGGGGCTTGCAGGTCTGGTTGGTGCCAATCAACCAGCTCCCGTACAGCAGGAACGTCGAAGGAAGAAGGAGTAAGAAACACCCCCTAACCGCAGAGCTTCTAATCGAGTCGACACCAGAAATTGTGGATGTCGGCTCCATCTTTTTATTTTAATTAGAGGGAGAATCGACGTTAATTGGAATCGAGGTTCTCATTTCGATTTTAATTTCTTCTTGCCCCATAAGTCAGGCACTTTACCTTCACGAGGTCCCCAAGGATCCGGATAATCATTTCCCGAAAACGTGAGCCGAAAGCCGGTATCCAGTTCGGTTACTCTTGCCTCCTTCAAGACGGCTTGTCCCGCCACCCAGCGTTGAATCTCGTTTGTTCCTTCATAGATTTGAGTGAGCTTCGCACCACGCATCATCTGTTCAGCTGGATATTCCTTGGAATACCCATAACCGCCCATAATTTGGATACAATCTAAGGTATTCTGCATAGCCGCATCGGTTGCAAAGAATTTGGCACAACTCGACTCCTTAGTATTTCTTTGCCCCTGATCAACAAGCCACGCTGAATATCGCGTTGCCCACCGGGCGTGCATAGCCCGGGCTTCCATTTCAGCAATCATAAAGTTGATGCCCTGGTATGCCCCGATTGGTTTGCCAAACTGCTTGCGATGGTTAGCAAAAATCGCCGCTTCATCAACGGCGCGTTGGGCGATACCGACACCGAGGGCGGCGATGGCAGCACGGGTGCGGTCAAGAGTTTGCATAGCATATTTAAAGCCCTTACCGAGTTCGCCAAAGAGACAATCACCGGGAATACGGACATCCTTGAATTCAATTTCTGCTTGAAAGGACGCTCGTTGCCCAAGCTTGTCTTCCAGCATGACGACCTCGACGCCGGGTAGGTCTTTTTCCACCATGTGCAAAGCCATTCCCTTGTAACCCAACGAGGGATCTACAGTTGTGAATACACTCAGATATTTTGCGACATGCCCATTGGTGCTGAAGCATTTGCGTCCATTGATAACCCACTCATCTCCATCTTTAGTGGCCGTGGTTTTCACCGCTGCAGCATCAGATCCAGCTTCACGTTCGGTGAGACAAAAGGAAGCAAATTGAGGTTTCTTCCCTGTGGCGAACGGTTTAATATATTTCTTCATTTGCTCAGGAGTCGCAGTAATCAGAAGAGGCGTGAGTGCCAAGTTATTGGCTAAGATGGTGGTGGCAATTCCGCCATCGCCGTAACCAATGCCTTCTCCGATGAGAGTTTCTTCGACCATCGAGTGCGCGGGTCCACCATATTCTTTGGGGATATGAGAGTTCATGAGCCCCACATCAAAAGCCTTCTGAGCGAGTTCCCAAGGAAACTCATCCGCTTCTTCGAGTTCCCGGGCATAAGGCACAATCCACTTCTTGGAAAAGGCCATAGCAGTGTCAAGAAGTTCCTGTTCACGTTTCGAAAGGGCAAAATCGACCATGAATATCAGCCTTGAATTTGGTGAGGCGACTAGTTATGAACCCCGCTTAAAAGTGTGTAGCTCGTGCTGACAATCCTAGCCTTAAAAGCCGGAAGATATATCTTTATATTTTACCGTTGCAATTTCCATTTGAGGATTGGTCTAGCACCTTTCTAGTTACTACAGTGGTCACTGGAGCGGTGACAAGTGTTGGCACCTCTCTCCCCCCTAGAAAACCATTCCCTCTCCGATGTTTTCATTATCTTCGAGGTGTCTAATCCGCCAAGGCTCCAGTGACCAACACTAGCTTGTTTTGAAAAAGCAAATCACAAATCGCTAGTATCACCGCCGACTAAGACAGCCAGCGAAAATCAACGCAAGAACTCCAATTGTTAACAAAACAATCGAAGCCACGTAAGATTGAGAGCCCAAAAGTGGAATCAACAGTAACGCGAAACCAGCAACCATGAACACGATACCCATGAAAATTAGTATAATTACGGAACGTGGTTGAGATAACATTCACACACCCTCTTGTATCTCTAACATAAATAGGGAATATCCACTTTTGGGTCTTCTGTTCCTTTGCATTCTAATGGAAACCGTTCAGTATCCTTGATTGGAGTCAGAGACTAATCGCTACTCTCCCATTGCCCTAATGGTGGGATGGAGCGACGACTTTGACGGAAAGCCCACACCAACAGTGCAACCAAGATGATGACAACGATGCCAATAATCAAATTCCATAGTAGAACATCTGGAATTGGTGGCCAACCTGGGTTATAAAACCGATACACGATAAGGATTGGCGCAGCGATTAAGCTGATGAGATTGACAACTTTAATCATCGGATTCAACGCAGGACCAGCAGTGTCTTTTAACGGATCACCAATTGTATCCCCACACACTGCTGCCTTATGGCGCTCCGAACCTTTCCCAGTTCCTTCCTCGGGCACACACGCCTCATTTTCAATATACTTCTTCGCATTATCCCAAGCGCCACCCGCAACCGACATATAGACCGCAAGGAGTAACCCGGAAGCAATAAGCCCTGAAAGGAATCCACCCAAGGCTTCAACCTGCAATAAGAGCCCAATCACGATTGGAGTAATCACCGAGAGAATAGTTAAACTGATGAGTTCTTTCTGAGCAGCAGCTGTAGTAATGGACACCACACGGTCATAATGCGGCTTCACCGTCCCCTCCATCACTCCAGGGATTTTGAACTGCTCACGTACCTCATCGATGATTTGTGACGAAGCCCGACTCACTGCACGAATCGCTAATGCTGAGAATAACCAAGGTAGCGCAGCACCAATCAGCAATCCAGACAACACTAGCGGATTATCAATTCGAATCCCCAGCGCTAATGGATTGGGTATTCCCGCAGCAACAGCTGCCCGTGCTACATCCACCACGAAACTATAAAACAAAGCACTTGCTGCAATTACTGCAGAAGCAATCGCCACATTCTTCGTAATCGCCTTGGTCGTATTACCAACCGCATCCAAATCAGCCAAAATCTTCCGAGAATCCTGTGGCATATCGACTAGCTCGGCAATTCCACCGGCATTATCGGCAATCGGTCCATAACTGTCCATCGCCACATTATTTCCTGTATGCGAGAGCATTCCGATACCAATGAGTGCGATGCCGAAGAGGACAAATTCGGGAGCAATGAGAAAGGCAGCGATGAAAGTGGCGACGATAACGAGGAGGATCCAGACAGCGGCCTCGTAGCCTGTGCTAATGCCGCTGAGAACGATGGTAGCGGGTCCACCACTGGCTTGTTCGACAATTTCTTCGACGGGGCGATGGCGATGGCTTGTAAAGTAGTTGGTGAGTGGATTGAAGCTGACGGCGAGAAGAACGCCAACAGCAACGAGGATGCCAAGGCGAATATCGCCTGTATAGAAATAGGAGAAGATACAGGAGACGATGATGGTAAACGCGCTGCTTACCTCGTAGCTGTAGAACATGGCTTTTTCGGCTTTTTCGGTTCTCCAGACCGCAACCATGAAAGTGCCGATGATGCTGCTAATGACGCCGATAGCGCGGACTACGAGTGGAAAGACGACCCAGAAGATATGTCCGGTAACAACGTAGAGGGCAACACCGAGTATTAGGGCGGAGACAATGGTGACTTCATAGGATTCGAAGATATCAGCAGCCATCCCCGCACAATCTCCGACATTATCACCAACGAGGTCGGCGATGACGGCCGCGTTGCGGGGGTCATCTTCAGGGAGGCCGGCTTCAACCTTGCCAACGAGGTCAGCGCCGACATCTGCAGCTTTGGTGTATATTCCTCCACCGATTCGCATGAAGAGAGCAAGGAGGGTTCCACCAAATCCGAAGCCGAGGAGGGCATCAGGCGCGGAGACGCCGAAGGCGATGAAGATTATGGTGCCCCCAAGGAGTCCAAGGCCGTCTGTGAGCATGCCGGTGAAGGTGCCACCATGATAAGCAATTTTGAGGGCTTCACGATAGCTTCGTCCAGAGGCGGATGCAACACGGATATTGGATTCGATGGCAATCCGCATTCCTAGTTGTCCAACAGCGAGTGAGCTTAATGCGCCCATGACGAAGGCGATAGCACGTCCGGTGGCGATGATGAGCTGAACTTGCTGGTAAGAATAGCCTTCACTAGGTGGAAATACTTCGAGGGCTTCAAGACTGGGAGGGACGATATAGACGGTGAAGAAGAGAACGATAGTGAGGAAGGCAATAATGGGGAGGATTGTTCGGAGCTGTTTACGGAGGTAAGCGTTGGCTCCATCTTTGATAGCGTTCCACACTTCTTGCATCTTGGTGGTGCCTTTGTCGTGTTTGAGGACATCGCGGCGGAGCCAGACGGCATAAATCAGGCTGATAATGGCGGCAACGATTACTAAAGAAATTGCAACTTGTTCATACCAGTGTAAGCTGAGAAAAGTGGAAAAGATACCCATCGTGATACCTCAGAGCCGTTATCCAGTAAAGCCAACCTCTTGTATAAGGCTTGGAATTGAGCTCCCATTAACACATGCTCCCCTTATTTACTGTTCCTGTTGGTTAAACTCTCCAGTGACCCCACTTTACAAACCTGTTCATTTTGATAGATATTTGAAATATATTTAGCTAGTGAAGAAGCAGGTGCAGATCAGGATTAGAAAAGGCTAACGACTGTAACGCTTATTTAGAGGCTGTAACACCTTGTCGGCATTAGTTCCATACTTGTCTCGGAGGCTTCTAGCGTGCCTGGAAATATAGATAAATTCGTTGATGAAGCAACCAAAATTGTCGGTTCTGAACATCTTACCACAAACCTTGCAATGCGCCATAGTTACATGGCTCGGTCTGTCATGGGTATCCGAGCCGCAGTCGCGGAAGCGATAGTCAAACCTGGTAATCGCGAAGAGACACAAGAAATCGTCAAACTCTGTAATAAATACAAGATTCCGATAAGCCCGTATTCAGGGGGTTTAAGTGGCGGTTACGCTCAACCCCTGAAACCAGAAGGCATCATCCTGGACTTGGTGCGATTAAATAAGATTATCGAAGTTGACGAGGATTCGCGATATGTCGTTGTGGAGGCTGGTGTAACTGCTGGGCAAGTTTGGGCTTATTTCCGTAAGCATCACCCTGAATGGGCGCCACCTGTTCCCGATGGGGCTCCGCCACGTGCCACACTCATAGGCGATGCCTTAGAACGAGGTTTTAGCCTTGTCACCAGCAAATACGGACCCCAAGGCCGAATGATTAACGGACTTGAAGTCATCCTTCCACGAGGAGACCTTATCTACACAGGCAGCTGGGCCCTGAAAGACTTCAAACCCTATTATCCTTGGGGACCGGGTCCCGATTTCACCGGTCTATTTCTAGGCGCACAAGGCACCATGGGCATTATTACCAAAGCCGCAATCCGGATTGTCCCCCATCCTCCCTACATTGACCTTGTCGCCTACGATTATGATACGCCAGAGGTCATGCAGAGCCATTCCATGGCGGTTCTGAAGAAAGAAGTGGGTGTCATGGTCCAAGGGGGCAACTGGTGGTTGGTTCCCAGTCGCAAAGACGAACGCGAAGTACCTACTACCCTCGAAGAATGGCGTGAGAAGAAATACTACATTCCCGAATGGCTCATGAACTACGAAATCTGGGCGCACACTGAAAAAGAAATGCAAAGCCAATTAGACATCATTGAAGACGAAGCCAAGAAAATCCGAGAAACCGGAGCCAAAGTGGATCCCATGGAACTCCACCCACGTGCAAAAGCTGTTCGACTCACCAAACCTAACCTCATCGCCGTTCCTTATGCGATGCACCGGGCAGGATTCGTGTTCATCACCTGGTATACGCCCTGGGCAGATTGCGCTGAAGTCTCACGTGTCGCAGTTGAGACCATGGAGAAATTCGATATTCCACCAGTAATGTGGGTGGCGAGCATCGAACAAGGTCGCCAATGTATTGCAATGCCTATCGCGACCTTCGATAGTCGTACTGAGAAAGGGTATGAGCAAGTAGAAGCCTGGGATAAACACTTCACCAAAATCGCCCACAAGAAAGGATGGCTAAACTATCGTCCCAATGCGTTCATTCATTGGCCGGCAATGAAACCGTTGATGCCCGAGTATGTGAAAATGCTGAAAGAGCTCAAAGAAGTATGGGATCCGAATGGCATCATGCATCCGGGACGATTAGAAGTGTAAGCAAAAATCGCTAAAGGATTGAATCATTGCCATCCATCAGAGTCCGTTTTAGGCTAGAACAGTAAATGTTTTTCAATCCGTTTTTAGAATCTCTACTCAGAACTAATTCCAGAATGAGGTAGTGGTTAGAAAATGGGAACCCTAGATTCAGCGAAAGTGTTGACAATAATTGGTATATTATGTAATGGCTTCATTCTGTTCTTCGAATTCCTAGTAGGCGTCTTCTATTTTCCTATGTTATTCTTCACACTCATTTGGTTCTTCATCGGAATCATCTTGCCAATGATAGCTTATAATGAAATTCCCAAGGGCAACAGAGGATCTGCGGGAGGCATACTCATCATCGCTGGCATCCTCAGCCTAATCTTCATCTTTCTGATTGGTGGTGTCCTCCTTATTGTTGCAGGCGCCTTAGTGGCGAGTTGGAATCCGTATCACATACCATCCAAACCTTCTGGCCATACTAAGTTTCATCCCCTAGGACCGTATCACGTGTATGATGGAAAGTCCATTTGGATTCACCAACAGCCACCGAGTGATTCATCCACTGGGCAAAAAAAGAAATGCGTCAACTGCGGTGCGGAATTGAACCGGATTGATCAATACTGCCATGAATGCGGAACGCATGTCGGTTGGTATTAGAAAACCCAAGTACGCAAAACCATCCACTCAGTCTTTCCTTCATAATCATGGGTCTCTGCGTTCCTTTTATACCAATTTTGTTATACGTCGCTTATAGCAGATAATTATCTTGTCTGAGAAATTTATCTAATACTACTTAATTGGCAAGATAATTTGAACAAAGAACGAAATGAACTTCGGGTTGATAGAAGAAGATGCAAGAACATTTCGAAGAATCGACGGAGCGAATGATGTTTTGGCTGCGCTTTTTGGGAATCCTGAGTGTTCTGCTCTGTTTAGGTTACTTGGCGCTTTTTCTGCTTGGTGCAACGCAACCATTAGTGGCGCCAGCTAATATGGCTGTGACTTCCCTGGTTTTCGTTAGTCTGTTCGGTTTGTTAATGCCAAGGCAAATTCAACAACTACTAACTCAAGAGAGTAATTGGGGACGCCTGTTTTTTGGCTGCGGCATCGGTTTATCAGTTGCATTTTTTGTGGGAATAATGGCTTTTTTGTTGATAGGTATTGATAGCCTTTCCGAGTTTCTTAGCGTATATCGGTGGGAAGCTTTGCTGCTAATTCCCCTTGTGGCATTTCTTTTCCTTAGCGCAAGTATTAGCTTCACCCTCGGATATCGGTATCATCGTTTCACTAAATTTATCAATCCCTCAGAGGGATCGCTCTTTTTTCAAGGAGGCCTATTCATTGCTGTTGGCATTCCCTCTCTTATCGCTACAGTGCTTTTGTTTATTTTTTCAGTGGTTTTTTCTGATTCAGTTAGTGAAATTCTTTCGTTTACGGGATTCATTTTGATGGTGTTCATTTTCATCATCTTCATCATTTCAGCGATTTTAAATCAAGAAGCTTCTGCCAAAACAAGAGAGGGGAACGATTGAAGTAGTTCAATTTTAACACCGTGAATTTTTCGAAAAAAGGCAAACTGTAAAAGGGGCAAGCGTCTCTGGAACACAGCAATTCTCCTTCCAACTCGGAGGAACACCATAATGACCGAATCTGAAAAATCCAAAACCGAACTCAAAGATTTTGAACTAGATATCGCGCGGTGTATTCATTGCAAAGCTTGTACCATTGCAGACGCAGCTAATCCAAAAGGCGGCTTCGAAGTGGGATGCCCCGCATGGAGTGCCATGGAATGGGAAGCGTACAGTGGCGGTGCCAAGTTATGGCTCGCACGAGCAATTCTCAATGGGAACTATAAACTCGACAAAGATATCGGTGACATGCTCTTTCGTTGTTCCACCTGCGGTCAATGCGAAGAACAATGTGAAAACGAGCTACCTACGGTGGATATCATTGAAGCCATGCGAGCGGAGGCTGTGAAAGCCGGTGTTGGCCCTTTGGATAAGCAAATCGGATACTCGAAGGCTACCGAAATCAAGCGGAATCCTTACAACGAGGAACACGCTAACCGAACAGCCTGGGTGCCCAAAGAATTCAAGCTCAAAGAAAAAGCCGACGTCATCTATTTTGTTGGATGTACCGCCTCCTACCGGTTACAAGAACTCGCAATTTCCACAATGCGGGTCATGGATATGCTTGGCGCCGACATGACGGTGAAAGAGGATGAATGGTGCTGCTGTTCCCCATTAATTCGGGTGGGTAAAACCGAGTTGGTCAACGACTACGTCAAACATAACGTCGAGCTCTTCAAGAATTCAGGCGCAAAGGTGGTCGTTTCATCTTGTGCAGGTTGTTTTCGAACCATGAAACGGGACTGGCCCAAATATTATGGCCCCTTACCTTTCGAAGTTAAACACAGCGTGAACTTCATTGCCGAACTTCTCGAAGCTGGCAAAGCGAAGCTCAAGCCCCTCAAAGGCATCAAAGCCACCTATCACGATCCCTGCCACTACGGACGCCACGTCGCCCACCTCATTAAGGATCGAAAGGAGAAAGCTGAATGGTTTGAAGTTCCCCGAAAAATCCTTCGAACACTCCTTGGCGACAATTTTGTAGAAATGCCCCGTAACAAAGAAAATGCCTGGTGTTGTGGAGCTGGTGGTGGTGCCCGTGCACAGTTTCCCGATTGGACTCTAGACACCTCCATTGAACGTATTAAAGAAGCCGAAGACACCGGAGCAACTCACCTAGTTAGTGCATGCCCCTTCTGCGAAACTAGCCTTCAATTAGCGATTGAGAGGAGTGGCTCTAAGCTGAAGATGGTGGATTTGATTCAGTTTGTGGAAGAAGCTCTGAAGTAATTCTTACGCATCATGGTCAATTGTTCATGTACTCAGTTGAAGAATGGATATTAATTCAAATATTCGGAGTTATTCGAGTCGGAAACTTTGTATAGCTGAACGCGAACAGGATTGTGGAACGGATTCCTGTGGCGCGGACCTACAAGATTCAGGTGTTACCTGGTGACGGAATTGGCCCAGAAGTTATTCAAGAAGCTGTAAAAACATTAGAAACGATTTCTGCTGAAATTACTGGGCTAGAGCTGGCTTTCCATGAGTTTCCGTGCGGAGGGAAATATTTTCTAGAGACGGGTTGTGAATGGTCCGGGGAAGCGGAGGTATTTTCAAAGCAAGAGGCAGACGCCATTCTGCTAGGGGCAGTGGGTTGGGAAAAAGCCCCTGGAGAGCCTGTGCGCCTGAACAATGGTCAGCTTGCAGGCGCCACCGTTGTATTAGGGCAGCGACGAGAACTCGAACTGTATGCGAATATCCGGCCTGTGAAATTGTACCCAGGTGTTCCGACACCCTTAGTAAATAAACAACCAAAGGACATCGATTTTGTCATTATCCGAGAAAATACTGAAGGGTTGTATGCAGGGATTGGGAAGCATTATGGCGAAAATGAGCGCGAAGAACTGGCAATTGATATGCGCCCAATCTCACGACTAGGATCCGAACGGGTCATTCAATACGCGATGAACCTCGCGATGAAGCGGAAACAAGGTGCACCGAAGGACCGAAAAAAACGCGTTACTTGTGTTGATAAAAGCAATGTTCTAATTGGCGACCAACTTTTCCGTCGTATATTCGAAGAGATGACCCACAAGTTTCCCAAGATTGTACCCGATTATGCGTATATTGATGCCTGGACCATGTGGTGCCTCCGACGCCCCGAGTTTTACAATGTGGTTGTTACATCGAATATGTTTGGCGACATTATCTCGGACTTGGGTGCGGGGATTCAGGGAGGAATGGGAGTCGCGGCGGGCGGAAATATTGGAGAGTCCCATGCGATGTTCGAACCAATTCATGGTTCGGCACCACGACATGCGGGAAAACGTCGGGCGAACCCTATTGCAGCGATTCTAGCTGGTAGAATGCTACTCGATTGGCTCGGTGAACAACATAATGACCAAGCTGCTTTGAAGGCGGCAGGAATCATTGAAGATGCAGTGATTCAATTGTTAGGTGAGGAGCAGGTTCGCACCTATGATTTATGTGTGGGAGCATATGCGGATGTGAAACCGTCCACGACAAAGCAAGTAGGTGCAGCTATTAGGAAGCGTATTCAGCAGCAATTAAAGGAGTAGTGAAAAGCAGATGACAGGAAAAACCATGGCTGAGAAAATTTTGCTCAACCACACTGATAAGAAAGCGATAGAACCAGGAGAAATCATTGAAGCGTCCATTGATGTGGCAATGTCTCATGAGATGATGGGAAGCCGCATTCTCCCACTTTTAGACCAAGCCGATGTTAGCAAAGTTTGGGATCCCAGCCGAGTCGTAATGATTTTAGATCATTGGGCCCCAGCGCCTACGATCGAAATTGCTACCATCCACCAGCAGGTCCGTGAATTCGTAAAAAAATATCAAATTGAACACTTCTATGATGTGGGCCAAGGAATATGCCATCAAGTTCTTGTCGAAGAGGGACACATCCGACCCGGTGAATTAGTAGTCGGCACCGACTCGCACACAACTACAGCAGGTGCCTTTGGAGCCTTAGCAACAGGAATAGGAGCAACCGATATGGCAATTGTCCTCGCGACCGGGCAATTATGGTTCCGTGTCCCTGACACCCTAAAAATTACATATTCTGGCAATATTCCTCCCATGATAATGGGAAAAGACATCATCCTTCATACTCTCGGGCAACTCGGCGTGGAGGGAGCAGCATTTCAAGCAATCGAATACCATGGAAAAACATTGTCAAAATTAAGCTTAGACGCCTGGATGACCCTCACCAATATGGCCGTAGAAGTAGGAGCCATGGCGGCGTTAATTCCCCCAAATAAACGTAGCATCGACTATATCAAAAACCAAAGTCAACACAAATTCACACCTGTTTATCCTGATGAGACAGCCAATTATCACCAAACCCTTGAATTAGATATTTCTACACTTACCCCACAGGTCGCAACCCCATCATTACCGACCCAAGCGGTTCCTGTTTCAGAGGTGGCAGGACAACCCATTGATCAAGCCTATCTCGGATCGTGTACTAATGGACGATTAGAAGACCTTCGGGTTGCAGCTCAAATAATGTCTGGAAAACAGGTGGCTGATGGGGTTCGATTCATCGTAAACCCTGCAAGTCGGAAAATTTATCAGATCGCTCTTAAAAACGGAATAATTAGCACACTCGTGAAAGCGGGAGCAACAATCGGACCAGCGACATGTGGGGCATGTTTTGGTGGCCATTTTGGCTTACTTGCTCCAGATGAAGTATGTATCAGTACAACAAACCGGAATTTTCCTGGTCGCATGGGCAGTCCCAAAGCCCAAATCTATCTTGCATCACCAGCAACGGTAGCGGCAAGTGCTATTGCAGGACAAATTACTGATCCCCGTGGAGGAAACTAGCCTTTATGCCAAAACGGAAATCAATAATCAGCGGGAAAGTATGGCGATTTGGGAGTAATATTAGCACCGATGATATTATTTCTGGTGTCCGTCTTGGTCGCATCTCCACAACGGAACTTACACCCTATGTTTTTGAACATCTTCGACCAGAATTCGCTGAGAAAGTGCAGCCCAGCGACATTATTGTTGCAGATGAACATTTTGGCATCGGTTCCAGTCGTGAAGAAGCGCCTGCAACTCTTCTTCATTTAGGCATCGGAGCCATAGTAGCACCATCCTTTGCCCGAATATTCTTTCGAAACGCCTTTAACTTGGGTCTCCCCGCAATCGAATTCCCCGAACTTGCGAAAAGTCCGGAAGAGATTCAAGAAGGCGATTTCATTGAAATCAACTTAAATGAGGGAACTTTATTGAACCACCGAACACAAAAACGCTTTAAAACGACCAAAATTCCCTCATTTCTCATCGATTACCTCGATGCTGGAGGCGCAATTTCTCTTCTCAAAAAGAACCGCAAAACGTAATAACACAATAAACTCTAACACTCTTAAGCTTATAACACAGTAAACATTGAACATGCTATACCTCATACCTTATTCCCTGATTTTTTGGATTACTGCGCTCGTGTCAACGGTTATTAAATCCGTTCGTGAAAACGAGATAATCTTTCAAAAGGAATGGTTATCAAAATTACCAACACCCGCTTTCATGGTAATCAAATTCATCCCTGCACTTACTGCAGCAATTATGGTGATACTCTTCCGACCTACGATCAGCTTGTTTTACATTTTATTAGCCGTTGCATTCATCTTCTGCCTCCTCGGCGATATTGGAATGGAAATTAAAATCCTCATCGGTGGCATATTCTTTCTTATCGCTCAAATTCTATTGATTTCCAATTTTACTTGGCAGAGCATACTGATGGGCGTTTCCTTCCTACCCATAACCGCGTTTATAAGCGCATTTATCGGGTGGCTACTGATAATTATTTTTAATACACACTACATCGAATCCTCAGAAAATGGTTTTAAGAATATGAAGATTCCCATCTTCGTCTATTCACTTACTGTTTCCCTTACGTTTTGCAGCGCATTTATGCTATGGCTTACTTCAGGAACTCTACTCGGGTTTATTCCAGTATTAGGTGCCTTCTTCTTTGTCATCTCAGATCTTGTTCTATTCATTAAAGAATTCCACCACCATTTCAAGAAAGCTGAGCTGTTCATCTTTCCAACTTACTATCTTGCTTTATTCCTACTCTCGCTCAGCTTTGTCGTATTCATCTTCTAAGACCATTAATCACTGGTTTCGGAGAAATATTGGGCAATATTCTTCGCAACTTGCTTAGTGATACCTGGGACAGCAGCGATTTCATTAACAGATGCTTCAGAGAGCTTCTTTCGATTGCCAAAATGCTGAAGCAGAAGTGTTGCTCGTTTAACACCCACACCAGGAATGTCTGTTAAGGTCAGTTTGAGTCCTTTGATTTGGCGAATTTTCCGGTGATAAGCGATAGCAAAGCGGTGTGCCTCATCTCGTACCCGTTGTAACAACCGTAAACCCTGATTGTCACCAGACAACTGAATTGGCGTCTTCCGCCCCAGAACATAGATGACATCAGGATTGGGTTTTTCTGCTTTCGCAATTCCTAGAATGGGAACCTCTTCGACTCCGATTGAATCTAAAGCCTTTTTTGCCATATTCAATTGACCACGCCCTCCATCAATTATGATGAGATTGGGTAATGCTTTCTGTTCTACAATGATTCGTCGATAGCGGCGGTGGACCACCTCATGAATCATCGCAAAATCATCTTGGCCTTCAACGTCTCGAATCTTAAACCGACGATAACCTTTCTTGTATGGGAGTCCATTCTTGAATACGACACAGACACCAACAGATTCGGTACCCTGGAGCGTCGAAATATCAAAACCTTCGATATGTGTGGGTTCTTCAGAAAGATTGAGAGCAGTCATGAGATCGTTATAGGCTTGTTGCTTTCGTCCTTCGTCTCGGGCCATACGTTCAACGAGTTGGTGAAGATGGAATTGGGCGTTTTCATTCGCCAGTTGTATCAAGCTCATAAGAGGATTTTTTGTCGGGTAGACGATTTTCACAGGATGCTGAATGCCACGCCGTTCTGTTAACCATTCTTCGAGGAACTGAGTATCGGTTAAGGGAACTGAGATGATGACCTCCTCAGGGATATCCGTTGCCCGGAGATAATATTGTTTCAGAAAGGCCTCCATTACCGTTTCATCATCTAATTCCGAGGGAGCACTGAGTGGGAAAGGTTGCTGTCCAATGACACGTCCTTCACGGACAACAAGCAACTGGACAAGGGCATCAGATCCTGCGCGGGCTAGCCCTAATACATCGCGGTAACCGGGTAACTGATTCCAATAGGTGGCTCGTTGGGCTTGGCGTCCACGTTTAACCGCTCGGAGTCGATCACGGTATTGAGCAGCTTTTTCAAATTCTTGGTCTTGGGACGCTTTGGTCATAAGTTGGGAAAGGTGAGCTTCTAATTCATCGAGTTGCCCTGTTAGCATTAACGTATATTCTTTTACAAGGTTGGCATAATCTTCTTTGTTGATTTTGTTAATACAAGGTGCTGGGCAATAGCCGATATCATATTTCAGGCAGGCGCGTTTGCGTTTTCCAGGCACGATTACGGGTTTACAGGTGGCAATCGGTACGATACGATTAATTGATTTTAAGAGCCCATCTAATGCTTTCACGTTCGAGTAGGGACCTATGTAGCGGCTACCGTCGTTGATCAAGGTTCGGGTTTTTTCCACTCGGGGAAAGGCCTCTTGAAGTGTGATACGGACATAGGGGAAGCTCTTGTCATCTTTTAATCGGATGTTATAACGGGGTTTGTATCGTTTAATCATATTATCTTCAAGGACCAAAGCCTCAGATTCGTTTGCGGTAACCATGTATTCGAGTTCAGTGACCTCTTGTCCAATTGGTGAAAAGACGCTGCCACTTCCTAAGCCACGAAAATGGGCGGGAACTCGTTTCTTGAGAGATCGGGCTTTCCCGACGTAGATTACGGCGTCATTAGCATCATATAGAATGTAGACCCCAGGTGCATCGGGTAAATCTTTTAGTTCCTGTTCAAGATTCATAGCCCTAATCACCTACTAGATAACAACCAGGCTTGAAGAACCGTTCGCTTTTACCGGGAAAGGATTTTTACGCGTCCATTAGATTTTTGGGATTCCTGTTCAGCTTTAGACCCTAATGCTTCGCGGAGTACAGACCCTGTATAGGAGTTCTTATTTTGGGCTACTTGTTCAGGGGTGCCTTGCGCGACAACATATCCGCCTTTATCGCCTCCTTCCGGTCCCAAATCAATAATGTAGTCTGCCCCCTTAATCACATCAGGTTGATGTTCAATTACAATGACAGTGTTACCTGCATCAACCAAATGATTGAGAACGTCTAATAGTTTCTGAACGTCCGCAAGGTGCAGGCCAGTAGTGGGTTCGTCGAGAATATAGAGGGTTTGGGTTGTGCTGCGTTTGCCAAGTTCACGGCTTAATTTAATTCGCTGGGCCTCTCCTCCACTGAGGGTTGGTGAAGGTTGACCTATCTCCATGTACCCTAAACCGACGGCTTGCAGCGTTTCAAGGATACGAGCAATCTTGGGGATATTCTTGTAGAATTCCGCAGCTTCATCCACTGTCATCCGTAAGATTTCGTAGATGGTCTTTCCTTTGTAGCGGACCTGGAGGGTTTCCTTGTTGAAGCGCTTGCCATGGCACTCATCACAAATGACATAAACATCAGGTAGAAATTGCATTTCGATTCGGAGAACTCCAGCACCACGACAAGTTTCGCAACGACCGCCTTTGACGTTGAAGCTAAATCGACCCGGCTGATACCCACGTTTTCGTGCTTCTTCAGTTTTCGAGAATAACTCCCGAATTGGACCAAAGACCTTAGTATAGGT
>JBHLPR010000020.1:0-37215 GCA_048939245.1 Promethearchaeota archaeon | reverse complement strand
GATGTCGATACGAATCAGTCCCTGGTGAATCCAGTGAAAATTCAGGGTCACCTACATGTTTTGCACTGAGCACATGTAACTTTTGTTCAACAAGGTGTGAAATAATTTTAGTCGTTACTGTGGTTTTTCCCGAATCCTTGTATCCAAATACCGAGATAGTTGGAGGCAATGAAACAGTCAACAATCCTCCCTGAAACAGGCTTCTAACGGTAGATGGGGAGCTCCTCTCGTATAATCATTTTCATCAAAGCCCACAACAAAATGAAGGGTTCCAGTAACGCAAAAACTTCAAACTTGTAGTCACACTTTTAAGCAGAACACCTCAAAAAGCGGGTCTAAGTACCTCAGTCACTGTGACGGAGTGCCCAATGATGTCATTATCACGCACTGTTACTATTGGGATTCTTGCATTAATCGTTTTATCAATTCTGATGATCATTTTTATGTTGATTCTCCCAGCTCTCACATTCTACATATTGATCATCATGACGGCCGTCTTTGCAGTGCTAGCCATCGAAGACAAAGACCTCCTACATGCCGCACTCTACCTCGCTGGCTCAGCTATCACCCTCGCCTTACTCTATTTAGCGCTTTTTGCCATCTGGGTCGCCTTCTTCCAACTTGCAGTGTATGCGGGGGCCGTTTCGGTTCTGATTATTTCAGGAATTTCGTTGACGACGCGTCGTGGGACTGGGGAAATTGAAGAGGAGGACGTCTGATGAAAATCAAAGTTATTGGTTTTATACTTACTTTGATGTTTGGAGTGGTTGCAGCCTATGTGATTGCTATGGCTACCAGTTTGTATTTGGATCCCAGTCTTCTTGACCCTGCGGCGTTTGCGACTCGGTTTTTTGCGACACCGGAGAACGTGTATGTCATGATTCAGTCTTTGGGTAATATGCTATGGCATTATCGGGGTTTAGATATGGCCTTGTTAGGCGTGTTCTTGTTTGCGGCGGCATTAGCTAGTTCCGCATTCTTCTATGAAGTGACGAAAAAACCTACAGAAACTGAGGGGAAGGAGTAGGAGAAAATGTCTTTTCTTGAAATCTTAGGTGTTCCACTCGAAGCGTTTCTGATCTTAGCCGTCTTACTGTATGCTGTCGGTATTTATGGTATGGCTACCAAACGCAACATGATTAAATTCCTCATCGCTCTGGAATTATTACTCGACGGAGCTCATTTGAATTTCATTGTATTCTCTACAGCTTGGTCGGGCTTTTACATTGACTTGATGGCTCAGGCGATTGTCATCGCTAGTATCTCTATTGGTGGTGGTATCATCGCAATTGCCTTGGCATTCATCATTCGAGCTTACAATAAATTCGGAACCCTCGATATCCGAAAACTCAACAAACTGCGACATTAACTTGGGGTGAAAAAGAAAAATGCTTCCTTACGCTGCTTGGTTTTGCTGGTTATTCCCAATCATTGGGGCTTTCCTTACACCAATTTTTGCAAAAATTCATCCACGCCTTCGTGACATCGGAGCTGTCATCTTCGGTGGATTAGGCTTAGTCATGGCCTTATCCATGCTTCCATTCATTTGGGCTGGTGCAACATGGATCGGGGGAACAGGAGCAGAACCGTGGTTGCTCTGGTATGAAACCTCGATTAACTGGTTGACCATCCCCATCATTGGTACAATTCAGTTTGGAATGCTCGTTGACCCGCTCTCAGTATTCATGTCTTGTGTCGCCACTGGTCTCGGCTTTCTCATTCTCGTCTACAGCTTAGGCTATATGGACGGCGACACTTCACTTACCCGCTATTGGTTCTTCATGCAACTATTCATCGGCGGTATGACACTTCTGGTAATGGCTAACACCCTTTTTGTCACATTCATCGGTTGGGAAATTGTTGGACTCTGCTCCTATGCCTTGATTGGCTTCTGGTATAATCGATCCAACATGATGCATGATGATCAGTTGGGTGACCTTACTGAAGGGAAATACAATTCACATTGCGGAATGAAGGCATTCATCGTCACCCGGGTCGGCGATGTCGGCTTACTCATTTCGATTATCTTTATTTTCTTCTTCACCGTATCTGCAGGTACTCCGACTCTCAACTATCAGGTTCTACTCTCTGATTTTAATTGGCTCTTCAACATGGCTTCCATTTTGAACGGAGTTCTCCTGTTTGGTGTATTTCTACTCTTCTTCCTCGGGCCCGTTGGCAAAAGCGCTCAATTCCCATTGCAGATCTGGCTTCCCGAAGCCATGGCTGGACCAACCACCGTATCGGCTCTTATCCATGCTGCCGCAATGGTGAAAGCTGGTGTCTATTTGGTCGCTCGCATGGCACCGATTTTAGTTTCAGGCTTTTTTGCTGCTAGTGCAACGATTGCAGCTGTTGTTCTGAGTAACTTCTTCCTCATCATTGCCGTTATTGGAATGTTCACATCCTTCATGACAGCTACAATGGCGTTAGTCTCAAATGAATTGAAAAAAGTCCTTGCATTTAGCACTATTAGCCAATTGGGTTACATGTTCATGGCACTTGGAATCTTCGCTTTCGCCGCAGACGGGGTTCTCGGTTATACCGCTGGGGTCTTTCATCTCGCAGCCCATGCAGTCTTCAAAGCATTACTCTTCCTCTCCGCGGGTGCAGTACTCCATGCCGTTCACAGTAAATACATGAATGATATGGGCGGCCTCCGTAAACTCATGCCAATCACTTGGCTCGTAATGCTCATTGGTGTCCTCTCTCTGGGTGGCTTTCCCTTCATCGGAGCTTTCTGGAGTAAAGAACTCATCCTAACTTCTGCCTATGAACTAGGCATGGCGGGCAGTCCATGGGGCTGGATATTCCTATTCTTTGGTGCTTTTACCGCTGTGATGACTATCTTCTATGCCTTCCGCATGTTTGGTCTCACCTTCTACGGTGACCCAAGCAAAAATGTCCGTGATCTTGAAGCAGAAGGCAAACCCGCACATGATCCCCCTGCAGTGATGTGGGTTCCCCTGGCAATTCTTGCTATTGCCACAATTGTAGTTGGCTTCCTCGAACCTGTGTTTAAACAATTCTTCTATTCTTTCTGGGATGTTCAGTATACTCTGATTCCCAATCCACCCCACCTAGCAACATTAGTAGAAGAATACATTCACATGTTTGTGCACCTCATTCAATCTCCAACATTCTACATCTCGCTGTTGATTGTTTTAATTGGTGGATTCCTTGGTTACATGTTCTACATCCGTCGAAGCTGGAATCCTGACTTCGTGGGAAGGGGTGCTCTAGGTGGCTTGTATAAATTCCTCTACAAACGCTGGTATTGGAATGCCTTCCTCTACAAAGTCTTCATTGACGGAGGCTTAGCCTTCGCTCGAGAACTATTCGACAAGGTCGAACTCAAAGGCATTGAAGGTGCAAATTACCTAATCGCTGATGGCTCAATGGGATTGAGCCGTCGGTGGCGTCGAATTCAAACCGGTGTCCACAGTTGGAACATGATTCTGCTGCTCATCGGTGCCTTAGTCCTCATCCTCCTCCTGATCCTGTTTCAGTTCATTGGAGGCGTACTGCTCTTACCTATTCCCTTCCTACCCTGAGGTGATTCAAGATGGCGCTCTTACCCTGGCTCACAATCACTGTGTTGCTCATGACAATTGGCTCTCTCATCGCTTATCTAATTGGACGACGGAACGGACGATACGCTGGAATTTTCGCTGTTCTCATCATGCTTGCTAGCCTAGTCACTTTCATTCTAGCCTGGTGGGAATTCATGTTAAACGGTGTCTATGCAGAACCATTCGTTTGGGGACCCTTTGTCTTTGGGTGGCTCTTAGATGGGCTAAGCGTAACGGTGGCGGGCATCGTCATCCTCCTCACCCTAGCTGCAACTATCTATTCACTCGTCTACATGCAGAAAGAACATGGACACGGAAAATACTACGCCTTACTGCTCTTATACAATGCAGGAATCTTTGGTGTTGTCATCGCAACCAACCTCTTCCAGTTCTATGTCTTCTGGGAACTCATGCTTATCCCCAGCTACTTCCTAATCGCTGAATGGGGCACCAAACCCCAATCCACGAACATCGCTCTGAAGTACTTCATCTATACCCACGTTGGTGCTGTTCTCATCATCATAGGCATCGCTGGCATGTATGCCCTCTCTGCCTACAATGGTGTTGCCACCCTAAATCTATACAACTTCGGGGGTGGAATTCCCTATATTGATTTGAGCTGGATTTGGCCAGGTGGAATCCCCTCAATTCTCACAGCGCCATTCTTTGAAATCGCAAAGATTCTGGTGGTTCTCCTTACCATCGGATTTGCCGTGAAAATGGCAATCTTTCCAATCCACTCGTGGCTTCCTGATGCTCACGCTGAAGCCCCGACACCCATCAGTGCAATCTTATCTGGTGTTATGATAGCCACCGCTGCGTATGCGATTGTGCGAATTTTAATGGGCTATATGCTCCCCGCATTCGGAACCTTTGTCATGGTAATTCTGATCTTTGGTATTGTGACCATGTTCTACGGTGGCGTGATGGCGCTTGCCCAAAAGGATACCAAACGCCTCTTTGCATACTCCTCCATCTCCCAGATGGGCTACATCTTCTTTGGGCTAGGAACCGCAGTTCTACTCGGTGTTACAGGGGCTGCCTTCCATATCTTTACCCACGCTCTGGGTAAAGGGCTCTTGTTTATGGTCGCCGGTGTCCTCATCGTCCAAGTAGGACATCAACGTGGCCGAGATATCAACGCTTTAGGAGGTCTAGCGAGAAAGATGCCATGGACCGCGACTATTGCGCTCATCGCTGGATTAAGCATCGCAGGTACACCACCACTTGCTGGCTTCTTCTCCGAATTCTTCATCTTTGCTGGAGCTGCCTTTGCTTACAGTGTATGGTTGGTGATACTCGGTGTAGCCGGCTCTGCCTTGACAGCGGCTTACATCCTGTGGTTCATTAAACGCGTTTTCTTCGGTGAAACGCCAGCGGATATGGAACAAATCACCGAGAGTCCCTGGACGATGCGACTCTCCATGACTCTACTTGCAGCATTTATCATTATCATCGGTATCTGGCCGATGCTTGTGGTAAACCCAATCTTCGTTGCGTTAACACAACAATTCCCCTGGTATCCACCAGGGTTTCCCCTTGTTCCCCCATAATGGAGGCTGAAAAAAGATGGCAATCGGACCGATAGAATGGATTCAACTCATCCCCCTCTGGCTACCCTTCGTCGGAGCACTTATCATAGCACTTCTTGGAAAATTCTGGCAAGATCGTCGTAAGACAATATTAGGCATCCTCGCCGCCGTCTTCTTTCTCATCAGCTTAGTCTTCGTACTTTCGCCCATCCTCATAGACTTGGGACCCCTGGGTTCAACCTATGGTCTTTACTGGCAACTCTTTCACAATGGCTGGGCTCCAATCGATATCTGGTATTGGCCACTCGGCGCCTATGATGCCGCAACTGGAGCCACCTTCTTCCGTATCGACTTACTCACCGTCTATATGGCCGTCATTTTCCTCTTTCTTGCCTTCTTCGTTTCCCTTTACTCTATCAAATACATGGAACATGACACACGCATCCCACTCTATTATGCGCTTCTCCTCACATTAATCGGTGGAATGATTGGGGTTATTTTTGCTGGAGACTTCTTCACATTGTTCATCCTGTGGGAAACCATGTCAATCAGCAGTTATGTCCTCGTTGCCTTCCGCCGCGATGAAGCCGAACCGCTCGAAGCTGGAATCAAATATCTCTTACTAAGCGCAGTCGGGTCCACATTGATACTCTTCACCATGTCCATTCTCTATGGATTAACAGGCACCATCAATCTCTATGAAATAGGGGTGGCTATCACTGCTCTACTCGCTGGTCCACCTGCAGCTAGCTCACCTATCTATGGTGTCCTCATCTTCACCATCGTAGGATTAATTATTGGGTTTGGTGTCAAAGCGGCAATTGCACCTCTCTGTACTTGGCTTCCCGATGCCCATCCGGCTGCTCCCAGTGGGATTAGCGCCATGCTTAGCGGCGTGGTCATCATGACAGGAGCTTATGCAATTATCCGATTACTCGTGCTCTTCTATGATCCGGCTGTCTTCATCTATTATGGAGTTGTGCTCAGTTGGTTCGCCCTATTTACCATGATCTATGGGAACCTAATGGCTCTCACACAAAAAGATCTGAAACGCCTTCTTGCCTTCTCCACCATTGTGAATGTGGGATACATAATCTTCGGGTTCAGCATTGCGCTAATGCCCCTAACCCTTTGGCTCCCCACTTCAGCCTCCGTGGATAGCGCACTCCTATACTCAGTGACAGGAAGTCTGGCACATATCTTCAGCCATATGCTGGCAAAGGGCATGCTCTTCTTAATCGCAGGCATTTTCCTACACCAAATCGGAACCCGTGACTTTGACAAACTCCAAGGCATTGGCCGTCGAATGCCCTTCGTAATGTTCTGCTTCACCATCGCAGCTCTTTCTCTCGCTGGCGTCCCGCCACTGGTTGGGTTCTACAGTAAATTCTACATCATCTGGGGCTCCATCATCGCCCAAACCTATCTAGCATCAATCATCATGGTGTTGATGAGCGCCTTCAGCGTCGTCTATTACTTGCGAATGATACAAATTCTTCTCTTCGCAGAACCAAGCCCCGAGGCTGCTACTGCCGAACGCCCACACTGGCTCTTTCTATTCGTCATTGGGGTTATGATGGTCTTCATTATCCTCTTCGGTCTCTTCCCCAGCATCTTCATTGACTTCGCAACCCAAGCAGCCTATGGCGCACTCCAACTGCTCCCACCATAAGTACATGCAGGCGTCTAAAATTTCCCTGAGAACGCCTTTTCATTTTTCTTTGTGCTTCACGGACCTAGTCCACCAAGCAGTCCCCGTCTTTGAATCCATAATTTCAAATCCCATTCGAAGCAAAGCCGTCCGAATCGCATCCGCTTGCTCATAGTCTTTGACCTTACGTAACCTCGCACGTTCCGCCAACAACTGGTCAATCAGTGCAGACACAATAGGATCCACACGAGGAAGAATAAGCCCCTCATAAAGGCTCCCGAACACAATCCTCCCCACATCCTGGAAAAATCGGAGCACGGAGTTAATCATTTCCCGAGTCATGATTTCATCGGCTTCAAGCAATCCTTGGAGTTGATTGACAAACTGGAAGATGTGATTGATGGCCCGTCCCGTATTGAAATCATCTAATAATGCCTGTTCAACCCGATTACGTGTCTCCTGTAGAATCCTCTGATTTTCAGTGTCTAGGGGTTTCACGTCATCGGAAACCGTTGATGCAAGGGTGTGGAATCTGCTCAGTATCTGCTGTAGTCGCTCAATCTGGTGACTCGCTCGGTCAAGTCCATCAGATGTAAAGGTGATGGGTTTTCGGTAATGTGTGGACAACAAGAACAGCCGAAGAGCAGCTGCATCATATTGGTCGATGGCATCTTGGACTGTGAGAAAGTTCCCTGTCGACTTTGACATTTTTTCGGTTCCCAAATTCAGGTGACGGACATGCATCCAATATCGGACATAGGGCAAACCTGTTGCCGCTTCACTTTGCGCAATGGCGTTCTCGTGATGGGGAAAGAGATTATCTTCACCACCACCGGAGATATCGATACTTTCACCCAGATATTTCATGGACATCGCGCTGCATTCAATATGCCACCCAGGTCGTCCCGGCCCCCAAGGACTATGCCAAAAGGGTTCACCAGGCTTTGCCCGTTTCCAGAGCACAAAGTCCCCCACTTGTTCCTTATCGTATTCATCCATATCGATACGCCCACCGGCGCCAGGTCGGAGCTTCATGGGATCCAAACCTGACAACTGTCCATACCGCGGAAACGCTGCGATGCGGAAGTAGACACCATCATCCGCGATGTACGCAAAGCCTCCATCCAAGAGACGTTGCACCAATTCAATCATCTCCTGGATATGCTGAGTGGCAATAGCATACGTATACGGATCCCGGATCCCCAAGCTGTAACGATCCTTGTAGTAGTCCTTAGTATGCCTTGTGGTAAGTTGCTGAAAGGCTTCACCACTTACTCGAACACGTTTCAAGATGTTGTCATCTACGCTGATATCAGTGATGTTCGAAACATGTCGCACCTCATACCCTAGATATTCTAGAAATCGCTCTACCACATCCCAGATGATATAGGTTCGGGCATGCCCAACATGCATTAGATAGTTCACAGTCAACCCGCAAGTATACATTCGAATCTTGCCTGGTTCAAGTGGGACAAACCGCTCCTTCTTTCGAGTCAACGAATTATAAATCAACAAATCTGTCGACTTTCGACGACGAGACACTGAAATCACCACAACCACCCCCCAATGGAGTTTATACCTTTACTCTTCTTTCCATTAATTGAATATAATTGACTTTGGTCAGAAAAGGAGATGGTATATGGTGTCACCGAGGGGCTAATGAAGGCAAACTAAATACCCCATGGCAGTTCACCAACCGTGATAGATTTCTAGTCTGCAAATAAATGTTGTGGGTTAGGCAAACTCAAGAGCCCAAACTAGAGGAAGCCTTTTTTACCTAACCGTTACTGTTGTCCTCTACTCCGAAGCGAATCAACCATACCGATGGTGTAAGAATTGGCTCCGATGCTCCCAGCGAAAATGAGTAACCTCACAGCCGTGGTACTGGACACTGACATGGACGCAACCTTGCGCCTTATGGCAAGCACCGAGCTCGTCCACTTTTCCGACGTGAAAGAAAGTCAGAAAAAACACCTTAAAGCCCTCACTCCAGTTGAAGCCTCTGAACGTTTCTATTACCTCTCCAACCTACTAACTCGACTCACCTCCCTCATGACAGACATGAAAGTGTATCGGGGAGGATCAGTCAAAAATCGTCTTGAAGTTCCTGACATCCCCGATGAAACTTACTTCGAAGCAATGGAAAAGAACCTCAAAGCCATCGAAGATGACTTCGCAGACCTCACCAAGAAGTTCGAAGCTGCTGAAGCCGCTGGGGACAAAAAGGTCAAAAAGGCAACGAAAAAAGAAATCGAAGCCTACGCCGAAGAGAAACGTTTTGAGTTGCTCGGGTGGGAAGAACTCCTCAAACGAGAACATCAAATCGAAGAAACGAAAACCCTCTTCGGCAAAACACATCGCACCTATGTCATGTATGGATGGATTCCAACCAAAAAAGAAAAAAAATTCACCCAAATCCTAGAAAAACACGGAAACGGCACCGTCGCCCTCACCATTGAGAAGCACATCGACAAACCCGAACACGAGCATTACGCTGGGGACACAGGGCCCCTCGAAGGTGCGATTACCTCTGAAGAACCCGTGGCGCCACCAACCAAACAAAAAAACTCACGTTGGGCTAGAAGCGCCCAAATCCTCACTAACGCCTTCGGCCTCCCACACCATACCGAAATCGACCCAGCATGGTTCCTCCTCCTCAGCCTACCATTATTCTTTGGCCTTATGTTCGGTGACATCGGCCATGGGCTCTTACTTGTATTTTTCTCATCCCTTGGGTTCATTGCCAAGCGCCGGAACATCGATGCCGGCGAGATGGTCAACTACTTCATACAGGGCTCAGGGCTCCTAATGATGTTGGGCATATCGTCTATCTTTTTTGGCGTCTTATACGCCGAGTTTCTCGGCATTGACATTGCCGGTCTCCAAGTGGGTGGCGTGTATGTATATCAACAACTCAAAGTATCGCCCTTTGGAACAGGAATGCGAGATGTTCTACTCAATTTGTTCCGTTTCTTCGACTTTGAGGGGGGCATCAACTGGTTCGTCCTTGCGGAAAGCCCCTATAACGAATGGCTCGTCACCAGCGGCGCCCATGGCCATCCAACTCAAATCTGGTTCAGTGCCTTTGAAATGCCTGAACTTCTTCCTGCTTATATCGCCAGTCCGACCTGGATTCTCTTCGTCCTCAGCATCATGATTGGTTTCATCCACCTCAGTATCGCCATCGGCTTTAGTGCTATCAATAAGCTCCGCCACCGCGACTTTCGCCACGCTATCTTTGGTCCCATCATCTGGCTCGCCTTCCTCTGGGGTCTCGCTTACATGATCTTCAACTATGGCATCAACTTCATGAGCTGGCCCCTTATCGACATGGTCCTCTTCCTCATATTACCCGCCGTCATCATGTTCATCGGAGGTATCGTTGTTTTTGGCTTCATGGAAGGATTCATGGAAGGCATCGAAAAACTCATCGAAAGCATCAGCAACACCATCAGCTACTCCCGAATACTCGCCCTCAACATGGCCCACGCCGGCTTCGCCAAAACCTTCCTCTTCATCGGCGGTGTCGCAGCAGCTGAAATCAATTCTATCCTCTACCAAATAGCCACAGAAGGAACCATGTTCATTGTTATGCTTATTGCCATGCTCGTCCTCGCCTCAGTCTTCGTCCTCCTCATGGAGGGTCTCCTTTCTTTCATTCACAGCCTGCGTTTGCTCTGGGTGGAGGCATTTCTAAAATTCTACGCTGGCACGGGGTATGAGTATAAGCCGCTTGCACTCCCCGAGAAATGGACAACCACCGAACCCACTGCCAAGACGTGATAGCAATGCTGCAGCTGATACCCCCTGAAGCCATGGGACAGGTTCTTGCCACCTTCGGCGCACTGCTTGCCGCAGGTCTCGGCGCTCTAGGTGCAGCCATCGGCATCGGATTCAGCGGCAGCGCCATGATCGGCACCATCGCTGAAAAACCCGAAACGTTCAGCAAAAGCATGATCGCCGTCGTCCTCGCCGAAGCACTCGGGATCTATGGCCTCCTAGCCTCATTCATGATTCTCATGCAACTCCCAAGCATCACCGAACCCGCACAAGGATTTGTCGCCCTTGGTGCTGGACTCGCCATAGGCGTTGCCGCCATCGGTGCTGGCATAGGCATCGCATATGCTGGGAGTAGCATGTGCACCAGCATCGCTGAAGCCCCTGAAACCTTCAGCAAAAGCCTCGTCAGCGTCGTCTTAGCGGAAGCCCTTGGGATTTATGGGCTGTTAGCCAGCTTCATGCTCCTTATGAACATTGAAGGCGTCACAAATATCGCATCAGGATACATCGCCATCGCTGCTGGCTTGGCTATTGGTCTAGCCGCTATTGGTGCTGGAATAGGTATCGCAAAATCTGGTTCAGCATTAAGTAAAGCCTTGGTTCGGGCCCCCGAATCGTTCAGTAAGGGGCTGGTTAGTGTGGTGTTAGCGGAAGCCCTCGGGATTTATGGGCTGTTAGCCAGCTTCATGCTTCTCATGGAAATTGAAGGCGCTACTCTACTCACCTCTGGTCTTGTCGCAATCGCCGCAGGCTTAGCCATTGGACTCGCAGGACTTGGAGCAGGCATTGGAATCGCAAATAGTGGAGAGGCACTTTCTGATGCACTCGTAGAACGCCCCGAGGTCTTCAGTAAAGGCCTCGTCTCCGTCGTCCTCGCCGAAGCATTAGGGATTTATGGGCTGTTAGTTAGCTTCATGCTTTTAATGATGGTTCCCAATATCACAGTTGAGGGGGGTCAGGGATTAGTGAGTCTCGGCGCAGCGATTGCCATCGGTTTTGCTGCAATTGGCGCTGGATTTGGCATTGCTAAAGCAGGTGGAGCCCTTTCACGCAGTCTTGTCCGCGCACCTGACGCCTTTTCCAAGAGTCTCGTCAGCGTCGTTTTAGCTGAGGCTTTAGGAATTTATGGTCTTCTCTTATCATTTATGTTAATTATGGGAGCTGACAGGTTGAATTCAGATCCTTCGATTTTCACAGGTCAAGGTCTTTTGGCTATTGGTTCGGGTATCGCTATTGGGGTTGCTTGTATCGGTGCGGGATTTGGAATTGCATATGCAGGCGAGTCGTTGAGTGATACGATTGCTGATCGACCTGAAACCTTCAGTAAAGGTTTGGTTTCAGTAGTTTTAGCAGAAGCACTAGGGATCTATGGTCTGTTAATCGGATTTATGACGGTGATGTCAATTGATAATGTCGCCGGCGTTGCCCAAGGGTTGTTGTCGATTGCTGCAGGATTGTCGATTGCTCTTGCTGCTATTGGTGGTGGAGTTGGTATTGGGTTAGGTGGTGCGTCTTTGAGTCGAAGTTTGCGGCAAGCTCCAGAGACGTTCAGTAAGGGACTTGTAGCTGTAGTGTTAGCGGAAGCCTTAGGAATTTATGGATTGTTAGCTTCGTTTATGTTAGTTATGGGTCTTGATCGGGTTGTTATCGGAACAGCTTGGGTTGGTACGGCTGCGGCTGCGACTGTTGGATTGGGTGGTCTTGTTGCGGGTGTGGCGATTGGTTGGGCGGGGGCATCGATGGTGGGTGCTTTGGTGAATAAGCCTGAGGTGTTCAGTAAGTCGATGGTGCCAGTGGTGCTTGCAGAAGCGTTAGCGATTTATACGTTGCTTGTGGCGTTCATGCTCATCATGCAGATTTAGAGTGCGTTCTATAGGAATTGAGAAAAGGTCAAGAATTTTCTGGACTAGTTAGTACTCTGTTAAAGGGTAGTGTTATAGATGAAGGAAGATCGGTATAGCCGGTTCCGCGTGCTAGATGGAATTGGTGAAGTTGGTTTAAGGCGAATTCGTGAAGCGAAAGTTGTGGTCGTTGGGATTGGTGGGTTGGGGAGTGTGTCGGCTCGGCAATTGGCTTCGCTGGGAGTTGGGGCGCTTCGGATTGTTGATCGGGATATTGTTGAATTGTCGAATCTGCAGCGTCAATTACTGTATACGGTTGAGGATGTTGGGAAGCCGAAGGTGGAGGTGGCGATGAATCGTTTGAAGCAGATTAACACGGATGTTTTGGTTGAGCCGTGGGCGCTTTCGGTGACGGAAGCTACTGCGGATCGTGTGGTGAAGGGGATGGATGTGGTAGTGGATGGATTAGATAGTTTCAAGCCACGGTATGCTTTGAATCGTGCATGTGTGCGGCAGGGAATCCCGTATGTGTTTGCTGGGGCATTGGCAGGTGTGGGCAATCTTACTACTGTAATTCCTGGAAAAACCGCCTGTCTGGAATGTGTCTTTGGTGATTTGGATGAAGATCAGCCAACTTGTGCGACGGTCGGGATCTATCCAACGGTGTTGGGTGTAATCGCAAATCTGCAGGTGCAAGAGGTGTTGCATCTGATTCTTGGCCAACCACCTTTGCTAGCAAATGAACTTCTTATGTTTGATATCACACGTTTTCGATTTGACCAGATTCCCTTGCAGTCCTATGAGAACTGTCCAGTCTGTGGTCCCGGGGCGAAACTAGTGGAACCTGTGAGTCCAGCTGGGCTTGAAATAACAGAATTGTGTACGGAGGAGACGTTCTTGGTTCATGCACAGACTGCTATTCCGATTGATATCGAAAAGGCCTCTGCCCTTCTTCGAGCACATTATCCTATTCTAGCTCAAACATCACTAGGTTTACAACTACAGTTTGCGAAAGGAATTGAAGTCAGTATTGTTGGTGAGGGCAATATCTTGATTCGGGGGATTAATTCCCAACAGAAAGCAGAATCAATCTACCATCAAATTATTCGTGAAATTAGCGATGCGCTAGATCCACTCGAATGAATTCCAAAATGCTGGAAAATCGGATAAAAAGTAATTGTGAAGGCGCTCACGCTTTTGTGATGTCTTCCCAAGCCTTTTATCCTCTTTTGATGCAGTGCTGCAGAGGTTTTTGTTTATGAGTGAGACCGACTTGTTTTCAGGTGCTGATGTGATTGTTTCCATCAAAGTCACTCATGAAATTCGTGATGAAAGTGGATTTAACGTTCTTGAGAAAACTAAGGGTGAATTAGTACTTACAGAAAGGGAATTCGTGTTTTTAGAAGTTAAGGGCACATTTCGGAAGGAAAAGACACGGAGGCATGCCTTTCCTGTCGACAAACTCAGAGGCTATAGTTTTGAGCGATGGAGCGGAGGACCTACCTCACTGTACCTGACCTATGATACCGATTCTGGAGATACAAAATATCAAATTTATTCTTGTAGCAAAGGAGATTACGAGAAGTTCATTTTGAAAGTCAAAGAACGCAAACTCATCTAGTTTCTACTGGATTGGACGCATTAATTATCATCAGCTAATCGCGCATCGTAACTTTTTCGAGCTTCAATAGTGGCAAAGGGTTCGAGGTGGACAACCGTGTATTCCTCAATTTCTTCTTCCTCGTCACTCCGTTTTTCATGGAGAATTAAGTAAGTGCGGACGCCTTCCTTGACAGAAAGATAAGCCATCCTTTTATCAAGGGTAAGTAGGGACCAGCCCTGTTGTTTTGCGTAAGCTATGATCTCTTCGTCGGGATGTCCAACCAGATCTGAGTAATCGTGAACAGAATGGCATTCCCAACTTTCGGATGAGAGTAATTCGTAAAGTTGGCCTGCGAGTGTTTTAGGGGAGGTACTTAGGTTTTCATCAAAAAGGATGTGTTGTTTGTTCATTATGCATTTTACCTCTTGGTGTCATCTTATGAGGATTACTGCCAGATATTAGAGGATGAGGATGCGACGAATGATATTTGAATCTATTTGGTCTGCTTTGCCATTCATGAGGGCTTTCAAATTCACTATTTCATACCATTTCAGGTTCAGGTAACCTAAGACAATTCCAAAATGGAAAGGATAGCCGAGTAATGCGTCGATGCTATTTCGGCGTATTTGTTCTAGGAACGTATGTTCAAAGGCGTAGAGGGTTTGGTGAAGTTGGTAGGCTTCCCAGCTACTAGCAATCATAGAGCCATATGAGCTTTCTTGGAGTTTTCGAACTCGTTCTTCAAAGCTTCTGGCAGCAAGGGCTTCCTTACACAGAGCGCGAGAAAGCCTATATTCGGTATCGAGTAGAAGTGCTTCCGCCTCTGCTTTTTCGATTCCTAGAAAGAATGTGCGAAGTGTCGTCATCAGGTTTACTAGGTCGATTTCAACACCTGCGAGTTTCGTAGTGACCTCTTTATCTAATCCCTTCTGCTTTTGTGCTTCAAAAAATAGGTTTTGTAAAATATCGGCGTCTATTGCCTGCTCGATGATTACAAGTCGATCAGTTTCCTCATATTGTGGAAGGTATTCTCTGATAATATGGCGAAAGTAAGGATCTGGAAGCTTTGACACAAATTCATTAAGATCTTTAGCTTTTAACAGGTTCAAAAGCACTTCAATGGTAAAGGGATCAACTGGAACTAACAATTTTTCAGCAAGACTTGGCTCTTTATCGGTGACATACAATCGGAGAATAGGTTTGACCACTTCACGCTGGAACTTCCGTGTTATCCAGTTCATTAAGGGTTGTGAACCTTTTGGGATATCGACATGGATTTCTGAAAGAACTCGGTTGAAATCTAATTGTAGAGCTTGTTCGACTTCTTGGGGCAATGCGGTTTCATCAAAGTCTTTAACGATTTCTGAGTAACTCGTTGTATCAAGTACTCGGAGGGCTGCATACATATCTCGTGCTCCAAGCAAGGCGTCCCAATGGTCGGATGTAAGCATATCTGCCTTATATCCTCTGATTTTTGCATTGATGAAACTGTATCGTGCGACTGACATCGTAACTTACCTTCTCTATTCTTTTTGATAAGCCTTCTTCTTACGCTTGTTCCTCCTTTTTACCAAAGAGTCCTGCTAAATAGAACAAGGTACAAAACATCATTAATGTGCCAACCAATGCCCCAATAAGAGCTCCAAGATATTGTCCGTTTGGTCCCCAGATATAAGGTCCAATAATCCATCCAACCATCGCAAAAACGAGAATCTCACATGCGATGGTAGTGTAACGGAATGCCTTTCCCATTGAGACGGGGGGTTCATCACTCATTTCTGTCACCGTAAGAACACTTGAAATATAATTTCGATTGGGAGACGATAGTACTATTTTTCCCATTCTTAAGGTTTCGTAAGGTTCTTGAAAATTTAGAAATCCAACTGATGATAAGGCTTATTAGAATTTTACAGTCAGCACATCAGGTTTGAGCAGGTTTAGTGTGGGCAGGTATCCGAGTATTCTTCGAGTAAGCACATGAAAACATGTGCTCCCAATCTCATGATTAATAACATCGCAGGGTTGGTCAACTCGCTGAAGGTGTCATAACACAACTCGATCTCATTAATTCTAACAAAAGGGTTCTTCACTCTTTACGAATTTGCTCAGCACGCTCCCGCCATTAGGTAATGTCCTGTTTACCAGCTTTAACCGTTATCTCAACTCCTCTTTCAGGAGGTATGTATCATATATATTAGTAAAGTGTCCCTTTCGTTATTCAGATTGTGTCAGACATTACGCAATCTTTGCAATAAGAGGTGAGAACAATATTGCAAAATCAGATACGAATAAGTGAAGGCCTCGTGGTTTTGGGATTTACGGTTCTCATTGCTTCTGCCTTCATGATGTTGACACCTACTCAAGTGTTAGGCATTCCGATGGGCGAATGGACTAATAGGTCGCCTACCACAGCCCCTGAACCCCGGACACACTCGCCACTAACTTTTCATCTCAACTCAGGGCTTGTAATTCTCTACGGGGGATTCAATGCCACTTTCAGCCATCTAGGAGATACTTGGGCCTACGAGTATAGTGCGAATACTTGGACAAATCGTGCGCCTTCCTCTTCACCGCCTCCAACAGGAGGACATTATCTTAGTTATGATTGGGATTTCCAACAAGTCATCTTCTTCGGAGGTCACCTCAGTGGTGCGCATGCCAGCATTGTGACTTTTCATGAGACCTGGGCATATAACTATACGACCAATACATGGACCAATCGCACAACGGCAAGTCACCCACCAGGATCCGCTTGGGGTGATATGACATATATCGTACAGGCTGAAAGACAACTCCTTTTCGGTGGTCTTGGAGATGGAGCAGCACTTCTCGACGACACCTGGACCTATGACTACGAAACAAACACATGGGCTAATCGGGCCCCATCAGCTAATCCTCCAGCCAGGTTCGACCACCGAATGGTCTACGATAGCGAATCAGACAAGGTCATTCTCGTCGGTGGCATTGGACTAGGAGGCAATGTTCTCGATGATGTTTGGGCTTACGATTACACCAGTAACACTTGGACCGAACGTGCCTCATTGCCCTCCGATCTCTGCTCGCAGGGTCTAGCGTATGACAATGGAATGGATCGAGTTATCCTCTTTGGTGGAACCCGAGACTTTGATGAAACCAATCTCAGTGATGAAACCTGGATCTATGATTTCAACACTGACACCTGGGAGCAACTCACGCCTAGCCCTCATCCGCCAGGAACGTGTCGTGCATATATGACCTATGATGATAGGGCGCAGCGCAGCATCCTCTTTGGAGGTCGAGGAACTTCACCTTCTCCAGTCCATTTCGAAGAAACCTGGGCGTTTCGCTACTTTGACACGACAACAGATGGCGGAGTTGTCCCCGGTTTCCCCGCAGTAGCAATCCTCTTTGGCATCGCCCTTAGTCTTGGAATAACAATTATTACCCGCCGAAAACGACATTGAGTGATTACAGAATCCAATGATCCTTAAGGAGGCTCTAAGCCTCCTCTCTTTTTCTTTTGAACCAATTTACTGAGCTTTGAGCCTTGCTTGGGTAAGCACGATGAAAACCTGAAGCACTCAGAGCTAGAACGGTTATTCCGTTTCGGTAAATGCTTCGCCATCCCCTTAACCAAATAGGCTAAGTCTGTATAGCGTAAAGGTTTATTAGGATAGGTCATCGTTGAAAGGCGATTAACGGCTCAACGATTATGAATATCTCTCGGTGTTAACGATGAGCGAGGTCCTAACTGGCGTTCAGAAAGCCGAAGCTGAAGCAGCCAAGATAATTGAGAAAGCGCAGGCCAAAGCAGAACAAATCCAACGTGATGCAGAGCGGCAAGCGCGTGAAACCGAACAGAAGGTTCGGAGTGAATTAGCTGAAGAGATTGATGCCCTCCGTACTGAAGTGGAGAAAAAAGCCAACACCCAATCGAAAACTATCCTTGGCAAAGCAGACAAGGAGGCCGCTGCCATTGAAGAGCAAGGGGCTAAGAACATGAAGAAGACGGTGGACTTCATCGTCTCCGCAGTATATTCCTTCGGAGGTGCAGCGAAATGAGTACTTCCTCAGCGGGCGAACAAATTCAAAACACAATCATCGAAGAAGCCAAAGCTGAAGCTAATAAAATCATCAAGGACGCGGAAATTGCTGCCCGACAACTTGGTGAGGAAGCTCTTGAGAATGCCCGATCAAATCTCGCTGGTTGGGTAGATCGACGGAAGCAAATGGCACAGGCTTCAGGTGATCGACTGATTGGGAAGGCTCGGAACGATGCACATATGCGAACCATGAATGCCAAAGCGAATATGATCACCCAGGCTTTCGATCAAGCGAGAAAACGATTTGAAAAAGAACGGGGTACTGCCAAATACAAAACCTTCCTAAAAAACCTAATAATCAATGCCGGGATTCAGATTGGTGGCGGAGAATTAGTGATTCTTGCTCGAAAGGAAGATCGTCCTGTAATCTCAAAAATAACCGGCCTTGGAACAGCAATCTCAAAAGGCGCGGGACAAAGCGCGAAAGTTGCGGTTGGAAAAGAGGTCGTGGACATGCTTGGTGGGGTCATGGTTCAAAACAAAGAAGGCAATATCACTGTGGATTATCGAATAGAAACTCTCCTCAATCAAATAGAGGAAAAAGACCGAAACGGCATCGCCAAGATTCTATTCCCCAAAGAATCGAAAACTGAGACGCCTGACAAATGATAACAAGTTCAGATTATTATTCTCCGCTCTTAAAGCACAATGTTATATAAACGAGACGCGCTGAGAGCCTGAATAACAAACGAATGTGTATGACCTGCTCACCAATGGACGGACGTGTCTTTGAATAATAAAACACCTCATCCACACACTGAGGACGCCGCTGCAGTCATGAAACAGTTGCAGGTCAAAAACGACGGATTAAGCCAGGAGGAAGCGCAACGTCGGTTGGTTGAATATGGTCCCAATGCCCTTGAAGAAGTGAAGGGACCCGGCGCCCTCTCGATGTTTCTCTCCCAATTCAAGGATACACTGGTTATCATTCTAATTTTCGCTGCGATAATCTCCCTGGTGGTCAACGTCTATGCTAGCATAATGAGTGGAATACCGGAAGCTCCAGTCGATTCTATTGTCATCATGATTATTGTGGTGATTAACGCCATCCTAGGCTTCACCCAGGAGTATCGTGCAGAAAAATCCATCGAAGCACTACAAAAAATGGCAGCCCCTCAAGCCCATGTCCTTCGTGATGGGGAACCTATCGATGTTCCTGCCACAGAAGTTGTTCCTGGAGACATCTTACGTCTTGAGATGGGCGATCGCTTGCCCGCTGATGCTCGTCTCATCGAATCCCATAACATCTACACTGATGAAGCCTCCCTGACTGGGGAATCTTTGCCTGTGAAAAAAGAAGCGGACAGGATTTTTGACCGTAATATTCCCCTTGCCGAGCAGGCAAATATGGTACGTGCAAGCACCGCAATCACTTCGGGTCGAGGTCTTGCTGTTGTCACCGAAACTGGAATGAATACCGAAATTGGACGTATCGCGGGCTTCATTTCAGAGGCAGGAGAAAAGGAGACGCCTCAACAGAAACGAATGCGACAGTTGGGTCGACAACTTGGCATTGCCATCCTCATCATCTGTATGACTGTGCTAACCGTTCAGGTTGTTGTTGATTGGTTATTTACTATCCTTGACTTCTCAACTTTTCTCGACCTTTTTGTTATCGCAGTCGCTTTAGCTGTGGCTGCTATCCCGGAAGGACTCCCCGCTGTCGTCACTATCACACTCGCATTGGGTGTTCAACGGATGGTAAAACGCAATGCCATAATTCGGCGTCTGCCTGCCGTAGAAACCCTTGGCTCAGCGGATATCATTTGCTCAGATAAAACTGGCACCCTAACTAAGGATGAAATGACCGTCCGTGAGCTTTATGTTCCTGACTATTCAGTCACTGTCACTGGAGCTGGATACTCACCTGAGGGATCCTTTTTTGTTGATGGTCAGCAAATTAATCCGTTAGATAATATTCAACTTGCCCTGCTGCTTCGAATCGGGGCACTCTGTAGCAATGCTATGGTTCGACAGCAAGATGATGGCTGGGAAGTGGTCGGTGATCCAACTGAGGGGGCCCTAGTTGTTGCTGCACAAAAAGCCGGTTATACCGAAACCCTCCTGAAGGAATATCCCCGCATTGCTGAACTTCCCTTTGATCCAGACCGCAAACGCATGTCCACACTTCATGACAGTCCTGAACAGGAAACCATCGCTTACATTAAAGGTGCTCCGGAAGTCGTTCTCCAGCAAAGTACTCATATTTATACCAAAAACGGCATTCAACCACTAACTAAAGATCAGCGTGGAGAAATCCTTAGTAACAACGATAAAATGGCAAATAAGGCCTTACGCGTTCTTGGAATGGCCTATCGAATCTGTCCTGAAGACCTCTGCGATATATCACCTGACGGTGTGGAAATTAATTTGGTCTTTGTTGGTCTTACAGGTATGATGGATCCACCCCGACCAGAAGTGCTTGACTCAATAAAAATCGCCCGCGGAGCTGGTATCAAATCCGTCATGATTACAGGTGATAATCAATACACTGCCGTCGCCATTGCCAATGAACTCGGTATGTTTGAGGAAGATGATGCCGTTCTTACAGGAAGTGCTCTCGACGCCCTTTCCGATGAAGATCTTACTGATGCGGCTCCACAAGTACGTGTCTATGCACGTGTCTCGCCTGAACATAAGCTTCGTATTGTGCAAGCACTCAAGTCGCGCGGACACATTACAGCCATGACTGGTGATGGCGTCAATGATGCTCCTGCCCTCAAATATGCAGATATTGGTATCGCCATGGGCGTCACTGGGACAGATGTAGCGAAAGAAGCCTCCGATATGATTTTGACTGATGATAATTATGCCTCTATTGTCAATGCAATTGAAGAAGGCCGCGGTATCGGAGATAACACGCGAAAATTCATCTCCTATCTTCTTTCATGTAACGCAGGGGAAATCCTAGTTATTTTCTTAGCCAGCATCACCCTATCCGTCTTTTTCCGATGGCCTCTACCTCTTTTGGCTATTCAAATTCTCTTCATCAATTTAGTCACAGATGGACTCCCCGCTTTGGCACTGGGAATGGACCCTATGGAACCTGATGTGATGAGTCGGAAACCCAGAGATCCTCAAGAAGGTGTCATAACAAGACGGGTTTGGGTTCTCATTTGGCTTGTCGGAATAACGATAGCCTTTGTGACGCTAGGTCTTTTCACCATTTGCATGATAAATCTCACCAGTCCCGCTATCGGCTTTACTCCGGAAGAAGCTGTTCTACGAGCGGGAACCTTAGCTTTGACACTGCTTGTCATGACCCAAATGGTCCACGCGCTGAATTCCCGGTCGGGTCATCTCTCCCTCTTTCAAGTCGGCTTTTTCAAGAATCGTTATCTCCTCTTAGCCGTTGGAATCTCACTTCTCCTTCAACTGATGATCGTGTATTTTCCCCCTCTCCAAGTAGTCTTTCGTACAGTCCCATTACTACTCCAAGATTGGATTATCATCATCCTTCTTTCCTTGCTGGTTTTTGTTGTTGTTGAAATCTACAAATTACTGATTCGATATCAAATGCGACGTGCAACTATCATCGCTGATAAAAAAGTATCAACTCCCCCAGCTAGTTAAGAGAAACAGTTAAGGCAAGATATTCGGAAACACTCTCATTTAGTAGAGACGTCACTAGGTAAGTGGTATCAGTTATGGAGCTCAACTTATCAGATCGGGGTCGTTGGATTCTAGCCTCGTCTCTTTTATCTATTGGGGCAATCTTATTCGCAATTGGTTGGACATCACCTTTCTGGCCCCCTTCGTTCCCTATCTTAGGCTCAGATTTTTTCAAGACTAGTTTCTTTTTTATCTCCTCAGGTATCTTCGTAGTGATCTTCATTTTCAGTTTGTATCTTCTTTTAACAACTTCTTCGCTGTCCAGGAAATCAGATCATTCATCTGAAATAAACTGAATGTTACTTGGTCCTACAGAGCAATTCCTGTGGTGTGTTTCTTGCCAAGATAAAAACCTATAATAAGATTGTAGGAGTCAACATGCCGTACTTCACAAACTAGCGATAAGCAGTCAATCTACTTGGTACGGTGAATGGGAACAAATTTGGCACGGTTGTGAGTCATTATTTAGTGCTCAAATAGTGCCCCCGAGATTAGATAAGGAGAAGCATAATGAGATATCATTAAGAGGTCATCGCGATGTCAGATACGGCAATTAAAGCGAACGAACAAGTCCTGGCTTTAGAAACTATCCGGCTCACGAAGATTTTCCCGCCTGGGGTTTTGGCGGTTAATCGCTTTAATCTCCAAGTACGACAAGGAATTGTCCACGCGCTTGTTGGTCCGAACGGGGCTGGGAAAACCACTACCCTTCGTCTTATTGGAGGGCTCAGTCGTCCAAACCAAGGAGGCATTTTCGTAATGGGCTACGATATGCTAAGAGAATCCTGGCGGGCAAAAACGAATCTTGGGTTTCTTCCAGATGCTCCCACAGCCTATGAGACCCTCAGAGTGCACGAATTCCTCTCCTTTATCGGAAGTTTATACCAGATTCCAGAACCAGAATTCAACCGTCGCCGATTAGAATATATCAACCGCTTTGAAATCCATGGGTTCTTAAACAAATATCTTGGAGAACTCTCTCGTGGAATGCTTCAACGGGCAATATTGTGTGGGTTACTAATCCGTAATCCTCGGGTCATGTTAATGGATGAACCCCTATATGGACTAGATCCGGAAGGCGGGTACGTACTCAAGAAGATAATCCGAGAACTAGCTCAAAACGGAAGTACCATTTTACTCTCTACTCATAATCTAAGTGTCGCTGAAGAAGTAAGTGATGAATTTACCATTATCTCAAAAGGTGTGAAGGTTGCTTCCGGAACTGTAGAAGAGTTACGTCGCCAAGTTGGAGGTGGAACTGCTTTAGAGGACTATTATATCCGGACATTACGGGGAGGTAGGAACACTGGACGCGGTTAGTACGGTCACCGTGGCACGGTGGGAGCTCAGACGAGCCTGGAACTATCTTCGGAAATCCATTCGCCAACCTACCTTCATCACGTTACAGATTCTCTCCATGGCGATCGTTATTCTTGTGATATGGTTCCTCTGGTCGCTCATCTTTGTATTCCCTGTTCCATTACGAGGCGCTCTCTATTGGCTTACAATCGATAGTGGCCTCATTGGCAGCAATACGATTTGGATCGTTTATGCAGTACTCTCTCTAATCATTGCCCAACAAATTGTCAAAGCTGTTATGGGTGTTCCACTAAGTTCTCAATCTGAACAAGCTGATGCTGATTACTTACTTCCGGCACCCATTCAAGCCCACGTCTTCTACTCAGCAAAATACATTCGTTCTATCTCACGACGGCTCTTGATCTTTTTGTACATCATTGTTGCCTTTCAACCAATCTTATGGTACTTTGGAGTTAATTTCGGATTAACTCTGGAAATGTTTGCCCTCTTTGTAATTATTGCCTTTCTCCTTGCTGAAATTGGATCGATTGCTACTCAAGGGCTTTATGCCATACGCAAATTAATGTCACAACCACGCCCCAAGCAACTTCTCTTTCGTGTCTTCTTCTATTTTGGATTGATAATCGGGGTTCTCTTGGTGTTGAGTCCCATGTGGTTGGTCAATGGAGGTCTTCTTCCCTCACCTTTGTACAATCTTGCATACATGCTTGTAGCCATAATATTCAGTGGGGCCTCATTAGGATCAGAGGGAAGTTTTACCTATCTCTATTTTCCTGCACTTCCTTGGGTACTCTTTGGGTTAGTTGTTGCCTATTTGGTTATCTTGAGTCTCACTCGCTGGCTTACAAGTAAGATAACCATTGATCTCTACGAGGAACTTGCTGCAGTCACCCGACAAAGAGGAACAACACTTGGGGCGCTAAGTCGGCTCCCAATCATCTTCTCTGCTACAACAACTCCCCTTCGAGCTCTGTTTAAGAAAGATTTTGTGACGGGAATACGCAAACCCGGAAAAATCTTCTATCTAATCGGATTGATCTCGAATTTTGTGTTTGCATTCATATTTATTCTGATATTTCCCTTGTTAGGTTCTCCGCTTCCGATTCCATTCGATTTGGTACCAGCTATTGAAACATTGTATGCTGTCCTACTTGTTGTAATAATACCCCTGCTTGCAATATCTTCAGCTGATCCTTTTCAGGGAGAGTATGGCAGTATCTATCTTGTTCGTCTGTCACCAGTCGCACCGTTAAAACTCACTTTTATCAAGTACTCTGAATTTCTCGTCACACCCATCTGTCTGGCAATTCCCTTCGCAATTTATTTTGCCACTCTTCTCGGAAACCCCTACTTGCTGGCAATAGCATTCGCAATACTACCCCATGCTGTATTAATCGCTACAGCTATTGGTGTGGGATTAGGAAGTCGTTATCCCTACTCGTCACGCGCTAAGAACGAAACACCAGTCGCTCTTATGATCACCTTCCCTGTCATTTCGTGGGTAGCAATTATTCCCGTACTTATTTTTCAACTGGGATTTCTTCCTGGGGGTGTTGTCCTTATGATCTTGAGCTCAATACTCGTAGCACCCTATACAATATGCCTTGTACTTATTCTCCTTAGTTGGTCCTCTCATTCCTATCTTCGACAGGAGTCATAAATATTCAATAAGAAAATCATAAAGAAGTGGCTTTTCGCAGGATTTGACTAGACTTCCCTTCGAAATTTATAACAATCTATTAAACATACAACAATCTGCATTTACTGCCAAAAGATAAAATAAGAAGATATCGCCTAAGGGTGGACGAATTTCCAGCAAATGGGCGAGCTAGGTTCGGAAATGTTTCCTGCGTTAGCCATTATTCTTATCATAGGCTCAGTAATCTTGATGTTCATATGGGAGTTTCATCACAAGATTCAGACGAAAATCTTTCCCATTATCATAGATTTACTTTCAGTCGCTGATGAGAAACACATCAAAGACCCTCTTTACTTGGGCGACCCAAATTATGAATCGGAATATTCATACTTAATCCAGTCTGCTGAAATATTCGTTTGGTTAGGATTTCCTCGCCTCACAGAGTCGAAATTTCGGACACTGCTTGATACAACGGATAACTCAATAATTCTGCGAACAATTGTTGCTAATAAAACCAATTCCGACCTTCTTCAACAAATGAGCCAACCGTTGAATCGGGCTGTCGAAGTTATCCACAGGCCACGTATCCATTTCAAAATAATTGCAACGGAAGAAAGGGTGTCTGTAGGTTCAGCAGATATTTCGTCCAAGGAATCCCGAAACGCTCACGAATTAGGTCTCATAGCCTCTGATCCTTCTCTTGTAAAGGAAGTGCAACAATATATCGCCGCATTCTATGAAGGTTCAGCTGAATATCCGACAGCTAACCAGATATATTCTCTTTCATCTGAATTACCGCAAAAAACGAAGACTGTTTTTGTAAATACTTTAAATGGGTTGAACAATTTATTGGAGGATCTTCTTGCCTCAGCGAAGGAATCCATCATTCTGGTATCTCCCACTATTTCGATGGCTGTTGCTGAATACATTCTAAAGACAATCCCGCGAGACATTCAAGTTAAAGTGATTACCTCCGTAAGTTGGCAACATTGGCTGAAAGGCCAAGCGGATCCAGAAGCCATTGAAATGTTCTTATATGATCGCGTGGTGATTCATGCCTGTCCCAATCTGCATGCCAATTGTATTATCGTTGACGGTGAAGCTGCACTTATCTCCTCGCAAAATCTCACAACGGACAGTTTGTTTTCAAAAGACGAGGCGGGTATTTATACAAAAAATCCAAAACTCATCAATGACCTACTTAACCGAACAGTAAGTTGGAAACCGAAACAACGGTTTACCATGAAGATGCTGGAAGAAGAGATTGCCAAGCTAGACTCATACCAAGCGAAAGCTCCTCCATCAACTTTTCCAATTCTCGATCAACAAGCAGAAGAGATGGCTCCATTCTCAGACACAGAAACTCCTACTCCCCCCCTCTTAGGATTTTCAACCATCACACGAACTACCAAAGAAGCACCACAATTCACTACTCAACTTGCTCCCTCCCATGAATCTGTTCCTACGGCTGAAAAAGACTGGATTGAAGATATTGTCTATGTTGGAAAAAAGAGAACGGTAGAATATGTGCGAGCATGCCAGCATCAAATTAAACGGAAAGGCTCCGTTACCATTCGGGCACGTGGGAAACTCATTTATCGCGCAGTGGATGTTGCTGAACAACTGCGGATGCTTGAGGAACTCGAACTCATTCTAAGTGACGACTCAATAAAAATCGAAACATATTATCCAACGGGGAAAGAAACTAAGTGGGGCGGGATAAGCCAAATCGCTATCACTCTCTATCAAAAGAATTAGCTTTTTGAGCTCCATTAATTCAAGCATGCACTCATATAAAGGAAATGGCATTACGCTGCACAAATGAATCTTTTTTTAGCCTTGAAGTGATAGGCAAAGAGGATTCGCGCTGGTGAAACCAATGAGTGAACCTCAAGTAGTAATTGATGGTGAAACCCTCACAATTGATGATATCGTATCTGTTGCCCGAAATGGAACCAAAGTGAAATTATCTCCCAAAGCTAAAAAGAAGGTCCAAAACGCGACAAATTTCATTAACAAACTGATTGATTCAGGAGAAATCATCTATGGAGTCACTACTGGGTTTGGACCGTTTAGCGAAGTTATAATCTCTGAACATAAAGCTCTGACCTTACAAAGAAACCTAATCATCAGTCACGCCGCTGGTGTTGGAAACCCCTTACCCAAAGAAGTAGTCCGTGCTGCGATGCTCCTTCGAGCAAATACGCTCGCGAAGGGCAACTCTGGAATCCGTATTTCAACACTGCAACTCCTCATTGACCTTCTAAATCACGAAGTCCACCCAATCATTCCCGAAAAAGGCTCCGTAGGCGCGAGCGGTGATCTTGCACCACTAGCTCATATGGTGCTTGTGTTAATTGGGGAAGGGGAAGCTGAGTATAAGGGTACAATTCTCACCGGCGCTCAAGCTCTCAAACAAGCAGGACTCAAACCGATTGAACTTGGACCCAAAGAAGGGATAGCCCTCATTAATGGCACACAAATCATGACCGCCATTGCGGCTCTCACCACAGCTGATGCACAAACACTTGTAGCATCAGCAGAAATCGCCGCTGCGCTCTCGATGGAAGCTTTGGAGGCTGTCCTCGATGCCTTTGACTCGCGTATCCATCAAGTTCGCCCACATCCAGGGCAATTGCAATCTGCACGAAATCTCTTTGCAGTCCTATCGGAAAGCTCTCAAGTCCAAACCTCAGCTGAACGGGCTAAGCAAGCTCAGATTGCCATGAAAAAATTCCATGAATCGTTTGGTGTTGATTCAGAGGAAGAGCATGAAGCACTGAAATCAATTCTACAGCAAGCAATCCATACAGTAATCGCCATTGATAACCAAATTCCAATTGAACCCCCAGATTCTGTTAGCCATCTACAACGCAAACGTAATCAGATTCGAAAACATCTTGAACAACTAAAGATTTCCCCTGAAACGTTTGAAGCGGCCATCGATGCCGCTCATAAAACGCGACGCGTACAAGATGCTTACTCCATCCGCTGTACACCCCAAGTCTTTGGGGCCGCTCGTGATGCGATACAATATGCTGAAAAAATTGTGACAATTGAGATAAATTCTGCTACCGATAATCCACTAATATTCCCCAGCTCAAATATTTTCCTTTCAGGTGGAAACTTTCATGGTCAACCTATCGCGGTTGTCATGGATTTACTCGGAATCGCCTTAACAAGCCTTGGAAGCATTGCCGAACGCCGCATCGCTCGCCTAATCGATGATAAACTGAACAACGGTCTCCCCTTGCTACTGATTCATCCTAAACTCGAAGATCAAGGGGTATATTTTGGACTTGGACTCGCCCAACTGACGGCTGCGGCACTAACAGCGGAGTGTAAAACCTTGGCAACCCCTGCCAGTATCCAATCGATACCCACAGCGGCTAATCAGGAAGATCATGTGAGTATGGGAACAATCGCTGCACGCCATGCCCAAGAAATCCTAAACAACGTAGAACATATCATTGCGATTGAATATCTTTGCGCAATTCAGGGAATAGACATTCGACGATTAAACAAGACCCTAGCGCTAGGAAAAGGCTGCCAAATCGCGTATGATGTGATTCATAAGAACCTACCCAGACACTTAAAACATGAAGCAAAACCTGTTGACCGGTTAACCCAGGACTTTTTACTACACAAAGCCATAGACCAACTTTGGCAAATCCTACGAACAGGGCAAATCGTTGCCCAAGTACAAGAGCAATTGGAAGCTTTTGAAGTCTAATCACTCTGCCAAGGAATTTAATGAATAGAACGATATTGTTCTTCGAGAGTGCGAAAAGTTGGTTGATCAATGGAATCGAACACCAGACGATTTTATCCAATGGCGGATTGAGATTCCCAGAACATTCAGAAGCACATCGAAGAGATTACAACGCGGAAAACTCAAATTTCAAATTAAGAATAACACGGAATCAACTCTCCTATTGAGAATTCTGGTTCGCTCGTTATCGCAATCTTTTGTTTTTCCAACAACTACGCGACAAGTGATGAGAAAAACTCCTGTACGATACATAAAACCCACTTATCAAAAATCAATCGAAAAAAGTATCAATCCAAAACAGGAATTGGAGATTAGTTTCCAAGCCCTATTCCGTCCCCATCTAGTCTTCTCGAAAGACTCAGCCATAAGACTACAATACGATATTTCAGCGCATGGAGAACGTGGAGCGTTCGTGACCGGCTCTAAATCTCGCACACTTACTGTTTCATAAAAAATAGGCATCCTGTCAACGATGTTACTACGAAATCCTCAGGTCAGAGGGAAGTAATTGAGAAGGGGATCCGTGGTAAAAATCCGTGTCCCCATCTCAGGAAAATTATTACAATCTCCACCTTTCGCATCTAAAAAGTTGAAGTAGGTCCAGTCTCGCATACAGCATCGAACAGCCAATTCTTCTGTTTCGAGTGCGCCGTTCCAATAATAGTCAATTTGGTAGATACCTCTCGGGATATCTTCTAAAACGATCGCACCATTGTGATCGGTGTAGAAGGTTCCAAGGAAGTAGCTGTGAGTTTTACCGTAGGACCACCAAGTAACGTTAACCGGTAGACCAACAATGTTGTATGCTAGCGGGCATTCAAGGAAGCCATCTAGGATTTCTTCGTTGAGATAATCGTATCGGAAGTATTTAGTTAATGATCTTGCGGGTGGAGACTGATAACATCCTTCAACTGGCTGTATGCTTGTTGTAATTGCGAATATGGCGAATGCAGCGATAAAAGCGGAGATTAGGAGTATTAGTTTCTTATCATTTGAGTTCATTCATTTCTTCCATAGCCACTGGTTTTTATTTTAATGTGGAGATTATGGTGACTGCTAGCCTCCTCCGTACTCCACTCGAGGCAGCTTACCTCCACTGATATCCCGCTGGGGCATTAACGGCCTAGAAAAAATATGCCAGTACCTCTGGGCACCATAGTATATATCTTCAAATAAAGCCTGCTGGCTTCTTCTAGTGATGGAAAATAGCTAATTTTGATGTGAATATTATTATTTTTGTCTATTTAATTAATAAAAACCGATAAAAAACGTAACTCCGCTAATGTGCGGAATAGACTACTTTTCCGCCTTTTATGACCTTATCGACGAGGTTTACCCCGAAATGATAGGGGATATGGGCGTGGTTGGGAACATCCATGATAAGGATATCCGCTTGCTTGTTCGGCTCTAGACTTCCAACTAGATGTGATCGTTTAACGGCGTGAGCGGCATTTATTGTGGCAGCGCAGATGGCTTCTGCGGGTGTCATACGCATGTTTACACATGCAAGGGTCATGACCAATTGCATCGACTCGGTCATACAGTTAGGATTGAAATCAGTAGCTAATGCAACCGGAACCCCTGCCTTCATTAAATCACGAGCAGGCGCATACTGGTTCTCCATTAAAACGAAAGCCGTCGCAGGAAGGAGAACCGCTACCACCTGCCTCTTTGCCAATGCCCTAATACCCTTTTTAGAGACTTGTAATAGATGATCTGCGGAAATTGCGCCAACCTCCGCGGCTAACTCAGCACCACCTAAGGACGTCATTTCATCCGCATGGATTTTCGGTATAAGGCCATATTCCTTGCCAGCTTGGAGAATTCGACGGGATTGGTCAATATCAAATACCCCTTTTTCGGTGAAGACGTCACAAAATTCTGCGATTCCCCTTTTTCCTACGTGAGGAATCATCTTCTCAACAATTAACTTCACATAGCTTTCAGGCTTATCTTTAAACTTGGTAGGCACTACATGGGCTCCCATAAACGTGGGAACAATATCTATTGGATGAATGAGATTCAAATCACGCATCGCATAGAGTTGTTTATACTCGTGCTTGGGATCAAGACCATAACCTGATTTTCCTTCAACAGTGGTGGTACCATATTCCAACATTCGATTCAAAGTCAGTCGTCCCAAGCGTACCAATGTGTTTTTGCTGGCTTTTCGGGTGGCGTTCACGGTAACGTTGATGCCACCGCCCGCTTCGAGTATTTCCATATAGTTAGCGCCTTGAATCTTTTGGACAAATTCACGTTCACGACTCCCAGCGAACACTAGATGCGCGTGCGGGTCAATAAGTCCTGGCATCACCGTCTGTTTGTTGGCATCAATCACTTGTGGATGACTTCCCGGCTTTACCAAGCGCTTGATATTCTTCGTAGTATCTACCGCAACGATTTGGTTGCCCCGAATCGCCACGCCCCCGTTTTCAATGATGCCTAACTCATTGAGCTCTTCTCTGAGTTTCGGGGCATGGCTAGCTCCCCGTACTGTTATCAATTCCGAGGCATTCAAAATGACCATATCAAGATCTAAGCGTTCCATTACTATCACTGAAGGCGATTGCACCTAATAAATTCACAGCTTCAGGATTATTCAGAAGATAGAATACTTGTGTGCTTGGGGTCGACTTCAGCAAGTTTCCGATCAATAGCCACTTCAAGCAAGTCCTCCATATGAAATCCTTCAAGGCGAAGATAGTAGTTGGCCACATCCACAAGAGCTTGAATGGGCACCAGCCCGCAAAATTCGGCTCCCACCACGGGGACACCATATCTAGCAGCTTCGATTTTCACCAACTCGAATTGTCGATAGAGCGGGGACTTTCGAAAGTCAGTATTAGTAATACCTATCTGAGTGATTCCGCGATCTTCCCAAAGACAACCCATTGCCTTGATACGGACAAGGCCTCCTTTCTTCTTGTGAATCGCCTTTGCTACTGCCTTCGCAATGCCTAGGTCAGTGGTTCCTAAGTTGATATTCAGACCTACCATTACCTCTCGGGCCCCTGTCATGGTAGCACCTGCGCTCGGATGTGGCTTATTGGGACCAAAGGCTGGTCGGCGTTCGGGATCTTGCATGTTCCTTTCTAATTCCTCCCACTCCCCTTTTCGAATCCAATCGACATCTCCTTTCTCAGGAGTCTCAGCTGCCTCACCGTACAAATAAACTGGTACCTGATTCTTTTCCGCAAAAGTTTGAGCAAATTCCTTCGATAACTGAATACACTCCTTAATAGTGATGTTTTTCAGAGGAACAAAAGGTGCCACATCCAACACTCCAATCCGTGGGTGTTGTCCAGTGTGTTTTCGCATGTCGAGTCGTTGGACAGCAACTTTTCCGGCGCTCAGCATGGCTGCTTTGCAGGCTTGGGGTTCACCAAAGTATGTGACAACCAAGCGATTGTAAGCAGTGTCATGTTCGAAATCAAGGAGATGAACTCCCTTTGTTTGCTTAATGGCTTCTACGATAGCCTTGATGGCTTCTGGATTATCACCCACACTAAAATTAGGAACGCATTCCACGATTTGTTTCACTATCAGTCACCTATCTTCATTTATTTAGAAAGGGGATTTTGATCCCGTGGTGTTTAGCGAACTTTATCGATTCAGGATATCCCGCATCTACATGCCGAGCCACACCTAAACCAGGATCAGTTGTGAGAACTCGTAAAAGTCGTTTTTCGGCTTCAGGTGTGCCATCTGCCACGGAGACTTGACCCGCTGAAATGGCATACGGGATGCCCACGCCACCCCCTTGATGTAATGATACCCAAGTCGCACCAGCGACCGCATTAATGAGCACATTGAGTACAGGCCAATCTGCTATAGCATCGCTTCCATCGCGCATGCCTTCCGTTTCACGGTTCGGCGAGGCAACAGAACCAGCGTCAAGATGGTCGCGACCAATAACGATTGGTGCTTTGAGTTCTCCTTTCGCCACCAAATCATTGAGGGCTTTACCAAACTTAGCCCGTTCTCCGTATCCGAGCCAACAGACTCGCGCAGGCAGCCCTTCGAATTGAACCTTTTCGTGAGCTAGTTTAATCCATCGTTTCAAGATGTAATTGTCTGGAAAAAGTTCAAGGACCAAATCATCTGTGCGGTAAATGTCCTCAGGCTCACCTGATAGGGCTACCCATCTGAAAGGACCACGCCCTTCACAGAATAGCGGGCGGACATAGGCTTCTACAAATCCCGGATACTTCCACCGCTTTTTCTTTTCGTCCCACGCAATCGTTCTCGTATGTTGTCGAAGATTATTGCCATAATCAAAGGCAACTGAACCACGATCTTGTAGCTGAAGAATGGCGTTCACGTGATGAAGCATCGACTCCTTAGAGTAACGAATATAATCTGCAGGATCCGTTTCACGTAGACGATCTGCTTCTTCTTTACTCATCCCAGCAGGATAGTATCCCGTTAATGGATCATGGGCTGACGTTTGGTCGGTGACTACATCCACTTTGACGCCCCGTTTTACGATTTCCGGGTGGGTTTCAGCTGTATTACCTACCAAACCGATAGACCGCGGCATCTTCTTTCCGAGGGCCTCATCAGCAAGGGCTAGGGCTTCATCAAGGCTTTCGGTTTTCAGTTCACAATAGCCTGCTCGTATCCGTTTGTCAATGGCAGCTTCATCGACATCAACTGCGATAACCACGCCCTCATTAAATGTGACCGCCAACGGTTGGGCACCACCCATAGCTCCTACTCCACCTGTCAAGGTTAAGGTTCCTTTCAAGGAACCACCGAAATGGCGATCCGCAACAGCCGCAAAGGTTTCGAAGGTTCCCTGCAGAATTCCCTGGGTAGCAATGTAAATCCACGACCCAGCCGTCATTTGCCCGAACATCGTCAATCCTTTCTTATACAATGCATGGAAATTTTCTTCCGTCGCCCAAAACGGAACAATCAATGAATTAGCAATTAGGACACGGGGGGCATCTGTGTGGGTTTTAAAGACGGCGACTGGTTTCCCTGACTGGACGAGCATTGTTTCATCAGGCTCAAGCTCATGCAACGTTTCCACAATCTTATCAAAACATTCCCAAGTCCTAGCCGCCTGCCCAGTTCCTCCATACACAATTAGATTCTCCCAATCTTTGGCAACATCCGGATCCAAATTATTTTGGAGCATTCGAAGAATGGCTTCGATTTGCCAATTCTTACAATGCAGTTTTGTGCCACGGTAGGCATGAATCGGATTACGTTTCATTAGGCTCCTTCCTGAATCTCAGTTGCACCTGAGCTTTGGTGTCGACGGCTTTAAGTGATTTTCTCTATTCATCGGTTCCGCTAGTCGGCGAGGAGTTGACCACGCATGTATAACTCCTTATAAGCCCGTTTTAAGAGAAGCTCCATAAGCTGAAGGTTGTTGTTCCTTTGTATGAGGATCTTTTCTTTCACATCGCTATGCTCATCCTCTTCCTTATCTTTATGGGAATTCGTGGCTATTATGGTCGCAAAGCACAACCCCTAGGACAAAAACGCACACGCCAGGAACGTTGGGCAGACCAAGTCCAATATGAGAGTAAATGGTTGGTTCTATCACGTATCGTCTTGGTTTATGCCATGATTGTATTCATCGTTATCTGGAGTCTGTTTCCATTTCTCATCCCTCCGATTACTCAACTTGCTTTTGCCTATCAATTCTGGCTGCAATTGACAGGTATTGTGATCTGTATCGTGATGGTTTTGGGAATAACTTGGGTTGGGATACATTTAGGACGACAAGTCTCTGGAACCTTAGAAATCAAAGATGACCATGCTATGGTAACCAGTGGACCCTACAAACACATTCGCCATCCAATGTATCTAGTCTATTTCATCTTCAACCTTGGATTATTCTTCATTTGCCTTAACATCATTCTTCTAATAATCATGATTTTAGGCCTCGTCACTATTGCATCTCGCATGCGCATCGAAGAAGAAATGATGATTGAGCAATTTGGCGATGCATATCGAGAATATATGAAACACACAGGGCGTCTCTTTCCTAAACTGCGGAAGAAGAAAAAGAATTAATCCACACGCAGAATAACCTCTATTCTTTGGTAACTACCTCTCGGATCACAGGAAAACAAGAACAGCGCTAATATCACTTCAGATTTTTCTGTGTCCGCTTTCTCCATATCATAATAGCGAGTATCACCAGAATTACTATGAGTATTGGCCACCCGTAATATAATATGCTAAATATCAACCACAATAACGATATTTCTGGCGGACCATAGTGACTGGGAAGCCTCCAGTATACTACTCGGCTATTTTCTGTTGAAGTTGCGTTTATTCCACCAACTATAAGAAACCCACCTTCAGACACTTCTATAATCGAAGTTCCAAAGATATGCTCCTGATACCCACCAAAAAATGCTCCATATCCCGCAGACCGATCAAACCAAATTGTCTCTCGTCCATCGGCATAGCCTGTCATAGCAAAATCTCCTTGTACAGTTGTAATTATACTCAATCCCTCATCGTCCCTGGTATCACCAATGGTGGTGTTCATTATTTGGTTGCCAGCTGCATCTGTGCGTATTAGCCAAATGTCTGTGTCATTTCCTCTTGATGAAGTAGTCGATCCAATGATGGCGTAGCCACCATCATGTGCCAGTGTGACATCCCATCCCCTATCTGCATCTTTTCCTCCAAAGGTTTGATTCCACAGATGGTTACCGAAACCGTCAAGACAAAGTAGCCAAATGTCTTTATCTCCTGCACCAAAGCTCTCAGTTGTTCCCGTAATAACCAATTGACCTGCAGCATTGAGAATAATTGACCAACCAGTATCGGTTTCTGAACCGCCAAAGGTCCTATTCCAAAGTACATTTCCCATCGAATCTGTTCGAAGAACCCACACATCTTGTTTATTACCATTATCGCCGCTACCATATCCTATGATTGCATAGTCATTGTTTTGGTATCTGATTAGTGCGGTTCCGTATTCGTCTTCAGCTGTTCCAAAGGTCTTGTTCCATAAGTGATGCCCGGTTGAATTAGTACGGAGCAACCACAGATCGGCCTTTCCGGCTCCATAGCTCGTTGTATACCCTATGAGGGCAAACCCTCCGTCTTGGCATTCAATGATTTCCTGAGCACTATCATTTCCTAAACCGCCATGTATTTTCTTATCTGGGCATAATATCAAAACATCACAATGGTTACTCCCCATTTCTTGGTACTCACCTGCAATCGCATATAGGTGAGTAGTTGTTTCAATAACAGAATATCCAACACCAGCAGACAACATGTCTGGTCCAGGTGGTGGTGCCTGACAGCGAAAATTCAAACCATGAAAAATCCCAACTAGCGGAAAAACTAAGGCTAGGATTACTATCAATGTGACAGTGGACGTTCGTCGAATTACCACCAACAGGTCCTTCCCTTTTGAACAAGAGGTGGTTATTCTTCATTTCGGAGGCTAAAATATATGCTCCTATAGGTAAACACACCTTAGGTATATAACGTTCAGTTATTTGTTGGCTTCTATCTCCCGTTGAAAAGCAACATTCAACCGTTTTACATATTCTTCTCTAGGTACGAGCTCTCGACTTATCGTCTTCTGAGTCTTTGCGCTAATCGTCCCCTTTTGGACAAATTCTCTACCTGCCTGCCTGATGGCGTTATAAACATCATCAACAGGTAATCCCATTTGCTTGAACATTTGCAAATGCGCGCCTAAGGGTCGAAGAACGGCCCCCGCATAGTTACCATTCAAATTCTTGCAAAAAGCCTTGATATGGGCTACCAGTGGATCAAAATTGTCTAATTCTGTGAACCCTGACACCGAAACCAACGCGACATCAATGGGTTTCTGATCGTGTAAGGGTGGATGCCGGCAATGATCATCACGGATTTCAAAGAAAGGTTTTACCAATGGAATAGACCGGTCCAGCACCGCTTTCATTGTGCTAGTCATTCCATCAACGTAGACGGGAGAAGCCAGAATCAACGCATCTGCGGCTTGTCGCTTCTTCAACAGGTCTTGCATGTCATCTTTTTGGACACAATTCCCTGGGGTCTTTATCCAGCAAGTAAAACATCCTAGGCACGGTTTGACTTCTAAATCGTGGATATATACGAGGTCGATCTCTGCACCTACGTCTTTTGCGCCTTCTAAGAAGGTATTTAAAACCAGCGCAGTTCCACCTCGGTCTTTTCGGGGACTACTATTGAGGGCTAAAATGTTCATCGGTCTTCACGCCTATGAGGCTAATTTGACGGATTCAAGTTAATAGCCTGTCACATTCCATGAAGGTAAAAGAGGTTTTGCTTTTGTCATATTATCGATTCTGGCGTTATTGGTTGTTAACAGTGAGCGTGTTCATCATTGCTTTTGGTACTATCATGGCCTTACTCAATTCTACGAATCCCATAGTGATTTTTCTGCCTTCGAATCCTTGATGAATGCCCAATCAAGTAGAACCGATTACCTTTCTGGTCAAGATAACCCAACAAGATAAAAGGGAGTCAATCATCCTTTCTTCGACATTCATCTGGAGATGAGATCATTGAAAGTTACCCAGTCAGTTTCTGTGTTGAGGTGTAAGGACGCTCAATGTGAGCAAGTCGATGATCTTGTAGTGCAAGAATCCGTGATTCGAATTGTACTCAGGGATTCGAAGGGTGAAGAAAATTTTGCTTCAATACATACAATCCCAACAGATTTTGAATCGCTAATCATTGGGTTATTATTTTCATCGCGGATAATCACCTCAACCAATGATATTATGCAAATTCAGGTTCGCAATCGATTAGCCAAGGTTCAGTTAAAAGATGACTGTAAGTTTCAGGAAAAACTCC
>JBHLPR010000072.1:0-11319 GCA_048939245.1 Promethearchaeota archaeon | reverse complement strand
AAAAATGAAGAGACACTTCATCCAGCTTTTGTTCCCCCTGAACTCCCTAACCGCGAGAATCAACTTGTCCGGCTTAGTCACACTTTCAAAGCTTTACTTAACAAAGATGGGGCCTATGCGGTAAATGTCGCTGTTGTCGGAAAACCTGGAACTGGGAAAACCGTTTCAATCCGCTATTTTGGACGCGGGCTGGAAAAAGCCGCCGCAAAACGTGGAATCAAAGTTCGGTTCGAATACTACGACTGCTTTATGTTTAGGACAAAAAGTGCGATTCTTCGTGATTTACTTACAGAAAGGTTCAAAGTTACAAGTCGTGGATTTTCTGATGAAGAAATTACTACAATGATTAATCGCCGACTGTCCCGGGAAAAAATCCGTTTAGTCCTATGTCTTGATGAAGCTTATTTGCTCGGGCAAGATCTTCTCAGTTTAATTCATGCCAGTGAAGTAGCAGAGCATGGACAGGCATTCATCTCAACGCTAATCGCCTGCCGTGTTGTTGATTGGCAAAATACTCTGAGTTTTCCTCTTTCTGGTCGACTTCATGATCGAATTGATATGCCAGCTTATGACCAAGATGAGCTTTATAAAATCTTCAAGTACCGCGCTGAAATGGCGTTCCATAAAGACGTAGTTACCGATGAAATTCTACACATGGTTGCCAATATCGCTGCATCAACACAGAATGCCCGACACGGTATTGAAATAATGTATCTTGCTGGAAAAGCCGCAGACAGGTATAATGTCCGTCCAATTACACCTGATTTAATCCGGAGAGCCAAACAAGAAGTCTATTCGGAGTTACGTTCTGATGTTTTGTATGGTCTCCGTGACCAGGAAATTCTCGTTCTTGCTGCACTCACGCGAGAACTAAAAGCCCAAAAATCAAGCTCTACAACCATCGCAAAGGTCTATGAACGTTACCAATTAATCTGCGAAGAATTCGGAGTAAAAAAACAGGCTCTGCCAACCTTTAGAAAAACCATCGATGCATTAGTAACCCTAGGCATCATCGGAAAGGTGGTAGAAGGTATCGGAACCGGTCAACGGGGACGCCGGGCTCGCTTAACCCTGATGGATATCCCTGTTGAAGTATTCGACGAACGTGTCAGTGAAATTCTACAACGCCGCCAATCAACGGATACTAATTTTGATTAATAAAATGGAGAGAACAAAGAATGGAAACACAACATATGAAAGGCGCACTTGGATTTCAATTTGAGAATGCAACCGTGACAATTGTTGCAACTAAAACGGTGGACGAATTCACAATTAATGAGTCGACATATGGTCCTATCGAAAAAGGGCGGGAACTCGATGTCCCTCGTTGGGTAGCCACGGTGTTAATTAAAAATAATATGGCACAAATTAAGGATCCTGCTATTGGGGTACCAGACCTTCAAAAAGCACTTTGGCGAGAAACTGGAGAACCGGTTCTTCAATCACTACCACCTAACTACTATTTTCAAATTCGAAATGCTATTGAACACCTTGCCCTCCAAAATAAGAATACTCCCAATGATGTTCGAATAGCTGCACAAACAAAAATGGAAACATTACTACGCGACCTTATCGATAATCGGCTACTGAAATTAATGAAATTGTCATTACGAGAAGAAAGACTCCGTGAAATAAAAAAGAAAATGACGGAAGAAGAACGATGGCTTTTTGACAGACTCGTCATTCTTTTACGTAATTGGCAGAAAGAAGTAACGGAGATAGAGATTAGTGACTGAAGAAATCGACTATATTACTCGCTATGAAGAGTTTCTGAAATCCTATAAAACAGAAGACGGCGAGACCCCCTATAATGACGCTATCGCCCGTCTGAGTCTAGAAAAGCACATTTCAGTACCCATTGATTTCAATCAATTACTCACATTCGACCCCGAACTAGCCGCTGCAACCAAAGAGAACCCGCAACGAGCCATCGATGCCGCTTCTGCCGCAATCCGACGCATTCTTCGCGTTGTTGATTCTGATTATTCAGAGTCCATCGAAAATCTCCACGCACGATTTAAAGAAGTCCCTGACCGGGTCTCAGTACGTTTTATTCGCGCAGAACACATCGGTCAACTAATCATGGTCGATGCACTCGTCACTCGAGTCAGTGATGTAAAACCACTTCTCGTTGAAGGCGTATTCCAGTGCCGCCAATGCCAAGAAATCATCTATGTTCAACAAGCCAACCAATTCATTCCTCCCTCACTCTGTACAAATGATGCCTGTCGAAGTAAAGGCCCATTCGATCTCATCCCCGAACGCTCCAAATTCGTTGATTGGCAAAAAATCCGCCTTCAAGAGAAACCCGAAGAACTCCCTCCCGGCGCGCTCCCACGCGCCCTCGATTGCATATTACAAGACGATCTAGTCGATATCGCACGCCCCGGCGACCCCTGCCGTGTCGTCGGTATCCTACGATCCACCCAAGATACCACCGCTCGCACCCGACGCAAAGCCCCCACCTTCAGCGTCTTCTTAGCCACCAATTACGTAGCCGTATCCGAAAGAGAAGCCGATCGCGTCGAAATCGAACCCAAAGAAGAAGAAGAAATCCGCGAACTCGCCACAGACCCCCTCATCCACCGAAAACTCGTCAACTCCATCGCCCCCTCCATCTACGGCCTCACCGACATCAAAGAAGCCGTCTGCCTCCTCCTCTTCGGCGGCGTCAGCAAAGTCCTCTCCGACGGCGTCAAAATCCGCGGCGACTCCAACATCCTCCTCGTAGGCGATCCCGGAACCGCTAAGAGTATCCATGGTACTGAACGAATATATGTTGGGTATCAGAAAAAAAACCATATTCAATGGAATACAGAGCCGATCGGTTCCTTCGTTGATAAACAGATGACTGACTTTTCAGATGACATTATCGAAAACGGTCATACTGAAATTCTTTCTTTACCCGAATCTATTTCTATTTTCACCCAGGCTATGGATCCATTCTCATTAAAGATACGAAGATCAAAAGTCTATGAGGTTAGCCGTCATCAATCATCCAAACTCGTTAGGATTAACACTCGTTCTGGAAGAAGTGTGATAGCAACTCCTGATCACTCATTTACAACAATTCTCAATGGTCGCTTAGAAGTACTGAAAGCCAACGAACTTAAACCGGGTACTTATTTGCCTGTGGCAAGAAGAACGAATTTAGAAAGTGGCAACTCGATCATTGATTTTGGCATGGAATTTCCAAATGATCAACTGGTTTACACGGATATAATTACTAATCAAATTGAACAAGTAAAGACTGGTGTAATAAGCGCTAGAGAGGCAGCTGCACATTCAAATGTTACACCCAACACGATGGGTGCAATAATCCATAATCAGATATCTTTGCCTGAAGGTTCGTGGCTCCGGTGTAAGCGTGATAATAGTTGGTTTCCAAAAACAATCGAGCTAGGAGAACCCATAGGTCGGATAATTGGACTTTATCTAGCAGAAGGAAATGTTGAGAAACCCTCGATCAAGTTTTCGAATCTTAATAAAATGATAAACAGCACTCTTGAAAATGATCTCAAGTCTACATTTGGTAAAGCCTCACCTTTCGAAGAGGGTGTTTTCCTTTGCCAATCGAGTATAGCACAATGGTTCAAAGAAAAATTCGGATCCGGAGCGAGAGAAAAACGAATTCCAGAGGAGTTTCTAAATTCTCCCTACTCATTCAAATGTGCCTTACTATCTGGATATTTTTCTGGCGATGGTACAATCTCTAAACATAGCACTTCCATCTCAGCTACAACTGTCAGTAGGAAATTAGCGTATCAAATTAGCGACTTGTTGGCTACTATAGGTATTTTTGCTACCATCAAAGAAAGAACTATTACCAAAGGGCCCTATCGGGAAAGGATTTACTATCAGATTAGAATTCAATCAGAAGATATTCTCCAATTCAACAAACATATACACCTTATTTCGAAATCTAAACAAAAGGCACTTGATGATTTAGTGGAGACACTTCACAACCGACGTCGTTATCAATTGAAAGATATTGTGCCAAACTTTGGACGGCTTCTTAATGATGCTTACAAAGAGCTTCGAATTAAAAGTCGAAGAGGAACTTGGACTCGTGAGTTTCTAGGTGAATTACGAGGTAAGACCCACCGACAACGCATTGGACGAAAATATCTGCAAAGCGTCGTTTCAAAACTATCAACCTTAAGCTCCATTCAATCTCCCACACTCACTTGGTTGCACACGTTAGCTTATTCAGATCTCTTCTGGGACCCGATTACAAGCATCGAGAAAATCACCCAGCCTACAGCCGTCTATGACATCGCTACCTCTGATGGTCACTTCGTCCTCGCACACGGAAACCTCGTCGTCCACAACAGCCAACTCCTCAAATACGTAGCCCAAATCGCCCCAAGAGGTCTTTACACCTCAGGGAAGGGAAGTACTGCCGCAGGGCTAACTGCCGCTGTACTTAGGGATCCCGACACTGAAGGATTTGCCCTTGAAGCCGGTGCCCTTGTTCTAGCTGATCGCGGAACGGCATGTATCGACGAGTTCGATAAGATGCGGCCACAAGACCGAACCGCAATCCACGAGGCCATGGAACAGCACAGCTTTCATCCTTCTTTTGAGGTTATGTTCTCGTCAGGTGAAAAGCAAAAGATTGGTGATTTTGTTGATGGTTTATTTGAGACTAGGGCTAATAGGAAGGTTGAGGGGGTAAATTGTGAGATTATCCCTATTGATGAATCAGACGTTGAGCTTTTCACTACTGATTTTAATCATGTGTTTCAGACAAGGATTAATCGGGTTAGTCGTCATCATGCACCTGATTATTTCATTAGACTGCGGTATTCTAATGGTAGAGAAATATTAGTGACTCCTGAACATCCTGTCTTTGTATTTGCTAATCGTGGTATAAGGGATGTGCCCGCTGAAGAAATCCAAGTAGGGTCTCTTGTACCGGCTCCAAGAAAGTTAGATTTTCCTAGAGCGGATTATGTTTTAGAAACTGATATCGCCAAAGGAAGAAAATTTGTAAAATTACCCAATAGGATGTGTGTTGCACTTGCAACATTTTTAGGTTATTACGTTTCAGAGGGGTATTGCTATAAAGGATCCACTTACGAGGTTGGTTTATCCAACACTAACGTTGACGTTATTCAGCGTATGAAACGGACAATTTCTAATAGTTTTGGGATAGAGCCCCTTGATTATACAATAAAGAATCGTACATTACGCATTGTGTCGAAGTCTTTGTTTAATTATCTCGTTCGGAATTTTTCGGAGCTAATGAAGATATCAAGTGAAAAGCGTATTCCCTACCAAATATTCGGGTCCAGTAAGGAGATTAAACTCGCTTTTTTGAGGGCTGCATTTGAGGGCGATGGTGCAGTTGAGTCAGAGTCGGTTGCATATTCCACTTCTTCGGAAGGTTTAGCGGGAGATTATCAGGATTTGCTGTTGAGTCTTGGGATTCACACAAGGATTGTTTCGGAGGATTATCTGACGCGTAAAAGCAAGGATGCAAAGACAAGGTATAAGGTGTATATTCGAGGACCTTTTATTGCTGATTTTGCGGAACTAGTTGTTCCGGAGCTAAGTCAGTCACATACACATCTGAGGTGGCTGGTTGAAAGAAGTAAGAATTTTGATAGGAACTACGATGTTCTACCAGCTGAGGTAAGGGAAATACTGATAGAGTGTCTAAGATATGTTGAAGTCTCCTATAAATACCCTTTAAGAAAAAAGTATGCGATAACAAGGAAGGTCGTAAATAGATTTACGAAAATGATACAGAATCGTCTCGATGTAATTGAGGCTAGAAATTCTGGTACTGATGCTTTGCCCAAGTTGATACAACAACACAAATATTTGCATACAACAATATCGCCGGTGGTCGAAGGGGGAGAGACTATTGCTCATTTCACTGAGAGTAATGCAGACATCTCCGAAAGTCACAAAGAAATTCAGTCATGGGATCCCTTATCGGTTCTACAAGAGCTCGATGATGTAAAGGAAATGCTCCGCCTAATTAAGCGTTTGATGCGGTTCAGGTGGTTAAGAGTAGTAGAAGTAGAGAAAATCAGGAACGAAGGTGCATCCAAAACAGACTGGGTCTATGACATCACAGTTATTCCTACTAAGACCTTTATCAGTCAGGGGCTTTTACTTCATAATACGGTATCGATTGCAAAGGCGGGGATTGTGGCGACGCTGAATGCGCGAACGGCTATTCTGGCGGCGGCGAATCCGAATCTTGGGCGTTATGTGCCTGAACGTTCTTTTGCGGAAAATGTGAATCTCCCTGTAACTCTTCTGTCGCGGTTCGATCTTATCTTCACCTTGACTGATTTACCGGAAGCGGAGCGTGATGAGCGAACCGCTGAGCATATAATAGCGTTGCATAAAAAGAAGGGTCAGACTAAGGATCCACCTATCCGCGCGGATTTACTGCGTAAGTACATCGCGTATGCTCGGCGAAGTATTTCTCCGGCTTTAACGGATGAGGCGCTCAATGTCATCAAAGATTTTTATCTGGGTATGCGCAAATCGGGAGAACGTGAGAATGCACCGGTGCCAATTACTGCTCGTCAATTAGAGTCTCTCATCCGACTGACGGAGGCTCATGCTAAAATGGCGCTCCGCGATAAGGTGTTAGCTGAAGACGCCCAAGCCTCAGTTCGTCTGGTCCAAGTCTCGTTACAACAAGTAGGATTTGATAGTGAAACCGGTCAATACGACATCGACAATATCATGATTGGACGGGCCAAATCGCAACGGGATAAACTCCAAGCGATTCTCACAATGATACGTGAACTCGAAAAAGAAACCCCCAGCGGTGTTACTATGGAAAAGTTAGAGGAACGGGCTGAACTTGACGGAATCTCCGCTGCCTTTGTCCGACAAGCGGTGGTTCAATTGCGAGACAAAGACGGGTTAATCTTCGAGCCGCGTCCCGGACGTCTAAAGTATATCAAAGGCGCCTAACCAATAGGTGGGAACAAGCCATAAAGCGAATAACCAGCCTACCCCTCGAAAAACCCATTAAAAACTATTTCAAAGAGAAAGGCATTACGACACTCTATCCTCCTCAAGAGGCTGCTTTTAAAACTGGAATTCTCGAAGGAAAAAACATCGTTTTGGCCATTCCGACAGCTTCTGGAAAAACGCTCATTGCCGAATTATGTATGTTGAAAGCAATTTTGGAACGAGGAAGCAAGGCCCTATACCTTTGCCCGCTACGAGCCTTAGCCTCAGAGAAATTTGACGAGTTTCGTTCTTATTCGAAATTAGGGGTGAACGTGGGAATCACCACCGGCGATTACGATACAATCGAAGAAAAATACAGAGATTACGATCTTCTTATCTGTACAAATGAACGCGCCGATTCACTCCTCCGGCATCGCGCAAAATGGATGGCTGAAATCGGGGTTATTGTAGCAGATGAAGTTCATCTCATTAACGATCCGAGTCGAGGTCCCACACTCGAAGTAGTACTTGCTAGATTACGCCAAATTACGCCCAACGCCCAAATCCTTGCCTTAAGTGCCACTGTTGATAATGCAGGCGAAATTGCTGAGTGGCTTGAAGGTGAAGCGGTAGTAAGCGAGTGGCGTCCAGTTACTTTGCATGAGGGGGTTTATCAGGATGGACGCGTAGTTTTCGCTCAAGGTAACGAGACGGACTACACACCCGTTACTTCATTTCCAATCGGAGATATCACTCGCCAAGTCCTGAAAAAGAAAGGACAACTTCTTACATTTCTAAATGCTCGACGCTCAGCAGTAAGAACCGCCCAAAAACTCAGTTCAATCACTGCTCCACGATTGACAAAAACTGAACAAACGCAGTTAACACAACTAGCTGAAACCCTCCTTCAACTAGGAGAAGTCACACAAGTTACCGACACCCTTGCCAGACTTCTCCGGGCCGGCGTCGCCTTTCACCATGCAGGACTACGCTATTCAGAACGCAAACTCATAGAAGAAGCCTTTCGCAATAACCTCATCAAGGTTTTATGTGCTACTCCGACTTTGGCGAGTGGCGTCAATTTGCCAGCCAGAGTTGTTGTTATCAGGGATTATAGACGGTTCGATAGAATTGAAGGGTATCAACCAATTCCTGTTTTAGAATACAAACAAATGGCGGGACGGGCAGGGCGACCAAAATATGATACCACTGGAACAGCTATTCTCATTTCACGTAATGAGGACGAACGTAATTTTCTCTTAGATTACTATATTCTTGGGACGCCTGAGAATATTATTTCAAAGTTAGCGAGTGAAGCTGCCCTTCGTAGCCATGTTCTTTCCACAATTGCCATGAGATATGCCTCAGATAAAGCGGGTATCATGGATTTCATAGGCCAAACCTTCTTTGGACATCAACGGGACCCCGATGAAGTCGAATACATGATTGATTTAATTGTCAAATTCCTCAAAGACGAAAATCTCCTAGCACAACGAGGAACACGATTATCTGCTACACCCTTTGGAAGGCGAGTATCTCAGCTCTATATCGATCCCAAATCCGCTGTTGTAATCCGTGACGGTCTTGCCAAGGCAATGAAGCAATATAACAACACCACCGATCTTTCCTTCCTACACCTCATCTGCCACACACCAGATATGGCAAATCTCTATCTTCGACGAGGAGAAGATGAACGATTTCACGATTATGTCATCGAACATATCGACGAATTTCTCACCCCTGTTCCTGATCCTCGCTACCATAAAGAACGATATGAATTCTTTTTAGCGGAAGTGAAAACCGCCCTTCTCGTGAAAGCATGGATAGAAGAACTTCCTGAGGATCAAATTGTCAACCAATTTAAAATTGGGTCAGGTGACCTTCTCCGATTAGTAGACACCCAGAAGTGGTTGATTTATGCGTGCCGTGAACTAGCGCCAATCTTCAAGTATCAAACAGTAGTTCCAGACCTTGAGGAACTGGAGCTTCGCGTGAGATACGGAGTAAGACGGGAACTAACTGAGTTAGTTGACCTTCAAGGCATTGGTCGAGTCCGCGCTCGATTCCTCTTTCGATCTGGATTTATTTCGAAGAACCGAATACGTGATGCACCAGTTAGCCAACTAGCAGCTGTTCCTTCTATTGGGTCACAAATCGCTGTATCAATCAAGCAACAATGTGGTGGCGTAATCAATCCAGAAGAAGAACAATCATTAAAGGATGCGCGACGGCAAAGTACCAGACAAACCCAACTAACATTGGATTAATACATCCAATTGCTCATGAGGTTACAAATTTGCCGACTGGCTTATTCTATCATCCAGCCTTCCTGGAACACGATATGGGCTTCAGCCACCCTGAACGACCTGAACGCCTGAGTGCAGTCATGAACTTTTTGGAAGAAAAAAAGGTATTCAAAACTGGCTCTATCGTGTTGAACAAACCCCAAGCTATCCAACTATCCGATTTAGAGAGAGTACATCCGAAAGAATACATTGATCTTATCCAAAATGCATCAGAACGAGAAGCCCGATTAGACGCTGACACCCGCACCTCAAAAGGATCCTATACTGCTGCAATCTTAGCAGCCGGTGCAGGAATTAATGCTTGGGAAGAGATTCAAACAGGAAATTTGGACAACGCCTTCGCTTTAGTACGTCCGCCAGGCCACCACGCAAACGAACAATCTGCCCGCGGCTTCTGTTTATTCAACAATATCTCCGTTCTCGCCCGTTATATCACTGCAAACATACCAGACAGTCGCATATTAATTCTTGATATCGATGCTCACCACGGAAATGGGACCCAAGAAATCCATTATGCAGAATCTGATGTTCTCTATCTAGGCTTTCACCAAGACGGGCGTACGTTATATCCCGGATATTCAGGTTATCCAGATGAACTTGGCGAGGGTTCTGGTAAAGGTTACAATGTGAATCTCCCGTTACCCCCAGGAACTACTGGTGAATCATTTTTACAGGGACTCTCTGTACTTTTTCCATCTTTAACTGAACAATTCCAACCCACTGCAATCTTGGTCTCTGCAGGATACGATGCACACTTTCGTGACTACCTCACTGGTCTTCAATTCAGTGCGACTGCATATCTTAAAGCTGCACAATTAATCACGAAGGTGGCGAAAAAATATTGTGACGGAAAAGTAATCATGTTTCTTGAAGGTGGATATGACTTGCAGGCTTTGGAAGAGTCAATATTCAATACATTGGTTGCAATGAGTGGTCAGGGAGAACCAATCCAGGAAAAAGGGCCTGATGAGGATTCTCGTATCTCCAAATACATAAACACGCTTCTCAATGAAACTAAAAATCTTCTAAAACCTTGGTGGAAATTCAATAAATAAAATAGTGGGATGATGGTGGGCCGGCCGCGATTTGAACGCGGGATCACCTGAAAGGGGATTACTACACCATGTAGTAATCACGCCCCAGGCAGGCATCATACCAATCTAGCCAAAGGCAGTTGCCGGTCGGAATCTAGACCACCGGCCCATGAACTTGACTCATAAATCAATTTGCCCTTATAACTGCTTTTCCTCATCAGTTGCTGGTCTTGAAAGATATCCTTCAGAAATATACCAATCCATGGTTCTTCGAAAGGCTTCTGCCATTGTCATACTCGGCTTCCAACCCAAAACACGCTTTGCTTTCTCATTCGAATACCAACGGTCCTGGTTCATAGCATCCACCGTTTTCGCATGCCACAGATATGTCCGTTTTTCTCGATGCTTGAAGAAACCAATCAAACCGACACCAATTTTGCCTAAAATAACCGGAACCTTTCTCTTAGGTGGGTCTACTCCTAAATACTCAGCAACGAACTGAAAAAGTTCCTCATAAGTGAAGACATCATCAGTACAAAGAAGAAAGGTATCATTTACTCCTTTCTTTGTTTTCAATGCAGAAAGGAATCCCTCAACCAAATCATCAACATGCATGAACATGATATGTTTTTGACCATCCCCAGGAATCATCGAGATTCGTTTGTTCGCTACCGCCTCATAGGTTTCAAAACCTAAGTAAAACTCTCCTGGCCCCGTGATGCCCACAGGCCGAAGGATGATGTAATCAAATCCAGCAGCTTTAGCGCCTTCTCTTACTTCATTTTCAGCCAAAATCTTACTCTTACCGTATTCATACATCGGATTAAGCTCAGTTTCCTCTGTTGCTGGTGGACTATCCACAACCCCTGTTGTTTCGCTAGTGGAGCAATAGATGAAACGCTTCACAACGGTCTTTTCACAAGCCTTGATCAGATTGCGTGTTCCTTCCACATTTACTTGGTAGAGAAGATCGATATCTTTTGGATAGAAATCAAAAAGGGCCGCTAGATGAAATACAATTTCAGTTTCCTTAACGGCCTTTTCTAAGGAAT
>JBHLPR010000019.1:0-37514 GCA_048939245.1 Promethearchaeota archaeon | reverse complement strand
ATTTGCATCATTTCTTCTTTGCGGCTTTGGTCGATGGCGACCATGCCGAAGGCGGGGATGCCGAGGATGCGTTCGACGAGTTCGGGGGTGAGGGCGCCTTCGAGGTCTTGTTTGTTGGCGATGGCCCAGACGGGGACGCCGGGGGCGTCTTTGCGGATGACGTCGAGGATTTCTTTGGTGGCGATGACGTTGTTGAGGGTGGAGTCGGTGATGATGAAGACGATGTCGGAGCCGCGGAAGTAGATGGTCCAGAGTCGGCGGAAGCGTTCTTGGCCGGCGAAGTCCCAGAGGATGATGGTGTAGGTGCCGTAGCGGGTGGCTTCGATTTGTTCGATGCTGAGGGCGATGGTGGGGACGTATTCGGTGGGTGGGGCGCCGCCTTTGAGGAGTCGGAGGAGGGTGGTTTTGCCGACGCCGCCTTCGCCGACGAGGCTGACTTTGAGTTTGCTCATGATGTAGTTGTCGATGAGGTCTTCGAGGGGTTGGGGGTTGTCGCTGTTGCCGATTTCTTTGGTTTGTTCGGTGCCGTATTTACCGACGATCATGCGGAGGGCGGTTTTGACTTTTTCGGCGACGCGGTTGTCTTCGTCTTGCATGTGGCTGATGAAGACGAGGAGAAGATCTTCGATGTTGCTGAAGATGTATTTGGCGCCTTGGATGTGGATGGGGAGGGAGGGGATGTCGGTGGATTGGACGTGACTCATGAATTCTTTGTAGGCGCGAAGGAATTCACGGATTTGCTCGTCGGGAAGGTCGACGCGCCAATATTGTTTGCGAAAGATGACGCTGGCTTGGAGGCCGACTTCGTCTTTGCGGGGGCTGATGCTAAAAAGTATTGCGTTGTGGATTATGGCCCGCACATCCCAGGTGTTTTGCTACGTCATTGTTGTTTATCGGAGTGGCGCTGATAAGCTTTTTGGCGCGTCTTGCTAAGAGGGGTGTGGGATTAGGTTCTCTTGAGGTAATTTTTTAATGCATGAGGCTTTTCAGGTGTTGCGAGGACAACGGCGTGTCATCGATTGATGTGTATGAATTACCGGATTGGTTTATGGAGCAGACAAAGGATTTGCTCTTCAATTACCGTGCGGATATTCAGAAACAGATGGATCGGATTGAAGAGGCGTTGGTTGCTAGCACGGAGTCGGCAGAACAGTTGCTCGAAGAAGTGGTCATTGATGGAGAAATGACGGTGCCAGGTGCAGCTGCAAAGCTGGCGAATCGCTTGAAAGTGTTGTTTGACACCATCGAGTTTCCTGAAGAAATCACATTTACCTCAGTGGAGGAACTATTGCAGGATCTGGAAGGGTATCTTCGCGATGTGACTTTAGCTGGGCAACGGTATATTCGCCGGCTACCAAAGGTGCATAAGCGTATTATCAAGGAATTGGATTACCAATTCCGTACCATTAACCAAGGATATCAAAAAATTAAGAAAATCTGGGAAAAAGATAAGCTTCCGAAACAAGTGGACCTAATCCGTGAAGAGGTCGAGGAGATAGAAGACCGATCTCATCAGTTAGTGAACCTCTCGGAGCAGTTGGTGGAACTTCAAAGGCAGCGTGAAAAAGTGGAAGGACGGGTTGAAAAGCACCAAGACGGAATTGAGCAATTTCGAATGGATTCGGGGTTGGTGGAAATTGAAGAGATCCGACGCGAAATCGACAGCATTCGGATGCTGGTGACCAATCAACTGAATTTTCTCAAAAAACCCTTCAAGAAACTCAGCCAAGTGGCGGGACAAGCGGTCATGATTTCTTCAACAGCGGGGGAAGGCGCTGATGCCTATTCAGCGGATCCATGGCACGCCTTTCAAAAAGATACCGAAGACCTTTCTCGGTTGAAGGCGGGATTAAACGCGTTAGTGGATGCAATTGAAAAAAAGAAGATTAAGTTCAAAACGCGTCTGAATCGCAAGGTAATTGATAGTCGCGGACAAGTGGTTGAGAAAGGCAATTTGGATGAGTACCGCCTACGATTTTCAGCTCTTGAATCTCGGAAAACTGAACTAAAGTCCTCCGTCTCGGTTGATGAGCGACGGGAATTGGAGAAATCTTTGGAACGTGCCAAATGGGAGAAACGCGATGTAGCAGCGGAAATTAAACATATTCAGGAACAAATTAACAAAGTGTCAGCGCGATTGAAAACGCTCCAAACACGGCTTGAAAAAGCACTATCGAAAATTCTTCGTGGGGACATTGAAATCGAGTTTCCTGATGAGGTAAAAGCGATTCTTGGTGAAGCTGCAACCGATGAATCCTAAATTCAGTTGTCACAAAGCCTTTTTAGCCGATATCGGTGGTTACGGTAGATGGAGGCGATGAAGCGTGTCACAAGAATACCACCCCATCACACAAAAATACATTCTGCCAATGACTTCATACCTCGTTGAGCTCGGACGAATGGGTGACCGATGGGCTGTTAAAGTATTCCGTGGTCCCACGGAAATTAGTACAACACCCTTAACAACCGACCTCAATCATAACGAGATTTTTAACGCCATCCAAAATAACGTCTCCATGCCAATGTTTAGCCCTGAGCGAATGTTTGGTACCATTGGGCGTATGGTACAGGAAGCGCGACTCAATATATCTAGACCGCCTGAGTCAGATATGAGTTCCCAACCCCCCACCGACCCTTCAAGCTTTGATTAGGATTTTTGTTCTAGATAAGCTCCAATAGCATCCAAAGCTGAGTTCAGAGTTGATGGTGGAGCAAGGAAAACAAGACGGAAATGACCTGCCCCATACTTGGGGTCGAAACCAGATCCATGGACCACTAGAATACCAGTTTTATGGAGTAAGTCCATGACAAAGGCTTCATCCGATGACCACCTAGTGCCCAATTCAATTTTTGGAAATATGTAAAAAGCGCCTTCAGGTTTCGAAGTTGAAATGCCCTCGATTTCATTTAATCGATTGAATACAAGATCGCGCCGTTGACGTAGCCGTGTGAGGACCGGTTTAAGATATTCGTCACTTTCACGGAGAGCAGCGGCAGCAGCGTACTGAGCAGGAGCGTTCGTACAAATTCGTATACGTGCCTGTTTTAGGATATGTTCTTTCAACGATTCCAGCTCCTGGTTTGGGTGATGAAAGTACATATATCCTATGCGCCAACCAGGGACAAGATAAACTTTGGATAGTCCATTGAACCCAATGATAGGAACATCGTTAGCTATGGCGGCTGTGCTTTTGGGGGTTCGGTCATACACAAGACGATCATAGACTTCATCAGAGATTAGGGGAAGGCCAAACTCGCCCGCAAGGTCGACAAAATTCTTAACCGTCTTTTCATCGTAGACCGACCCGGTTGGGTTATTAGGATTAATCAAAACAATTGCAGCGGTTTTCTCAGTAATCTTTGCGCGAATATCATCAAGATCTGGTTGCCAGCCTTCTTCTTCGAGGCAACGATAGGTATGAGCGACTCCCTCAAAGAAGCGGACAAAAGCTAGATAAGGCGGATACGTTGGTCCAGGCACCAAGACCTCGGACCCAGGATGAACAAGCGCCGCCATCATCATTTGTATTCCTTCTGAAATCCCAGCGGTCGCAATTACATCTGAGGAGTCCACGGATACTTGGTTGACACGTTTTTCTTTTTCAACGACGGCTTTGCGAAATTCAGGAATTCCTGCAGAAGCCGAATAACCATTATGTCCTTCTTTCGCAGCAGCACAAAATGCATCAATCATAAAGGAGGGAGTTTCAAAATCGTAGACAATCGGATCGCCAATATTAAGATATGTAATCTGCTTTCCCGTCGTTTCGAGCTGCTTAGCAGTTACAACGACATCACGGATTGCATAGTGAATGGTTTTCGTCCGATTGGTGATGAGATTATTCCGGAAGGAGTTGGTGGGCATTAGTATCACCTACGAAAAAGGTAGCACTAACTAGGATTGTGCATTTGCACCCATTTTAAGCCTTAAGATTGTTCGTTGTCAGTAAGAAAAAATCAGCGCCGCGTCTTCTTCCATTGCTTATATGCGAGTTTGACGTCTTTTCGTGTAACTGTTTTTCGTCCCGCAAATTCTGAGAGTTCTTTAGCGATGGTGGCGATTTCAATTCCAAGTTCCTCGACGACTTCACCAAGTTCTGTGGCTGCATGTTCGCTTACGCGTTCAGCCCCAGCTTTTCGAATCAGCCTATCAACGGGTGCAAGGGGAATTATTCGAGTTGTTTTTTCTCGGGGCATAAGAATCACCGGTTATTTGTTAAAATAACCGTTCTTACTGCCCCTACTTAAATTTTACACCGATTAAAACCTCTTTACTTATAAATACAGTATTAAATCCAATTATTTCAATCAAAAAACGGCTCTATAGCGACCATCATTAAAAAAACACACTTTAGATTCACGAAGAAGCAGACGCTGGTGGTCTCAAAAGTTCTTTTACAACATCCAGCCATTCTACCCCAATCCGCCAAGAAGACACCCCTTCAGCCGCCTGTTGGACCATCTGTTCAAGAAAATACTCACCAAGCTGATCTTGCATTCGAGTCAAAATAGTGCCCACAGTGACAAGGCCCACCACAGGATTGGCTTTTTTCGCAAAGCGAGCCAGTTCGGAAGTTGTGTGCCATAATCCGTCGCTAAGACAGCGTAACAGCTCTCGTTTCACTGGATCTTCTTCAGCCATTTTCTGAAGGCGAGTGAGTTTCTGGCTCTTTGCTGATGATGATTTACCTTCTGAGTCCACAGCAAAGCCTCCAGAATTTTTTGTCAACGGTAGGTTTTAAGCCATTCGCCACAAGACCAAAAAAGAGCAGGACAGCCCCTTGGTTTTTTCAGCCTTCCTTTCAACATCTAAATACTTGGCGCCCTTTCAGACATTCTTATAGGGGAATGAGGTATCAACGGAGACTAGCTTGAGTGATATCAGCCATGATTATTCCGCTTCTAATTTTGGCATTCCTCCAAGGACTCCTGGAATATCTTCCAGTAAGCAGTGAAGGACAGATTTTACTTGTCGGAGTAAACGCGTTTCTTTTCGATCCCACCTTCATACTATCCCTGATTTTTTGGTTGCACCTGGGAACCGCCTTCACCGTCATTATCTTTTACCATCGAGATGTTTTTGGATTCCTATATCAGCGAATACATCTCGACAAAACAGAGGAAAACAATTATGCAACGAAAACTTTTGGTCCCCTCTTTATGTTTGTACTTGTGGGAACAGCGGGAACCGCATTGATTGCAGTGCCTTTGTATTTGTTTCTGAAAAGTTGGGTAACCCTCCTTATGGGCAGTATTGTTACACTCCTCATTGGTGTATTGTTGCTGGTAACTGGTATAATCTTATATTTCCAGCGAGGTGCCAAAGAAAATCTCGGATTGGCGGATGTTTCTCTCCGTGAGGCTTTTGTGATTGGCCTCCTCCAGGGGATCGCAGTGCTTCCCGGAATAAGTCGATCTGCGATGACATTAACATGGCTATTAGTACGTGGGGTAGAACGAGAAGAAGCACTTCGGTTGAGTTTTCTCCTAAGCGTGCCTGCGATTTTTGGTATCGTCGTTTTGGACTTTATCATCGAAGGCGCGGTCCTCATTCTGCCTTTCCCCTTGCTTCTAGTTCTAATGCTGGTGGCTTTACTCACTGGATTAGTTACTCTTAGCCTGCTTCGCTATTATGCCATTCGGGTTCCATGGTGGATTTTCTGCTTCTGTTTGGGCATTCTTATCATTATTCTGACTGTTCCCCCAATTCTTTTTCCGGTTCCTTGAAGTTAAGGCGATATGCTTTAATAGAGGTGACGATGACCCTCGCTCTGAGGTCAGCAAAGGTGACACTAGAAACCCCTGGAAATCGGGCAGAATACAAAGCCATCGCAATAGCTCAAGACCATGCAGGTATCGTCTTACAAGCAGCAAAGGAACTTCGAGTTATGATTGAAGACTGGATGGACGGTCGTAAAGAGCGCCAACGTGACCATTTTAATAAGTTAGCAAAACTCGAAAGAAAAGCCGATAATATCAAACGATCGCTCTTAGACGAACTTTCCATTTCAGAAACTATGCTGCGGCGAAGCGATTACTTCCGTCTTGTTATGCGCACTGATGATATTGCTGACCTATGTGAAGCATCTGCATGGGACCTATCGGGACTAGAAGAATTCCAACCAGATTCAAAAACTCGTAAACATTTCAAAGCCTTGCTGGATGCCCTCTCTGATGCGGTTTACAAAATGCGCCAAGCCATTCTGTTCTTAGAACAGAATTCTAATAAGGCAGTCGAACTCGCCACGCAAGTTGACCTGGCTGAGCGAGAAGCAGATGCAGCACACCGAAGTTTCACTCAGTTTCTTTACAAATCCAATCCTGAGGTTCCAGTTCTGTTACGGTTAAAGGATCTTGGACAGCATCTAGAGGAAATTGCAGATGCAGCGGAAGATGCGGCGGATGCGGTTCGCATTATTGCCATTGCCCGTGTCCCATAGTACTTCTTTTAAACTTCGCAACCACAGAATATCCAGAACTGTGTCCGTGTGAGATGAGATGCCAAAAACCAAGCGTATCCCGGTTCAAATTGTAGAAAATAAAGTTGTAGTCTGGAACCCGGAAGACGGGTCAGAACTCTACGGAAACGGATTTTTTGGTAAGCCACTCGGCATTCGAAAACCTAAAACCACCGAATTTGACCGGCCTTCCCAGCTTTCCTTCTTTGAAGCCTTACATCTGCTTCGTAAAGGCAAAATCGATGTCTATCTTGATGAATCAAATGCCCCGTTAAAAGAAAAAGCCCTTGTTGCTGTAGCTGAAAAACAACATAAGGACTTCAGTCGAAAATACCAAGTGTACGAAGATCTCCGCAAACGAGGCTTCATTGTCCGACCAGGGTTAAAGTTTGGCGCGGATTTTGCCGTATATCGACATGGACCAGGAATCGACCATTCTTTGTTTATTGTCGAAGTCATCGCTAAATCCGATGAGATTTCTGCTATCGAAGTTGTGCGGGCAGGACGTCTAGCAACTTCTGTCCGTAAACGGTTCGTACTAGCCACTGCAACCGAAACAGGAAAAGTACGATATTTCGTATTCTCATGGATTAAACCTTAACAAATTGTACGACCCTCCGAATTTTAACCATTGGATTTTTATGAGGCGTTGTAGAGTTCACTTACACAGACGTGATACCTATGAGCAAAGAGGAGAATGCAAAGAAAGCCCTAGAACTCCTTGAAGAAGCGTGGAAAGTGAAATCCGCTATTGTGATGACCGACGACTACCTGTACATGATGTATCAACTTGGAGAAGGAAAATGGAAGGAAGCAAGTTTTATCTTTGATGATGCCAGCTTAGAAGTTCGAGACCTCGATGCAGAAAAAGCTCTAATGCTCCTCATTGAAGAGATCACTACTGGACTTCCTGGATACAAGACCTATACGACAGTACTTGATAATGATACCCGCGAAACTGTCAAAGAAAAAATCCAAGCGGCCTCGAAGTAATCAACACCATTTATTTTCAATACCCAGATAGCCTAACAAATAGAACTAACGGTGCCAGTTCACTGGCTCGGATTCCTTTTCTCTACAACCTAGTCCTACTTGATGGCTTTCAAGAACTTTTGAATCGGTGTTACTAACTGGGTGAATTCGATGGGTATTATATACTTGGTACTGGGACTCGTACCGAGAGCTTGGATCGTGTGCATGTACTGAAGCACCATGGTCTTTTCGTCAATACCCTTCGCGACATCAAAGACCTTCTGTAACGCTAAGGCTTCACCCTCCGCTCGTAAAACCGATGACTGCCGTTCACCCTCCGCCCGTAGAATAGCCGATTGCTTATCACCCTCAGCAATAGCAATCGTCGACTCCCGTTTACCAGCGGCCTCTGTCACCATAGCACGGCGTCGTCGCTCAGCCTCCATCTGCATAATCATCGCTTCATTCACCTTTGTAGGCGGTAGAATTTCACGAATCTCGACTTTCGTGACTTTGACGCCCCACGGTTCTGTATTTTCATCAAGTTTTTCGCGAAGCACACTGTTGATGTATTCCCGTTTTGCTAGGACATCATCTAAGGTGATGTCTCCCACAACAGCGCGGAGTGTGGTTTGGCTGATTCCGAGTGCAGCACCGCTGAAATCTCGAATTCGAAGGACGCTGTCTCGGGCATTGACTACCCGATGATATATGAGAAGGTCGATGTCAACTGGAGCGTTGTCGCTGGTGATGCAGCGTTGATGTTCGATTTCGAAGTATTGTTCGCGGAGGTCGACTCTTTCCATTTTGTCAAGGATTGGTATAAGGAAGATGACGCCGGGACCTTTGACGCCAGGAAGAGCACGACCAAGGCGGAAGATGACCGCACGTTCGTACTCTTTGAGGACGCGGATGAAGGGAACGATGAGGAGTAAGACAATTATGAAGATAAGGATGACAATGAGCCACCAATAGGCTTGGAAGAAGTAGAATATGTCAAATTGCATGGTTCCTATCCCTTCATGTATTGGTGCTTATTACAAGGGAAAATACTTTACGGACTTTTAGGAGTCTGTTCGATGGAAAACGTGGGGTAGCGAAGGATTTTAGGCGTGAAATTACAAGGAATTCGGCAGGTGAGTGTATGTCGCGTATCTGTCCTAATTGCGGGCAATCGGTGAAGGATTCAGCGAAATTTTGTAAGTATTGTGGCTCGAAACTTGGTGCCCCGGTAGCAAAACCGGTGTCACGTCCAGTTACAACGGGGCGTGCAGCACCTGCTGTTATGCCGGATCGAGAGCCAGTGACAGAGGTTCCCGCAGAAGTATTAGCACAACTGGAAGTTCGGGCACAATTAATGGGCATTGAAGAAGAAGAGTCGGAGTTGCTCAGTGAATTAGAAGCTCTTGAAAAAGAGCTAGAACAGGGCGACCGATCAATTGCAGAGTTGGAAAAGGAAATTAAACCGCTGCAACAGAAGATTAAGGCGCTTAAGACCAAAGAAAAGAAACTTAACTCGAAAGTTAAAGAATTCAATTTTGAAAAAGCAGGGAAAGAACGGCAACGATTGAAAGAAAGGATGACTAAACTTGAAGAGTTAAAAGAAGGCGGAAAAGTCCGCGAAAGCGTCTATATTCGACTTCAAGATGAATATGAGCAGGGTATGGCAGAAGCGGATGCTCAATACCAAGAACAGGTCATTTTAGCCCGTGAATGGTTGACCTTACTTAAAGCCCAATACAAAGGAGTCCGTGATGAATTATCTTTACTCGATGCACGTCATTCCGTTGGAGAAGTTAAAGAAAAAGATTACAAATCACGTAAAACGAATTTAGAGCAACGATCAAAGGTGCTTGGTCATCAAGTGGAAATTTTTGAAGCGGTGCTTCGAGATTTCTAATCATTTGGGTTCCAACTTCCCCATGAAATTACTCCTGAACACAAAACATTTTATACACTAGTGTAATTCTGAACCTCTCACCGGAGGACATTTCAGATGAACCGACGAGTCATTGCCATCGCCATTCTATGTGTGGGATTAGCCGCCCTTGCCTTTGGAATCTCACTAGGGCAGCATGAGCTTGTACGCTCATGGCTTCAAGTCTTTTCTGACGTATATGCACCCTATTTCCCACAACCCATCACATTCTAAGGAGATAACCATTGTGAGCGACAACGAAAACGAAGTTGAACAAGAAGAGGATTCTACGCGTATTTGGGACCGAATTGAACGCCCCTTAGCACGATGGAAAAGAACCCTTCTTGAGAAATCACGGCCACACAAAACCCTCCATTATTGGGTGAAAAAAGCCTTTGAAGAATTGCTGGCTATCCGCATCGTCCGGTTCATTGTTCAACTAGCTGCATTCCTTGTCCTTTTCTATGCGGGAATCGTGTTTGTTTTAGGTTATGACCCTCTCATGGGTACAATCTTTTCAGGTGTTGCATGGCTCATTCCCATCTTTGGATATATTCCCATGCCTTTTGATATGCCCCAAGGCATTGCCCAAGGAACAGCCACTGGCTATTTCGAGGTGATTCAATTCGTTGGACAACAGGGCATTTTTCCCTATATTGCCGTCGGTGTTATCCTCATTGTACCTATTCTGATTGGTCGTAGTTTTTGTGGTTGGATTTGTCCCTTTGGATTTGTTCAAGACCTCTTCGCACTCACTCCAATTCGTAAACGATACCCATCCAAGCAATGGGATCAACGCCTAAAGAGTGTCAAATACGTGATTCTCTTTGTCGTGTTGTTTTTTGTTGCTTGGCTCGGTTATTGGACGTTTCTTGGAATCGATGAAGGTTTAAGGCAAGCCTTATCACAGTCACTATTCGGATCCGCATTTGCCACAGCACTTTGGTCAGCCCTCAATCCCTCAGGTACATTCTTTGTCATTTTGCCCTACCTTTATCTCAATGGAATAATTTCTCCCATCCTCACTCAATGGAACCCCCCATTCATCACATGGAGTTGGGCTATGTATATCCGGCTCGCTTTCCTTGCAATTGTACTAATCATGTCATTATTCATGATGCGTCCATTTTGCCGCTATCTCTGCCCCACAGGTGCCTTGATGGGGCTAGTCAGCCAATTTAGCTTCCTCACCGTGAGCCGTAGCGCCACCGAATGCCTGGGTCCCACCTGTGATTCCCCACGATGTAAACAAGCCTGCCCCGTCGGCATCGACGTCATGACCAAACCCTTTGGACCTATCCATGATCCCGAATGCATCCTCTGTCTCGATTGTGTTGCGAAGTGTTCGCACGATGCGGTGAAAGTAGAATACGGTTAGAAGTGAACGTGGTGTAGCTGGATGGGTAAAGTGAAGCAGGGTACGGTTTGCAGCGTGAGGGGTTGTAATGAGAAAGCTACTCGATCACTTACAGCGGACAAAGCTCGAGAAGCATTACAATCCACGGGCGTAGTCTTCGATGACGACCGGGCACGCCGAATTTACTTATGCCAGAAGCACTATAGGGAGTACAAAAAACAGACGAAAAAGGATAAGAAAGTGGATAAGTGGCGGTATGGCGTTTAGTCCATATTGAGTTAGTGCTCGTCGTCAGTTTCGGTTGTCAGTTGATTGACGACTTTTTTAATTTGTTTTTTCCAGTGGAGTAAATTTAGAGCAAGTTCTTCACGATCCTCTTCAGGGATTGTGCCGGTTTTCCCAGCTAGTGGGGTGAGAACGGAGCTCATTTCGAGTGTTGCAGGCTGGAAGTCCCCACCGATTCGAATGAGACGTTCCCGTGCATCAGCTATTTGGACATACACCTTTTGGAAATCAGGCCTTGTGAGAAGCTGGTTAAGAGCCTCATCGATTTTGCGTTCAACGACCACAGCCTTCGAAGCATGCGAAAGTTTGACTCCGGGAACGCTGCTAAATTGTTCAAGTGTTTCGGTAATTCGTTGAGCAATTTCGCTGAGATAATCAGGACGCTTTTCATCCTCTCCTCCGGTAATATCGAGTTGGATAAGCGGTTTTTTAGAATCGACCAGGAGTGTTACTTCGAGTCGCTCCTTGTTGCTAGGCATGCGAAAGGAAACGGTTGCAGTGCCGAAGAATCCTTCTTCAGTATAAGTTTCAGCGATATTTGTTAACCGAGTACCAATTGATGAAATACAGAAATACGCAGCCCCAAAGGCTAGACTAGGTGATAATTCCCCGATAGATATCTCTGTTGACACGGTAGAACCCTCCTACCAACTGTGGTTGAAGAGGAAAAAAGTGTTCTGATGGATTAATGAATCGATTGAGAACAGGCACTTGGGGTATATAATGCAAGGGAAAATGAACAAGACACGAGTTGATTCGAAAAAATTGTCTTACGAATGTCCTGATAATGACACACGCGAAGTCTATAAGGGCGTGCTTTCAAAGGCTTTACACGCGCGAGGTATTCATGATGAATACGGATCCACCTGATGAAAAGTCAGAGAAAACTACTGAGCAAGATGACCTTGCTTCAACCTCAATGGATTCCAAACAAATTGAACCAGTAGCTGAACTCGTTGGTAAGACAACTACACACACCCTGAAAATCCGGGTAATTAAACAAGGAGAGGTGGGTCGAAATGATTTTCTTTCTATTAATCATCAGGGTGAAGAATACCTACTCCTTTGTAAGGAGCTTTGGCGAGAAAGAGGAAAAACGCTGGGACAGTGCAGTGTTGTTGGTTCAATGCCTCGAACCCCTTTTAACCCAGAGATGATGGTGTATAAGGCAACTCCGCGCACAGTCAGTGCAGCTTTAGGTATTGATATTCCTCTCGATGAGGGGGCCTATACGGGTCACATTTCTGGAAAAAAGGTTCCTGTTCGTTTGCCTGTGAAACGGCTGGGACGATTATTTGTTGTTGGCAAAACCGGGAGTGGGAAAAGCTATACAACAGCTGTAATCATGGAAGAATTTCTGAAAAAAGGGATACCCATTGTAATACTTGATCGGCATGGAGAGTATTCGAGTTTAAAGATTCCTGCGGAATCAGGGAGCGACCGTTTTGGAGTGGAACCCCGCAGCTATGAGTTGAGTGTTATTGAATTTGCAGATTTGCATGCTAATCCGGGAGCAGATCTACCAATTGAAGCACTCCTTGGTACACACCCGAAGGATTTAGTTGTCTCTGGGCAAGGAACGATAATCAATTTTCGTGGCCTTGATTTAAGCATTCAAGAGGCGCTATCACAAGAAATCCTAAATGACCTTTATAATGCAGCCGTAAATCGCGAAATTCCCCCTTTCTATTGTTTCGTTGACGAAGCGCATACATTGGCGCCAAACCGGGGCAAAGTTGCAACAACGGGTATGATGCGCTTATTTGCACAAGAAGGACGGAAATTTGCAGCTAATTTAGTGGTGATTACCCAAAAACCACAATTACTTGACACAACCGTGAGAAGTCAGGTTGGCACCTGGATTATCCACCAGTTAACCGATATTCGTGATGTGGACATTACGGTCTCAAGTACTGAAGGACTATCCAAGGAATGGTCAGAAGATATTCAACGACTTGATACTGGCCAAGCAATAGTAGCAGGCGATGCCGTTGATGTTCCAGTGTTTCTAGATGTACGAACCCGCGAAACCACTCACGGCGCAACCGGGTTTAATCCTTTGGACTTCGCAGAAAAACAGACCTTAGAAGAATTAGAGAAACGCCGAATCCGATTACGTACGGATTTTGCTGGACGAATCAAAGCGTCCGTTGAACGTTTTCAGCAGTTGACCGCAAATGCTAATGGAGGGCAGATGCCTCGACAGTTTCATGCCCTTCGGTCCGAGCTTCAAGCAACAGAAAAGAAACTCCACGATCTACGAGAAGAGAATAATCAACTCAAAGTCCGTCTACGTGAACTTGAAGTGGAATTGAAAAAAACTGAAAAGAAATATCAGAAAGCTATGAACATCGCGGAGCGAGCTTTATCAGAATTAAAAGGGCGTTAATTTGTAGCCACAAGGTCTGGTTACTTTGCCTGCCAAGCTTTTGTGGTAACTTTATCAACAAGGCCCTTTTCACGTAATTCATTTAGTGAGCGAAGGATTTCATTTCTGGGGACTTCAACTCCACCAGCCCCTCGAATTATCGTTTGAATGGCACGTGGACGTTGGGGTCGATCGCGGATAGTTTCAAGCACAGCTGCTTGGAGTACAGAAAGTTTGGTGCGTTCCTTCGAGACTTTCTTTCCTTTGGCTTTTTTCATTTTGGCGGATTCTTCAATCTCATCTTCTTCCTCATCAGATGGTTGATCATTTGTATCTTCTACTTCTGGTGTGGACTCTTCGGAGGCTTCTTCGGGTTTAGTTTTCTTCTTCGACACGGTAATCGCCATAGTTTTTCCAGAGGAAGGTTGTTGGGTAGCGCGACTTTTGTTCACCATGAGTCATTTAAATTTTCTGTTAAGCTAGCCCTCATATTCAAGTATTGTTAATAGCCGTAGCCGTAAGGTTGAAATACGGGAAGTATAATCGACGGTCTCGCCTGAAAGGTAGGTTGTTCGCGGTGTCACGACGACAACGGAAGGACAAGAAACGAAAACAGAAGCGTCTAGAAAGAGTTCCTGAGAAACTCCAGCGGAAACGAGACCGCCAAGAAAGGCAACGCACCCGCCGAATGCCCAGAGGGATTCGAGTCAGTCTTGTCATTGTTCTCATTTCAGTAATCATTACTGGCGGTATTTGGATATGGTGGATTCAACAGCCCCCATATGAGCCACCACTACCATCTCCTGGTGAAGTATACGTGCTTCAACAGGATACATTCTATGTTAATATTAATGACACAGGTCAGATTCAAATCGATTTCATGGTAGGCCGATATGGCGGAGGGACTTTTGGAGGCAACCAACCCCTAAATGTATCTATCCACCGAACATTCGACCAAACTCAAGTTAATTTCACATTGATTGAGCCATATGTTTTCTACGATTATTTCGGAAATGCTTACTATATACCACCAGAGGTAGGAGCAAATAGCCTCGAATTCCGTGTAGATGAGATCTATCCGAACATGTTCTATGGATACCAAGAACGCAAGTTTCGGGGGGGGTCCACAATGCGAGGGTATTATTCACTATTGTGGGATTACATCCTCAATAGTAGTGACAACAGTTGGCTTCAGACGGACTCAATGGAAGATATGTACACTTTCACTTTTGATATTTATCCTGAAAATGACACCCTTCCCTTCAATACTCCAACCATTGTTCACTGTAACATCACCTTCAATACGCTGGTAGCCGAAGGTACAAATGTCTATAATTTTGGCGAGTCGAATCTCCTATTCCCCAAGCAGGTATTTAATGACACCATATTACTCGCAAACATCACCCTTCATGATGTTTACCGGGTTGGGAGCATTGTTGACCAAGATTTTAGCGATTACACTATTAATAATGAAACTTATATTGGTTTACAAGCCAACCCCATTACCACATCGATGTCACAGAACCAAACTTGGGGATACATCTTTGATTTGAACGTGACGACCTTTACCAATAGCTCATTCTGCCTATTGGATCTCACAACAGTTGAGAACGAATTTTTCTTGCAATCAGGTTTCACTGGTGCAGTTGAAGAGCAAGAACTACACTTACCGAAAGCAGACCTGGAGATTCTTACACCGATTTCTGATCGACTAAAGAAGAATTATACCGATATCGTGATACGATTTCCAAAAATTTGTCTTGATAACGGAACTATGTACTATCAAATGGCTCCAAATTTATTCGACCCACAAATTCCGACTCCCAGCCTCCCAGCATGGCAAGAGACGAACCCAACATCGGGTCATTCCATTGAAGACCCTCCAAATGATTCAAGCGATCTTGAACTTCAGACACTCACATGGATTTCGAAATCACGGCAATTCATTCTCATCAAGTAAACATTGAATCTAATGAAGTAGCCTGGTTATTTTCATCACAATTTGGGTAAATCGCTTCCAAGTAACAGGTACCTGTCTGATTGCTAAGGATAGTTCACACCATCTTCATCGAAAGGAGGTGTAATTAAAGGTCAATCAAATCTGATATAGTTCTTTGCTGGAAGGTGCAGCTCCGAGGCTTTAAAAGTGCGGCACTTCTTAGAGGTAATGAACAAATGCCAGGAGCAATTGCAATGCCTTCCGAAGAAAATAACCTTGACGAGGCTTATTCTCGATATAGTAAACGCTTAAAATCCAAAGTGGCAGCTGAAGACCCTTCTAAAGATGAACAGTTACGTGCACGAGTTGAAGAGGTCGACAGACAAGCCCCCTCAAAATCTAAGCTTTTTACAGATGAAGAAGCGCGACTTGAACAGCTCCGAGAAGACTTTCATATTGAGGTTCAAGTTCCTAATACATTGCAAGAATATGTCCTTTACAGCCTAGCTCAAGAACAGGTGATTAGACCTTCAGGCACTACTATCTCTGTGGCTGATTTATATTCAGGGATTCATGAAATAGAGCAATTCCGGAAAATCTCGAGAAAAGAATTGCAGAAGACCCTTGATCGACTTGAAAAGGAAGAGGCTATTCGGCTGAGTGAAATTCAGGGAACCCTTGTAGTTCGATTACGAGATGAATTTCTCAGTGAAGATGAAGCGACAATTCTTGATATTGCCACGCGAAAAGATGGAAAGGTCTCGAGGGAACAGATTATGCTTTCGACAGGGTGGCCACAGGCTCGTGTTAGAACTGCACTAGATGCGTTAATAGTCAAGAAGATGATTGTTCAAAAGAAGAGCTTCACACGGGGAACCCGCTATCAGGTCTCGAATGACACCTAAGCACTTTATTTCACTTATACACAACCCTCTATTATTTTAAATAGTTATTTTTGGAATTCTAGTATGGTGCCCAACAAGTGAGTACTGATTGTGTAGAACCCATCCGTCGTAATCCACGACCATTCGAAAACATTCCTCAGTGGGATATACGCCGTGAAAAACGGTTGCTACGCCAAGCAATCGCTGCATCGAGTGGAACCCATCGAATCCGCCTTCAGCGAGAATTATCCGCACTTGAAGATTACGAACGGAAAAAACGTCAAGAACTCCGAACACAGACGGCTCATGCTTAGCGCTGAATTCGGAGCTATACATTTCATTTTTAGTGGGAGAGTTCTTATCAGAGAGACAACCATTTTCATCTAAGCACATATCGTAATGGATGAATAATTGGTGATTATCTATGGAGAATGTAATTGCCATTTCTGGCACACCCGGAACAGGCAAAACCGCGCTAGGAAACCTTCTCAGCCATCAACTTGATGCCAAATTTATTGAACTGAGCCAAGTTGTTACAAATCACCAATTTCATTTTGGTGAGGATACCGAGCGAGAAACTCTTATTGCAGATATTGATAGGTTGCAGGAATATCTGACAAACCAGTTTCAGGATAGTGACCAGCTCTTTGTTGTCACTGGGCATTTCGCCGATTTAGTTCCGAAGGAGTTCTTGAGAGTGTTAGTGGTTCTTCGTTGCCACCCATTGACACTTATCAGGAGATTAGCTGAGCGCAATTGGTCATCAAAGAAGATTTTGGAAAACATTCAAGCTGAAATCCTTGGTGAATGCACCTCCCAAGGACTGGCAAAGATTAGTCGCCATAGAATCTTTGAAATTGATACAACCAATGCGACGACCGATGAAGTTGTTACCGCAATAGAATCAATTCTCTCTGGTAAAGGTGACCAATATTCGGTGGGTAAAACCTCCTGGCTTCGAACCCTCGATCCGCAACTAATACATAAAATAATGGAGAAAAAACAGCTCCCTTCACTGTCACAAAAAGCATAAGTGTCTCCCATGATTTGAAGATTGTAGAAAAAACAGGTCGACGTCACGTGAACGATGATATTAACTCAGTCATTCAGAATTTAATTCGCAAATATAGTCTAGCCAATGCCATTAAATTTGAGGGAAAAGCTGACGCTAAGGCTGTCATTGGGAAGCTACTCGCTGAACGAACCGACTTACGTCCTCAAGCTCGAGAGATTATTGAAAAAGTGAACCGCACAGTAAATACAATCAACCAGATGTCAATTAATGATCAAATTTCTGAACTTGAAGTACTGGCACCGGAATTACTTGAGAAAACGAGAGAAAGACGAGTAAAAGAATTACCCCCATTAAAGGAAGCGAAAAAGGGACAAGTGATAACTCGGTTACCGCCTGAACCGAGTGGTTACCCCCATATAGGACACGCTTATGCAGGATACATAAACTGGTATTATGCACGAGAATACGATGGTCGAATAATTCTTCGATTTGAGGATACCAATCCTCGAAACGTTCACACGGAGTACTATGAGGCATTCAGAAAAGGGTACCGTTGGATGAATCTTGATTGGGATGATGAACTTAACGTTTCTGACGATATGCCCTATTTCTACGAGCATGCTGAAAAGTTACTTGATCGTGGCGAATTGTATTTTTGTTCGTGTTCAGCAGATGTTATCAGTGAGAATCGCCGAACAGGAAAGAGCTGCGAGCACCGTCAGACCAAAAAGAAGGAAACTCGCGATATTTGGAAGGCAATTCTTGACGGAGAGTATTCGGAAGGAGAAATTGTCTGCCGCCTTCGCATCGACATGACACATCCTAATGCAGTAATGCGCGATCCGAATATTTTTCGTATTATTGACTTTCCTCATCCCATACAAGGCGATAAATACCGCCTTTGGCCCACCTACGATTTCGCAAATGCCTTAGAGGACCACCGGAACGAGATTAGCCACATCCTACGAAGTAACGAATTTGCTAGCCGGGGGGAACTTCAAACTTATATCCGAAACCTCTTTCAGTATCCTCAGCCATTCATTCAGGAATGGTCTCGGTTCGCTATAGAAGGGAGCCCAGTAAGTAAGCGGAAAATTAGACCACTCATTGAAACGAATGTAATTAGTGGATGGGACGATATCCGTCTTACGACTTTGCCAGCGCTTCGCCGTCGAGGCATCATTCCTGAAGCAATTAAAGAAATGACTCGAGAAGTGGGTCTTAGCGTGGCTCAACCGATTTTAGACTGGTCTGTCTTATTAGGTATAAATCGTAAGCTTGTTGATCCGCTGGCAAACCGGTATTATTGTGTGACGCAACCAATGCCTGTCGATATCATTGATGCTAAGCCTTTCACAGCCGAACTTCCATATCATCCTGATTTTAAAGAGCGAGGAACCCGTCAAGCAGTAATAAAGAATCGCGTGTTCGTTGATGGGACGGATGCCCAGCAACTCCGAAAGAACGATGTATTTCGCCTTAAATACGCCTTTAATCTGCGAGTTGACCACAAAACAAAAACAGCCTTAAAATGCAGTTTCGCTGGAGATGCAGTAGATCAAGCAGAAATGAAGGTTCAATGGGTAACTCCAAGTTCCATTCCAGTGAAGATATTCATCCCTGATGTGCTCTTTAAAAACGGCGATGTGAACCCAAAAAGCCTTCAAATCTTGGAAGCCCTTGGTGAAAAAGCCCTTCAAGAGGTAAAAACAGGAACAATCATCCAATTAGAACGAAAGGGATTTGGTTTCGTAGAAAAAATTGGGGAGAAAGTCAACATAAATATGACTGAATGAAGTAGGGCGCAAAGATTTTAGAGCGCTGATTCTAAATACCGTATAGCTAGTATTGCGCAATCGGGGGTACAGACAAAGCTATGGCCGAGGAAGTACAGCGGGCATTGGACAACCTTCGTTTCGACCGAATGGTGAAAGCTTTCTGCATCATATCACCTGACAATACTGTCTATCAAAGTACCCTTGACCAGGAAACCGAAGCCATGGTTAAAGAGACTGTGAGTCTGTATAAAGGACAGATTAGCCAACTCACTGTTAACACTGAAGCCGGTCTTGTGGTAATCTCTAAAATCGCCGAGAATTGGCTTCTTGCCGTGCTTTTTCCACCAAACCTTTCCCTTGGTATAGCAGTAGTGAAAACCAAAGCAACGCTGCTAGCCCTTCGCGAACTGAACCTCCGCATTATTGAAACTATGCCAACACTGTCAACCGAACCAAAGCCCGTACCATTAACCAAACCAGTGACTCCACCTCCTGTCCCTCCACCCCAGCCTAGCCCGACACCCTCTTCAGAAGTAAAAACAGAAGAACCTCCACCAAAACCCACTCCAGCCCCAGCAACAACCCCACCTGCAGAACCGATTCCACCACCCACAATTCCAGACACAGAATCCATGCCCCCACCTATGGAACCTCCTCCGCCTGAACCCTCCGAAGCCGGTCCACCACCTCTACCACCAGCCCCTGAAGAAGGACGTGTTGATTTGACCTTCATTCCTCAAGGTGGTGAAGATCTCCTTGCAGCCCTCGATACAGGTTCACCAGTTGGAACAGCACTCTATGACAAATTTGGTCCTTACGCGCGAGATGTGCTTTTCCTTGTAGATGGCAAACGCGATGTGAAAACCATCGCATTCCTTTTAGGACTCCCCGAATATGCCATTGTTGATGTTTTAGAGTTTGCAATCAGCAATCGCATTCTAGCCACACCAGCCTCCGCCTAAGCATTCTCAACAAGAAGCGTGAAATTACTTTTAAAGAAAAAATGATGCCGGAGGGCAGTCGAGGGAGGAGGGAGATTTTTTGGAGGGCGAGGACGATTCGGGCCTGAGGCCTTGGGAGGATTCTGCCTATGAGGGGTGTTGCGTTTGATTTAAAATTGCGTCGCTGCCCTGACCGGCTTATGAATTAGTATTAGTGGAAATTATAAGTCTTTATCATTTTCTCAATACGACCATACAAAAATTGCGGTAATCACAAGAGGAATTGTTGAAACCTCAATTAAACACCTATTGACTATCGATTAATGTGCCTTCTTCACCGCATTGGATGCAAATCTGTGGCTTTGATCGGTAAACAGCGCCACATTTGGTGCAGGTAGATTTGACCGAGATAGGAGCGGTTATGAGAGATGATTTTTGTCGTTGATATATGATGAAAGGTAGAGTGATGAGAGTTGCCAACCCTAGCGTAATACCAAGAGGTAGCAATGTCTGCCAAATTAGAAATGATAACAAAAAACCGATTGAAAATCCGGGTAAGTAGAGATATTTGATTGTAAAAAGGAGCCATGTACCTGCGGGAAGAAGAATAGCTGCACTCAGGGTTGAGAGAGTAATATGAAGTTTCCTGAGAAATAGTGCAATAATAATAGTAACTGCAATCCAAAGAAGGAAGGAAAATTGGAATGAAAAATTCAGGAGTAAATCGATAGTAGCCATTATCCAAGCTAGCTCATATAATTGAAGGGGATCGATAAGCGTAATGTATGTAGTATAGACGATTGGCTGAATCAAGTATGGTTGAGTTATATATAGGATAACAGCGATTCCAATGCCTATGGGAATTCCTAGTGAAGCAATACGTGAATTCCTAACTTGAGGCATAGTAAGGAGCCTGTGCGTTTAAGCTTATTAATATGATTTAGCTTTTAATGTGCCTCAAATTGTGAAGTGAGAGTCCCGCCTATGACTCCTCCAACAGCAGCAATTAGTCCCGCTAGTAGACCATTGAGAACCCACGTTAGAAGGAGTGCGCTATTAGCGCCGCCAAGGAGGAAGTCTAATCCGTAGCAAAGGAAAGGAGCAATCATTGCCATGATTAATCCTGCTGCAGCACCCTTTACCATATCCCGGCTAATTAATCCTGCAATGAGACCACCGATTAGCCAGATAGCTGGAGCCAGAATATAGACGACGAGGATATTGAGAAGCAGATCATGGTAAATCATGAAAATTTGCATTATTAGACTTTCCCCATCGAAGGTTGACGCAAGTGAGCCTGGAACCAGACCGGGTCCAACAATCGGTAACAGGTCTATTGCTGTTGCATAGATGAGTCCATAAGCAATACCTAATGTGGCAATGAAGCCAACAATTATCGCGACAATTAAACTAGTGTTTGAAGATGCCATGGATCTTACCTCGGTTCCTTGCTTATGAAAGGAGAATGATGATTTAAAGTTGTTTACAGTATTCGATTCGATATTAGACCATACGAAGTTTTCTTAATTCCTTCATTAAGGCGATGAGTTTTCGATCTTTTGTCGCCATTGCTTTCATGAAAATTTTGACTTTTTTACCAGCTGTCATTGCAACGATTGATTCGCCTGTGACAATATTTGCGAGTTTATCGAGAGTTTCATCTTCAGTTTGTAAGATGAGGTCTCGGAGTTTCAGAGATTGCTCAAATTCATCGTCGTAGAGCTTTCGCCATTCTTTCTCGTATTTCTGCAAGTCTGATGCCCTAACAGTTTCTTTTTGTGCACATTCTGCGGCAACATTCCCTGCAATATTTCCGCAGACTATAGCATAGCCCATTCCCCCACCAGTGATTGGGTGAATTTGCCCAGCTGCATCCCCGACTAGGAGCGCGCCATCAACAACATTGGTTTTATTTGGACCACATACGGGTAATGCACCTACTCGAGTTTCGATGACCTTTGCGTTGCGTAATTGCTGTTTTGCTACATCATGGTGTTTGAGAAAATGGTCCAGATATTCCTTGGCAGTCTTTGCTTCGACCCCACCGCCGATCCCGATTCCTACGTTTGCACGGCCTTCTCCTTTGGGAAAAATCCAGATATATCCTCGTGGTGACACCTCACTGCCGAGGAGAAATTCCATCAGATCGGTGACTTCGAGGTTACAATTAGCCATTTCGTAAGCGAAGCATGAGTCAATATCATCAGGTTTGTAGGCTTTTCGTAGCCCTGTAAATCGGGCAATCTGACTATTTACGCCATCAGCACCTATCACTACTCTGGCTTTCAGAGTTTTGCGTTTACCATCATGACGCACGACCACACCGGCAATAGCCCCGTTAGAGCGTGTTACATCAATTACTCGGGCACCTAGAAGGCTATCTGCACCAGCTTCTGTTGCGCGCGCAAATAGCTCTTTGTCAAATACACGTCGATCAATAATGAAGCCACTCGGTTCAGCCGTAGCGTAATCGACGCATATCTGTCCAGGGCTATAAAGACGAAACCCGCGAACTGGTGCACGAATTGCTTCTTCAGGAATATCGATTTCTGCAACTCCCGGGCCAGTCTTACCAATAGCTTCTCCGCATTGTACAGGAACCCCCACGTTGGTCTTTCTATCAATGATAATGACTTCTGCCCCTGCTCTAAGTGCACCAATGGCCGTTGATGAGCCGGCAGGTCCTGCACCAACCACAATAACATGTTTGTCCAATTTCATTTACTCCTCGAATAGTAATTTATCATGAACGTTCGATTAGATTGATTGCCCCTACAGGACACACCTTCACGCAGATTCCACAGCCTGTGCATTTTTGAGGAATAATGAGGATGAAATTTTCTGTTACCTCAATTGCATTCACGGGACAGACAGTAGCGCATGCTTGGCAGACGCCACAGAGTTCCCCATCAACCTCAGCTAATTTCTTGGCTCGCTTTTTACTTGAACTGGACGATGTAGGAGGCATTTTATCCATTTCCTCGGAAGTATTAAGGAGAACACGGTAAGTTAGGCTTTTGAGCCTTTCTACTCTTTGTTTTGATTGTTAGTTGTGAAAATGAGATACGCCCCTTGAGGTGGAATGATGCCTTGTTCTGTGATGAAGGCATCGATGTGTTCGTGTCCGGTTACATCGAATAATGGATTTCTAATTGTGATTTGTGGATTAATTTCGTCAGCGGGGACGACCTGCCCAGGATTCCCCTCTTCGAGTGTTATAAGACGCCCTAATATCGTTTCATGGGAAAATTTGTAACTACCTACCGCGATGAGGACGCGAACCCGTGCATCATGACATAATTCAGCGAGCGTGGCAGTTCCTACTTTGGAGACGATAGCACCATTAGCCGCAATCGCTTCGCCTCCAGCTAAGAGTATATCAGTGTCTGGTAGGAATATTCGTGCAGCAAAATCGGTGATGAGTGTTACTGGAATTCCTAATTCGGCAACCTGATTTGCCAAAAGACGACCTTCGAGGTCGGGTCGACTTTCGGCAACAAAGACTTCAATTTTTTTACCTTGCTCTACGACCTTTTGTAGAATAGCTAGCACTGTCGTACTCCGGCAGAGCGTTAAGATACGATCACCGGATCGTATGCGTTTTGAACCGATTTCACCGATTTTTTGTTTTGCTTCAGCGATTCGTTTGACGAATTCATCACAGGCTTTACCAACGATTGCACGCATTTTTTTCAATGAAACCTTTTCATGAAAAGCTTTCAGCCCAGCATCCTCGATCCAATCAAGGCAGTTATGTAGGGCAGCTGAACTCTGGCGCGCGGCCCGTAAGCCATATGCCGCTTTTTTCAATTGGTCAAAAAGATCCTTTGTTGATTTTGCTTCTGTTTTCAAAGCCAAGTCTTTCAGCGCTGAAGCCGCAGCAATGGCGGTTCCATCAGCACTGGCAATATCATAGCTTTTGAGTTTCTTAATGAGCCAATCAACATTCAACGAATTACGCCTCCATGACAGCATTAATACCCTGATGCCGTATTAAATTGCTCGGCGAATGAAGATGAGCCAAATTCCCTCGGAAACACAGCAAATTGCTGAAGCCATTCAATCGATGCGTACACGCGGTGCTGGACGTATTGCTCGTGCAGCGGCAAAAGGACTAGTTATCGCTACACAGGAGTCAAATGCTAAACGAGTTCCTAGGCTTCTTCGAGACGTAGCTGTAGCTGCCCAGGTATTATACGAAACCCGTCCCTCGGCCGTATCATTGCCCAATGCCTTGCGCTATTACTATACGCGATTACTCAAAAAAATCGAACAAACTGAAAGTATTCCCGAACTCAAAGAAGCTGGTCAAAAGATAGGAGAGAAATTTATTGAAATGTCAAATAATGCCGTTAAAACAATTGGTCAGATTGGCTCCAGACTGATTCAAGATGGAGATATAATATTTACATATTGTAATAGTGCCACAGCTTTTGGGGTGCTTAAGACTGCGTATCAAATGGGGACAGAATTCACCGTTTATGTTCCTGAAACCAGACCAAAATATCAAGGACATATTACAGCAACATGGTTGGATGAAGCAGGTATACCTTGCTCATTGATTACGGATAATTCTATTCGGTTTCTCATTGCTCGGTCTGATAAGGTGTTTGTAGGTGCCGATTCGGTTACAGCGAATGGTGCAGTGGTAAACAAGATTGGGACCAGTTTGGTCGCGTTAGCAGCTAACGAGGCGCGAGTTGACTTTTTTGTTGCCGCTGAAAGCTACAAATTTAGTCCAGCTACAATGGCTGGAGAGCTAATCGAAATCGAAGAGCGGGACGCTTCAGAGGTAATTTCACTGGAAAAACTTTCAAACTGGAAAAAGGTCAGTGTTCGTAACCCAGCTTTTGATGTTACACCGCCTGAATATATTGATGCGATTATTACAGAACAGGGGCTGATACCACCTCAAGGGGCAATTGCCATTCTCTACCGAGAATTTGGTTGGTATTCTACAGAACAAGCGTTTCCATGGGAGCCTTATTTGCAATAGCCTAACAAATTTGACCCAGAACCCGTGATTTGATTATTTCTTAGTTAGGTCCCGGATGATTTTTCGCCAATCTTTGATTCGCGCCTCAGAGATTCCAGTCAGCAGAGCAAGGTCGCGCGGATTTTCTGTTTTAAGATCATTAAGGGATTCGACACCGAGTTCTTTCAGCTGCTTGACATCTGAACGGGTGATTTCGGGAAGGTCTTTCAGTTCCTTGATTTTTGGTTCCTTTGCTTTTTCTTCACGGGCTGCCTTCGCCTTTTCCCGCTCATAACGTTTTGCAGTATCTACTATTTTTTCAGCCCGGTTCCGCTTCAATTTAGTCATTCGAGCCAAGCGACGAGGAGAAATTGTTGCTAAATCATGAATGTTTCTAACACCTGCGTCCACCAGAGTTTCAGCTAATTTCTTTGTTACTCCACTAAGATCTGCTAAGTCGGTTTCTATGGGCTCAGGTTTAGGCGCGGCTTTGGTTGGTGTTGCTTTCTTAGCCTTGGGCTTCGGTGCAGGTTTCTTGACGCTTTTATCAAGTTTCTTAATTCGTTTCATGTATTCTTTGAGCAATTGGACATTTTCGGAATGATTGGTTTTTCGCCTAGAGTCAATTGGGATTGCCATCCAACGGGCATCGGCTAGACCGATACCTGCATCTTTGAGTTCTTTGAGGCTGAACCCCCGACCCTTACGAGATTCACCGCTTTGGGGAGCATGGATTTCTGGTCGGAATGCCAAGATTAAATCACCTTGAAGCTGAGTGAAGGAGACGAGAAGAGTCCCAGCTAAAAATCTTTTGACCCATCATTAATGATTTGGTGTTTTTGATTAGTTGGTGGCGAAAACGAAAAGAGAAGAAAACTTAAATTGGTGGATATATTCGTGGGCAATTAATCACTGAGGTAGAGGTTAACAAGCCATGATGGGACAAAATGATAACCACCGATTAATGTCTCACACAACTACTGTTGCTGTGAAAGTAAATGGCGGCGTGATTCTTGGTACCGAATCACAGGCATCAATGGGTTACCTGGTTGCGAGCGATACGGCTCCGAAAATCCTTCAAATCACAGACCATACAGCAATGACAATTTCGGGATCCGTTGCAGACGCACAACAACTCACAAATAATATTCGCGCCATAGCCCAATTAGAAGCCTTAGAGAAAGGTCGTGAGTTGACTGTAAAAGCGATTTCACGATTAACATCAACGGTTCTGTTTCGTAACCGTATGTTTCCTCTTATTACGATGCTCATCGTTGGTGGAGTAGACAAAGAGGGAGGCCATATCTATATGCTTGATCCGTTGGGAAGCATGCTGGAGGAAGAGGAATTTACAGCCACAGGGAGTGGATCTGTTGTGGCCTACGGTGTCTTGGAAGATGAATATCGTGAAAACATGACCATTGAGGAAGGAAAAAACCTCGTCACCCGAGCTGTCAATGCTGCGCGAAAGCGTGATATTGCCTCAGGGGGCGCCATTCAGATGGCAATTATCGATTCTGAAGGTGTAAATATATCTCGAGAGAAAATATCTGCTTAACATTCTTTTTACACTGAGAGTTTTACATTACACAACAAGCATTTTGCCAGTTGATTGTGTAGCCACTCTTCTCAAGGTTTTGGAGCGTAGCATTCGTCGGTTGGACAAGACGTGTGATTCCTGCTTGGATTGCTAGTTGTTCCATTTGACGTCGAATAGCGCCACGGGGTCGCATACAGCCAAGTGCAATTTCAGTATTTGGAAAAAGTAAACGAGCGATAGCACAAATTCGGGCGACATCAGGGGGTTGTGGGGGATCACTAGCAGCCATTGGTGTTCCTTCTGTTGGCATTAAAGCGATGATGACAATCAATTTGGGTTCAATGGTTGATTTTATGAGTTCGAGCGCGTTGAGTTCACCTACCAATGCTCCGTTTTGGAGACCCACACAAATGTGTGGCGCTATTGGAATATGGAATTTTTCAAGCGCTTTTAATGTTTCAACATAGTCAGTTGTCGTACGTTGTGTTAAACCATAGACTGTGTGGATTGTTTGGTCGTCACCAACTACATCGACAGAAGCGCAGTCAATGCCAGTTTGAGAAAGCCCACGAGCTTGTTCAGCTGAGAGAAATCCTGTGTGCACGTTCAAAAAAAGATTCGTCGATTGTTTGATTTCAGAGAATGCGGATAAAAAGGGGGTTAGAGGAATTGTGCCGTTTTCATCACAACCACCGCTGATTAAACAGCCAACACCTTGTTTATTGGCGAGGTTGTTGCAGAAAGTGATTAGCTCCTGCGGGGTATTGATAGTGTGCATGTGATGAAGAAAATGACCAACACAATGTTGACATTGTAGTCTACAGCGGGTTCCAGTAACAGAGACTGAGGGAAAAGCAGTTCCAGGTCGAAATACTGTGATTTTTTGTTTGAAAGTTTTTTGCGTTAAAGCCCATGCTTGGTTGTATAATTCCTTTAGATCAGTATAAGGCGAAGTAAACCATTCTTGCAAGGTTTTTGTTCCCTTGCCTGTTGAGGTCATGTCTTTAAACCCCGTTGTAACGTCCAATCAGATTTTGAATACCAAGAGTCAGCGATTTTTCGAGCCGACTGAAGTTCAGCGTCAGTTAAGCCTTCTTCATAAAACCGTGCAGGTAAGGTGCTAGAAAGACCTTCAATAAGAGCCTCTTCAATTTGTCCGAAGGATGGTGGTTTTCCGAGTTCTTGCTGTAGCGAAGTAAGTCTATTTGCTGCTTTTTTAATTGCATTTAAATCCGGTTTCTGTTTGTTGATTTTTAAAAACGTAAACATCTTGTTAAGATCAAGGTTCCGTAGGATGGTTCCATGTTGGAGTAAGGTATTGCCCCGTCGAGATTGAGCATTTCCTGAAATCTTCCTTTTTTTCACATATAGGTTAGGACAGAAGCTTTCAGTTCCTGGTGCAAATTTTGCGCTAACACCAAGGCGATTTAGACCTACTAATAACCCATTACATAGGTATTGGTATGTTTCAATTACACCTGATGGGAGTTGCGTATCATCTGTGCGACAGATGATGCTATAGGTGAGTTCCCCATCAAAATCATGGTAAACGGCTCCACCGCTGGATAGTCGACGTACGATGTCGACATTGAGTTTACGACAGGCTTCGGAATCTACTTCGTCATCAAGGTGTTGAAATCGTCCAATTGATACTGCTGAGGGGCTCCAGCGGTAGAAACGAATTGTATTTGCAGCTGTTTCTTTATGACAGGCCTCAAGTAAGACATGATCAATTGCCATATTTTCAAAGGCATTGAAGATTCCAGTTCGTATTAGACGCCATAATTTTGCCATTGGTTAGAGGACTCCTGCTAGTTGGGCTTCGATTTCTTTAATTGCTTCTTCATTGGGAGGATAAGGGTAGTTAAATAACGGGCCTCCTGGTTGTTCTGTGTAGAATGGACGGTTACACGAAGGGCAGCCAGTAGTTTGAAAAGCCTTCCCTCGTGCGATTATATCAATTAACCTCTCTTTGGAGAGACCAAGATCCGTAAGCTGATTTGACGAATTAAATTGCATCTGTTGGGCGTTTACAAGACGGTTCTGAACCAAATAGTGGGCTAATTGAATACGACGATAGTGATCAAGTGCTGGACGTGCCTTATTCTCTAATGATGTTCCACTGATCGGTGTAAAAGGAAATAGTCCAACTGTGATGTCCTTATTGACTAGATCTTGAAGCAGAAATACGGTTTGGAATTCCGTCTCTCCTAATCCGATGACGAGATGGGTAGTTGTATGATTTGGTCCAAAGATTGCGCGGGCAGATTCCAAAGCCTGGTGATGTGTGGACCAAGAAAACGAACCACCCATTCCTGAGCCTTTATAGTGTTCAAATAATTCAGTTGTGATTGTGTCAAGTGAAACAGCGACTCTATCAACGCCCAAGTTGTAAAAATCTTGGAAGTCATTTGTACTTAGAGGGGGTAACGCAAGGGAGAGGGGAATGGTGGGTAAATAGTTCTTGAAGAGTGCAATGAGGTACTTCAAATCTTTAACAAGGGTTGGATAACAAATAGTTTGAATACATAGGCGGTTAAAAGGAAAATTGATACCATTCTGGGTTATGCTTTCAATAAATTGGGTGAGGGTATAAGTAGGCCATGTCACACGAGAAAGCTGGCTAGCTTTTGCACTACTTTCTCGTGCTTGAGCACAAAACGCACAATTGGCACTGCAACGTGATTTTGTGAACATCATTGTGTAGGCGGTTTTAGGCTGGGCATCTAATCTACATTGAACAAGTCCAAGAAGTGCCGCTGTTCCAACTGAAAGCCTAATAAATTTCGACAAGAATCCTTCCTCACCGAGGAATTACTGAAACCTTCTGTTATGTTAGATAGCAGGTAAACAAGAAAAATTAGGCTTTCGGGTTTATGATTTTCGGATATTATCAATTATTCAAGGGAAATTGCTCGTTTGAACCGCTGCCAAAGGTAAAAGGGAATAGTACGTAATATGGTGTCTCTATAAGGTCGTATTCCTACAATGAGATCAGCGGCAAGTTTGAGGAACCGCTGATTTGATGCCAGCCCAGAACTTACGTCTAGAGAGGTTAAACTTCGATAGAAATAATTGCGGAGACGAAGACCCCATTTGAGATCACTCCCAAAAAGCTGTTGCCAACGGTTCTCGTACTGCTGCAAGTATCGAGTACTAGTGTCACCTTTGTCCAATGCTTTTGTTGCTATTTCACCTGCAAGCATGCCTGCCATTAAAGCATAATGGATTCCCTCGCCAGTAATCGCACTACAGTGTCCTGCCGCATCTCCGACTAATAGAACTCCGTTTGCAATGGATGGACGTTCGAAAGTTAGTGGCACTAACGCCCTTTCTTTCATCTGAAGCGTACCACCAGCAAGCTGAATTTTTCCTCTGGGATGGGCTTCAATGAATCGGTCTAGATATCGTTCTAACCGATCAGTCACAGCACTAAGTAGAGAACCAACGCCTACATACACTACATTGCGTTTGGGAAAAATCCAAAGATAACCGTAGGGACACACATCTCTTCCATAATATAGTTCCATGCGCTCTCCGAATCGTTTGGTAATCTCTTCCTCAGGTAAAGCAATATGCACCTGAACTGTAAGACCGAGTTGGTCCTTCCTAAACCGGGGTCGTATTCCGACCTGCCGAGCAACTGTTGAGTTGACGCCATCAGCCCCAATAAGCAGTGTGCCTTGAAGTTCTTCTGTTCTTCCCCTACTGATTATCCGCCATAACCCATCCTCTCTTAGACAATTGATTACCTGATGCTGAAGAAGGACCTTCGCACCGACAGCCTCAGCCCGTTGACATAGATGACGACCGAGTGCTTCTCGAGTAATTTGAATTCCAACGGGAGTCGGATAATCAACATGATATATTGGAGAATAAGGTATTACGAGAGAAATTCCCCTTGTAATCCTTTCAGCATGGCTAATTGGAATTTGACCCTCTTGTACACCCTTTAAGGTAAGAAATCCACCACACGGTTTGTCTTTCCCTGGAATTTGATCTTTTTCGAGGACGACCACATTTTTTCCTTGTTTTGCAAGGGTTTCAGCTGCTAGAAGACCTGAAGGACCAGCGCCTACGATTATTACATCATATGTTGTATCAGCCATCGGTTAGGAGTCATGGATGAATCTGCATATAATCCTAGCCGTTGAAGGTAAAGCCTAAAATTAGAATACGCCCCAGGATGAGCTGGTGTTTCCATGCGAATTACTGGCTCAGAAGAAGAAACTAAAGCAGTCTTAGATGTTGCTCGACTTATGTTATTGGCAGCACGTACGGCACCAAAGGGTCGTGGAATAGATGATCTAGAATCAATGATTCTGACAGGGAAAGACAAGGATGCTGTCGCCAAAGAAATGTATGAAATGGCCAAGAATCCTGATGATCATTGGACCCGTGACGCAAAGAACGTGGAAAAGTGTCCAGTCCTGGTTCTTATTGGACTCAAAGGACCCACAGCTGTAGATACACAATGTGGGGCTTGTGGGTTTGAAGATTGTGCGCACATGCTTAAGGAGGGACGAAATGAAGGACGTTTCTTTGCTGGACCCAATTGTGTAATCAAGGCGATAGATATGGGGATTGCTTTGGGGAGTGCTGTAAAAACTGCTCAAATCCATAATGTGGACAATCGTATCTTTTTCCGTGCAGGAGCAGCAGCTTATCGGTTGAAATTAATGCCTGAGTGCACAATCCTCATTGCCATCCCTCTTGCAGCTACTGGAAAGAGTCCATTCTTTGACCGATAACATTGGAGAAGAGAGTGGTAGCCCGGCGCGGATTCGAACCGCGGTCCCAAGGTTTCTCTTCACAATGTAGGGATGTGAACCAGAGCCTCGGATGATTGACCAAAGTGCATACTCAGCGGTGAGTTATCTACACTACCGGGCTTCCAGCGTAAAAAAAGTTGAAGTGTTCTTATTTAGTCTTTTTGCTCTTGGTTTTCTTTGTTGGTGCTGGAGTGGAGGTTGGTGTTGGTTCTTCTATACGGCTAATAAGTAATCCGGAATCAAGGAATATTGTAAAATTATGATCTTCGTGGATGACGTTAAAAGGTACTGGATATTGAGTTGCATCCTTCACTGCATCCATAGTGACATAGAAGACGGCACGTTCACCACATATAGGGCATTTAAGGGCTTTCCAAAATTTGCGAGGAGGTTTTGACATCCAGGATTTCACCAGTTACTTTAGCTTCTTTATAGCGTCAGCAATGACAGGCGCGACTGAAACGTGACTAATAGCTGAGGGTACAGTGTCTGTCCCGACAACATCAAGGGCCCCTGCGCTGTAAATTCGAACGAGTGCATTTAAGACAAGAAGGGGGTGCGTGCAAGCAACGTAGATGTTTTTTGCACCGTTTTTTTTCAGCACATCAATTGCTTTAATAATGGTATTACCTGTGCTGATGATGTCGTCGACAATTACTACGTCCCGTCCTTTGAGGTCTAGTTTTCGAGGCTTTATTTCTACTGTTTCTGCGTCGTAGCGTTTCTTTTCAAGAGCATCATAGTCAACAGAGAGTGCATCAGCTGCTATTTTTGCCCACGCCCCTGCTTCAGCGTCTGGTCCGATGACAGCCGGATTGTGAAGTGTGTGTTTATTATTCATGTGTTGAGCTAATTCCCTCATTGCTGTAAGATCATGTAGCGGGACCGTTGTGAGATTATCTTGGTCAACAACCCGGTGGCGATGAGAGTCGATTGTGAAGATATAGTCGGAACCAGCGGCTTCAATGAGACGACTCACGGTTTTTAGGCTGACAGCTTCACCTGGCTTGAAGCGTTCATCTTGTCTAGCATAGGCAAAATATGGTAAGACTGTGATTACGCGTTTTGCTTTGAGGTCTTTGAGAGCATCGAGCATGAGAAAAAGTTCCATGAGATAATCATTTGGTTTTAGTGCCAGAGATTGGATTATGATTACCTCTTCTTTTGTTACCTCACCTTCAAATCGAATATAGGTTTCCCCATCGGGGAAATGCTTTACTTCAGTATTGAGATAATTAGCCTTGAGTGATTGGGCAACATTCCAAGCGAGATATTTAGAAGGACTTCCACTTGTGACTATGACCATGTCTATTGTCCTCACGTGGCGGTGATTCTTATCTTTAATTCAATACAAATAAGCTTAGTGGATACCAGTGGATTGAATAACCGTCTTTAGATTACTTCGCAAGCATGTCCTCGAACCAGAGAACAAGTGCACGAAGGGCGTCATTAGAAAGACGGGGTGAATAAATCTGAACAGATCCTGTTTGATCTATTCGGCAAGAAAGTGATCGACCAACATCATCAATCATGGGAGTGACAAAACTGATTGCATGAATTATCGTAGCAGTCTTTTGAATATCCTTGTAGAGATCCACCTTGTTCAAATCACGCGCTCGAATATTTATTTCATCAAAGTAACTCCCATCGAACTCAATGTCTCGAAATATTGCACGAACTAATTCACCATGACCACCCTTTGTGGAATCGGTGAGATTTCGAATTACCTTTTGCATTTTCTTGGTGTCAATTTCAAAGGGAGATAATCTTCCAGGATAGCCGAGAACCGCAGAGGACAATAGCCATGTTGCAGCTGAGACAGCACGGCTGGGAACATCCATTATGAAGCAAAATCCTGTTTCAGGACGCCAAAGGATTGGTGAAGTTACTGAGTATGGAACAAAACGGTAGCGCCTTTCACGTCCTCGTATTTCCGGAATTTTGATAATCCGATCATAAGAAAGAGTCAATTCGATAAAATTCGATGATGCCTTTTGACATTGTAAGACTGCATTGGGAAGCAGTTGTCCAATGCGTCGAGTGCTCATTCGACCACGTTTACCTGCTGAGTCTGCATCCTCATCACTAGATACAGCAGGTCCCGCAATATCATCCAAAGTATATCGCAGCTGCGTCAACTTTCGTGTAACTGGGACAATAGCTCGGGTTTCAGTAATATGAAAAGCCTGCACCAAAATACCTCCAACCACTCATTATGAAGTGCAACTTCTATATATTTAAAAAAGCCAAGATTTTAGTCGGTTTATTATCAGATTAATAGAGGAAAGGAAGAATTCAAAAGGCACAGATAATGGATAAGCCAACACACCAGGAGGTCTAACAATGGGACTAAAAGATGAAGAGAAAAAGCGAACAATCATAACACCCGACGAAGGGGAACACCATCATACTCATCCTCATGGACATAATCATGGACATTCACACCCCCCAAGTTCAGATACTATTGATATCACTATAGAAGAAAATTTCATGGACCGAAATAAATCATTGGCTTTAGAAAATCTTCAGTATTTTGATGCCCACGGCATCCACGCAATTAACATTTTAGGTAGCGTTGGTTCAGGAAAAACTTCATTAGTTGAAGCCATTTCACAGAAACTTGCACACCGTCGAGACGAGATATTGGTTATCGCAGGGGATGTTACAACAACCATTGATGCAGATCGTATTGCAAAACATGGTGTGAAAACAATTCAGGTCAATACGGGTGTTGAATGCCACCTTGATGCAAAATTAATTAAGAAAGCCCTTGATTCGGTTGATCTTAGCTCAATCAAAATCATCATTATTGAAAATGTTGGTAACCTCATCTGCCCTGCTGATTTTCCCCTTGGAAGTCACCTTCGATTAGTTGTCGTTAGCGTAACAGAGGGACCATGGATGATTCAGAAGCACCCAGTCATGTTTCACGAGGCAGACATATTAGCAATTAACAAAATCGATTTAGCTGAAGTGATGGAAGTGGATGTTGATCAACTCGAACGCGATGCAAAACAGGTAAACCCCAATCTCAAAGTCTTCCGAACCAGCATTCGAAACGACAATGGAGTCGACGAAATAATTCAACATTTAGGATTCTAAGCAGCTACCCAAATTCATTAACCAAAACTCAACATTTTTTCAAGACGAGCTGCAGTTCGTTTAAGTTCAAGCAGTAAAGGACCTAACCGGGCATTTTTTTCGGTAATGAATAAGATGACAGCTAAAGGCCCACTATAACGAAGAAGAATATACCCACGATCACATTTCACATAGATGTTATCAAGTTCGCCTTTCTTGAGATTTTCCATTGCCGTTGATCCAATGGAGAGCATGGAAGAAGCCAACGCGGCAAGTTCAGCCTCTTCAATTTTCCCATCAAATGCACTAGCCATTGGTAATCCATCAGTAGATACCACTGCTACACCTTGAATTCCATCTACACTTTGTTCTGCCTCCCGAAGAATCTGCATAATCGCTTCCATTGGGTCTTCAATGTCGGGTGGCTCAGTCATAGACAACACAGAATAGCAGTTGATATTGGAATTAACACTTGATTCGACTGCCTAAAAATCTGCGCTAAGTATTAGGATTAACCTATCCATCCTAAATTCTTCACAGTAAGCAATAACCGTTCAGTTATCGGGAGTGCAACCAAAATACCCATCATCACTTGCATGAAATTGATAGGCAATTCGGCGATGGCTGCATATTGAAAGATGAAAAATTCATAGAGAAAATAGCCAGCTATTATTATGACCCCACCCATCAGCATCGAGGTAATATTCCAAGCTACTTTGGGATCGTATCTAAGTGTAAGAAAAATGGTCATTGATCCAAGAAAGATAGCTAGTATAAACCAAACCCAAGAGGGAAGGAGGAAGGGAATTTCCCACCAAGGACTTCCCCAAGAGGCAAGTTCTCCACCAAAACGTAAAACGCCAATAACTACCATGCACACAGCTAAACCTAGCCCCATTCCAATTCCAAGATAACGCAGTTGTTTTGGTGCAAACCGCTCTCTAAAAGCCCAACTCAGATAACCAACAGTAAATCCTTCAAACCCTTTAATCAGGAGAGTTCCAGGAGCATAGAGTACATAGCCTGTCGCCAGATCAGCGATCATTGACCCGACACCCCCTGCTACACCTCCAATAATGGGACCAAATAAGAGGGCAGTAATATATACTCCAACTTCACCGAGGTTGAAGTACCCTTGAGTTGCAGGAACGGCTATTTGAAATGAGACCGTCAAGACTGCGACTAAAGCGGTCATAAGGGCCGCAATTGAGAGGAGAACTGTTTTGGGCATTTGAGGAATAAAAATTGATGATTCACTCATAAGAATCCATCCCAAATAGTGGGAGAAAACCGTCATTTATCTATATCTTGGTCCAACCAAGGATAAACCGGAAACGAATAGAGAATTGGGAGGAAAAAGATGCATTACTGAATGCATCACTGAATCAATTGCGTCAACATCGACTAAGGCATGAAAGGCGTCCCCAATCATATTCTGCGTCGCCCCAAGTGCTCCAGCATCAAGGACGACCTTTAGTACCTTCGCAATTCGCTGAGAAAGAAAACCAATTTTTTTTGCAAACCCAGAACATAATCTCATGAATCGAACAGGATCGGGATTACCTAAAATTTGCTTTAACACACCCTGGCCTTCTCGATTAACGGCGACTAATGTTTCCTTTGAAAAAATAATATCTTTCTTTGAGATTGGAGCGAAGCTTCCTGTTACTATCCGATAGGAGGCATCAAAGGGTAACCAATCTACTCGATCATATCCAGGTGCTCCCGCTTCCAAAATTAAGATCATGCCACCACGAAGGACCCCGCTCACAGTTCCCAGTCCAGTTGCACAGCGGATTTCAGCAAAATGCGCAAACTGTCCAATCCGATTTAACGTAAGATTCATTCCGAGAAGGCGACTGAGGGTCATAGCGGTACTAACAGCCCCAGCGGCACTTGCCCCATAACCCGCCCCGATAGGGACTTCCACTTCGTGATCGATATGGATGCAGAAGTTTTCGTCCACTTGACTAAGAAGTAACTGGCATACTTCATGTGTTACCTTAGCATCGGGTGCTTTCTTACCATTAATTGTGACTTCTATTTGGTTAGAATCAGCGGATTCAACTTGTGTATGTGTATAGACTCCTTTCTCTAATATGAAGCCTCCACCTTTAGCCCCAACTCTATATGCAGCCTCCATTTCTTGGGGAGGCATTTCAGGGGTAACCGCTTGAAAGAAACTAGATATTCCTGCTGGGCAGAAGGCAGATACACGCTTCATATACTCAAACAATTGACCAACTATTCTTCTTTAAGCTAGTGGCAAATGATGGTTTGTTCCGGGAGGAAAGCCGTATGAAATTTAAATAATTTAAATTTCAGTTACAGAATATTTATTTTCTCAATAGACACCACGCACATAAAAGCTCAATCCCAGCTGCACCGAAGGCAGGCTCCAAAAATGAAGAATAGTCGCGCGTTTTCCCCTGGGCACATCACAGGTTTTTTTCAAATCTGCGATGATTTTGAGAAGCCAATGGAAAAAGGATCGCGTGGAGCAGGTGTCTCAGTGGGCAGAGGAGTCACAACCTCGGTTAAAGCCAAATTCTCAAAGTCCCCTGCCAGCCACATTGAAATCAATGGAAATCCTTCCGTCCAAGCTCCGGTTTCCCAGGGAGTCCTTACTCATTTTCTTGAGTTCAAAGCCGACCAAAATTATCTCATTCACATACATCATCAGGTTGATTTACCAATTGGTGCAGGATTTGGGACAAGCGGAGCCGCTGCGCTGAGTTTAGCGTTGGCTTTGAATGACGTCTTGGAATGTGACTTAACTAAACTAGAAGCAGCACAAATTGCTCACCTAGTAGAGGTTGAGAATCGTACCGGATTAGGTACGGTGGTAGCGGAAATGGTAGGAGGAATTGAAATTCGGACCAGCCCTGGGGGACCAGGTGTTGGCCAAGTACAAACTCTGCCTTCGAGTGATCAATACCAGGTAGTATGTTTACCATTCGGTCCTATTCCCACGCCGAAACATTTGAATGATCCAGCTTCACGTAAGCGCATTAATGAAAGAGGAGGACTTCTGACAGAGGCCCTTCAAGCCAACCCAACCGCATCTAACCTTATGGATTTTTCCCGACATTTCGCAGAACACATTGGCCTTATCACTAATCGAGTAAAGAGAGTCCTGAAAGAAACTGACAGGGCAGGATTCACCTGTAGCACGGCAATATTTGGCGAAAATGCTTTCTCACTTGTTCTACCTGAACAAGTTCAGGACTT
>JBHLPR010000071.1:0-11383 GCA_048939245.1 Promethearchaeota archaeon | reverse complement strand
AATAATTGAAAGACCGACATCGTTCCCCTCATCTCCATAGGCTTTTTGCCAAAGAATATCCCCAGAATCACTGACTCGGATAACGAGCATATCAAACCAGTAACTATTTGCAGACTGGGATATCTTACCGGCGATTGCATAACCTCCATTAGAGCAAGAGACAATAGAATAGGCAATCGTATCTAATTCTTCACCCAAGGTTTGGTTCCAGATCTGAGTTCCATTTGCGCTAGTATGAATAATGAATGCATTAAGCCTGTCATTGCTCTCATCTCGGATGAAGCCAGCTATAGTTAATTCTTTAGACGAATCGCATGCAATACCATAGCCACGGCTTGTGGCTATGCCACTAAAAGATGTATTCCAAACCATATTACCCTGTAAATCTGTCTTAACTAGCCATACCTCGCCTGAGGGATTTCCATGACTTTCAGTCATTCCTGTGAGAACCAATTCATCTTCATGCGTATAAGTCAGAGAATAAAATTGTTCTTCTAATAGTCCACCATACCTTCGATGCCAAATTAGTTCTCCAGAGTCATCAAGACAAATTACCAATCCATCAATTGGGTTGGTTGGTCGATAGGTCCAAGCCCAGCCACAAACCACTAAATTGCCTGAAGGTAATTCTAAGATGTCGTATGCTTCTTGATGTTGGGTGAAATTAAAAATCCGTATCCATCGAGGATTCCCTTGTGAATCAGTGCGTAAAACGAATATAGTTGCAAATTCATCATCAATTACTCCTGTCAGCACGAAATCATCATTCTCACATTCGATAACCGATTCCCCCCAACCGTAAGAGCCCTCTAAAAACCGACGTTCCCATTCAATATTGCCCCCCGCATCGATTTTTGCCAGCCATATAGTCTTATCACCGAGACCAGATGCCGATTTGATAACGTAACCCGTCATAATGAAGCCACCGAGATGACTTTCAGCGAGTGAGAACGCTTGTCTGGATTGATTTGCATCGAAGAATTGGTTCCATTGTTGGTCAGTTTCACGTAGTGAGGAACTATTTGGCACAATACCACCATTGGTGGTAAGGGCGGAAGCAGGAGAACAGTACCAAGAAAGAATTGGAAAAACAAGTGTAGAAAAGATTAACACTAAAAAGAAAATGTTGGTTTTGGGCACTCCTGGTTGACCTCACATACAATTCTTAATAGAATTGTCACAGTAGTGGATTAAAAATCGTTACCTTTTGTAGTTTTATTAATTAGTCCCGTTGTGTCACTAATTTTGAAAAACACTGGGGGCAAAAATCTCGTTTTCGGAGCCATTCTTCCATATGAAGCTGATGCGCAAGACCTTTGCAGCTAGGACAAAAAATCACCAGTTCATCCTCATGAATACCCTTATCACAAAAGAGACAGCGATGACGATAAGCAGAACAGTGTGAACAGCGCACATCAGCTCGAGCGCTGACTTCCCCACAATTCCAGCAACGAGACGACCCAGCAAGAATAGGAGATAACTCGTCGATATAACGTGGCCTTAGATATGACTTAAAGATGGCACGACGTGAAGGTTTTGACCAAGGAAGTGCGATTTCCTTTCGGCTTTGTCGTAGAAGTAAATAAGATCCTAAAACCATCAGTAAGGATAACCCGGTTCCAAGTCCAATCAGATATAGATTCGGAGGGCCAAATATGCGAGTAGTGATATCAGGAGGCGTATCAGGCACTCGTAGTCCCCAAGCTCCGTAACCTTCAACTAAACTTTCACTCATTCCAACAATTACAAAATCACCATTAAGAGTTAGAAGGATTGACCACCCCTCATCAGCCGCATGCCCACCATAGCTTTTAGTCCAAAGTTGTTCTCCATTGTAATTCAATCGGACTAACCAGAGATTTCTTGAGTATTGGTCTCCATCCAATTCGCTGATTCGACCTGTCACAGCATAAGTGCTATTTTGACATTCAGTTATGGCATAAGGTAGTTCTTCAGATGTTCCACCGAATGTTGTACTCCATAAAATATTCCCCATAATATCTAATGAAAGAAGAAATCCGTCAGAGTTCTGATTGGTAACACCATCAGTGCTTCCAATAGTAACCAGGTTTCCACTATTTATCTGAACGAGATCCCGACAGATTTGAGAATAAACTCCCCCCCAGGTAACATTCCAATTCTCACTCCCAAGAGAAGTCGTTTGAAGTATCCATCCATCCTCGCTTTGCATTCCAACATCTTTTGTCGAACCAGCTAAAACGAAATTTCTAGTATCAGTTTCTATGAGTGAATAACAGAAATCATCGTAGTCTCTTCCGTAATATCGGTTCCATAGTAAGGTGCCTTGATCATCGGTTCGCACCAACCAAAAATCTGATCTTGAGAGGGTTCCATCTCTTCCATATCCAGCAAAGGCAAATCCTCCCGACTGACATTCAACGAGACATGTCGCTGTATCAAAAAAAGCAGACCGACCATAAGTTCTGCACCAGGAGACGTTGCCAGAGTCATCCGTGCGGATTAGGATTGCATCATGGTTGTTTTCCATTGTTTCTCCAATGATGGCATAACCGCCGGATTGGCATTCAATCACTTCTCTTCCTACTTGATAGTTGAAGGGCTGTAACATACGCGACCAAAAGATACTCCCATCCTCTGCTATGCGCACTAATGGAATCGATACGATTCCTTGATCTGGATCTTGGATAACCCCAGTCGCAATGAACCCGCCTGCTTGACAGGCTGCAATAGAATAGAAGCAATTGGGCCCCGTTCCTGATCCATGGGTTATGCTCCAGATAGAATCAGTGCTTACATAACTAGCCTCTGGACGATAAGCTTTTGTTGATAGTGAAGACCACAGTGGAAAAAATCCGGTGAATATGCTCGAGGCTAATATAAAAATAGCAACCGTTTTATGAATTCTCCTCAAACATTCCAACCCTCTTAGTTGCCTATGGGTATTTGATAAGATTATGGCTTAAATCTTTGATGATATTGACCTGTGGCTTAGCGAGCCTTTGTAGTGACGGCTAACTCGGAACCGAGTGGTCCCATCGCAACAATTGTTTTGACAAAGTCTTCAACAAGTTCAGCTAATCGAGCACCCTCAGATGCTGAAGTGCTTCCAAAGAAAATTCGTTCAGGATTAATTCCCATTTCATCTAGCAGGGGCTGCATTTTGTTTAGGCGATCTTTTGCTTTATTCACGCCTGTGCGATAATGACAATCGGTTTCATGACAGCCAAGGATTACGACACCATCAGCGCCCTGACTAAAGGCTTCAAGAATAAGTAAAGGATCTAGTCGACTAGTACATGGAACGCGGATTGGTATCATATGAGGAGGATAACGGAGACGATAAACTCCTGCTCTATCTGCTGCTTCATAGGCACACCAGTTGCATAAAAATCCGATAATTACTGGGCGAAGGGGATTCGCCTGGCATGCCGAATGGACAGCGGATAAGAGCTGTTGGCGAGTAAAACCAGGTAGATCTAATGCACCAGTTGGGCATGACGCGACACACGCCCCACAACCTGTACAAGCGATTTCGTCTATTTGGGGTACTTTTGAGTCTTCGAAAGATATGGCGTTTGCATCGCAGGTTTGCTCGCACAATAGACAATTTTCACACAGCGTTTCATCGACAACAGGTGCATACACCTCGAGGGCAATTTTACGTCGATTCAACAGGGAAGATACCTGAGCTGCAGCTAGACCTGCATGGGCGACGGTATCCGCGATGTCCTTGGGACCTTGAGAAGTCCCTGCAAGGAAGATACCTGCAGAATAGGTTCCGGTTGGATTGAGTTTAGGGTGCTTTTCGAGGAAGAAGTTGTTTTCATCCAATGGAATGTTTAGTAAGGTGGCAAGGGTGGGGTTTGATGGAGGGGGATCAACACCGACACTTAATACAACCAAGTCTGCTGGAAATTCAATTGGCTCACAGAGTTCTGTATCTTCTGCACGTAACAGAAGTCTTTTTGTTGCTGGGTCTTCTTCGATTTCAGCAACGCGTCCACGAATAAATGTGATCCCATGTTCACGAGCTGCTCGTTCATACATCTCCTCGAAGCCTTTGCCAAAGGTGCGCATGTCAGTGTAGAAAATGAATACTTCTGTGTCAGGTTGAGCCAGACGTAGTTGGATCGCTTCTTTGACTGCATAAGTACAGCATATTCGGCTGCAGTAGGGACGGTTTATGCGGATATCTCGACTTCCAACACATTGCACGAAGGCAACTCGTTTTGGGAGTTCTCCCGTTGAAGGACGTACGATGAGACCGTGGGAGGGTCCAGCGGGGTCAAGTAATCTTTCAAGTTCTGGTGCAATGATGACATCGGGATAGCGTTCATACCCATATTCGCTGAGAGGTTGAGGATTATAAGGTTCGAACCCAGTGGCGACGATGATAGCGCCAACCTTGAATGTATGGTCTCGGTCAGTGTCTTCAAACTGGATAGATTCTTTCTCACAAATGCCCACACAAGATTGACAGCCCACACAGGCGTCCATGTCAATGTATGGAGCTAAGGGAACTGTATTTGGATAGGGTCGAATAATGGCTTGCCGAGTCCCAAGTCCATAATTGTACTCACTGGGTTCTTCAATAGGACAAATTTCCAGACACTTATTGCAACCATTACAGGTTTCAATATCTACGTATCGGGGTTTTTGATGAATGCTAACCTGATAGGACCCTGGTGTTCCATGCACATCTGTGAGTTCACTGAGGGTAAGTACTTTGATTTTGGGATGAGTATTCACCTGGGTCATGAGAGGTCCGAGAATGCAAAGACTGCAATCAAGGCTAGGAAAGAGTTTGTCCCATTTAGCCATGTGGCCACCTAAAAAGCCGCTTTTTTCTACGAGTATAATTTCATATCCAGCGTTGGCAAGTTGGAGGGCGGCTGTGATGCCAGCCGGACCTGCTCCTAAAACAAGGACGCGTTTAATGATTGGTACACTGACTGAATTGATTGGCAGAGCATGCTGCGCCATTTGAATTGCTGCATCAATCATTAGGCGGGCTTTAGCGGTTGCGGCTTCGGGATTATCCCAGTGGACCCAGCTACATTGTTCACGAATATTTGCGATGTAAAGATAACCATGATTTAATCCGGCTTCTTCAACAGTCTTGCCCATTAGTTCACCATGCAATTTTGGAGAACACGCGGCGACCACAACATGATCCACTTGTTCATTCTTGATTGTATCCCGTATCAGATTCAATCCTTGTTCAATGCATAGGTGTGCGTCGTCAACCACTACAAGATTTGGCTGTTTCTTGTAGTGGTTAAGCAGCGATTCAATATCAATAACACTGGCGATATTTGAGCCACAGTGACAAAGAAAAAGCGCAGTTTTTGATGACATCTTCTTAGAAGATTTCCGGCGAGATGACTTTGGTTTAGTCTTTTTCTCTTTGGCTTTAGAGGACTTCGTCACCATGGTCACCTATTATGTTCTCCATGGTTTCAGGCGGTAATAAAGGCTTTAACACTTTTTACGTTACCATCTAGGGCTTTAATTATTAAGGCGACTGGTACATCGAATCTTCTGGTTGTTACCCAAGAGATAAAGGGAGAAATCTGAAAACAGTAACTGTAGGCTGTGTCGTGAGTAGATGGCAGAAGCGAAAGTCAATCCAATGCAATTGTACAAGCTTTTACCTCAGACCAATTGTAAAAAGTGTGGCATGACCTGTATGGCCTTCGCCACACGCCTTGCTCTCAGGGAAGTTGAGCTTAAAGACTGCACACCTCTTTTCGAAGAAGAACAGTACAAGGAACAACTCTCAAAACTAAATGACATCTTAAGCCCGCTACTAGACACAGAAGAGACTGGTATCAAACTCGATGAGACGATATGTACCGGTTGTGGTAACTGCGTGGTTGTATGTCCAGTAGATGCCTCAGCTGAGCCTAACACCGCTTCAGGGAAGGCAGCCCGAACGACAGAAACTGTCTTCCGCGTCGAGGATGGAACCGTCAAGATCATCAACCTGGAAAAATGTCGACGTTTCCCCCCCGAACGAATGAATTGTCGCGTCTGTGAACAAGGCTGTTACGTTAACGCCATTGAAATCTGGTAGTATTGCTTCTCACCACTAGCGGAAGGGAATTCATCGTGCAGGATACGGTATGTTGTGGTTGCTCCGTGGTCTGTGATGACGTAGCAGTATCGATGAAAAAAAATAAGCTGCAATCACTTGGTCTTTGTCGACTCGGTCATGAATATTGCGCTTCTATTTTTAATAAATCTCGGTTAAAGAAACCCCTTCAAAGGACAAAGACGGGAAAACTGAAAACCGTTCCCATGGAGGTGGCAATGCAGCAAGCAGTTATGCTTCTACAGGAAGCTAAAAAAGTACTTTATTTAGGCTGGTCCAATAGTACCCAAGAAAGCATCCAAATTGGTTTAGAACTTGCTCAGCAGACTAGGGGCGTTTTTGATAGCACCGCGAGTTTTGAATACGGTCACCTATTAGATACAAAGCTTAACGGTGGCGAAGCAGGATACCTAAATCTGGATAAGGTTCGCGATTTTTCAGATCACATCGTTTATTGGGGTGTTAATCCTGCAGAGAGCCACCACCGACATGCCAGTCGCTTCACGGTGTTTCCGAAAGGAAAGAATGTCCCAGAAGGTCGCGAAAGCCGAATTGTGGCTGTTATTGATATCCGAGAAACCGAATCCATGCGATTAGCGAATCATCAACTCATTTTATCTCCAGGTACTGGAGATGTAGAATTTTTCCAATATTTGATTAAGGAACTTGAAGGAACCCAAGATCGCTTACCAGAAAAAGTGGGTGGTGTTCCCTCCATTGAGTTCTTGAGCTTTGCAAAACAGCTTCGTGACGCAGAATATGTAGCCTTATTTTATGGAAACGGGTTAATACACTCAATGCATTCTGACCTAACTTTACCCTTACTTGCCAAGTTGAAGAAACTTCTCAATCGTGGTAACCAGAAATGTTGGATTCTGCCAATGATTTGGCATTGTAACACGATTGGTGCGGTAAAAACAACTGTAGAGAGTACTAAGTTTCCATTTACCGTTGACTTTAGTTCAGAAAAAGTAAAACAAATCAACTCAATCGAAGAGAGCATTCTTAATAGTGAATTTGACTGTATTGTCATCGCTAGTTGGGATGGGTTAAGCTTCCTTCCAGGACCGGTAGCAAAAGTGCTATCCAATCTGCCGATAATCACCTTTTCGACACAGCCAACTCTTACTTCAAAGCGATCTACGATTGTATTTCCCGTTGCACTTACTGGTGCTGAGACTCAAGGGACGGTCTATCGAATGGATGGAACAGCCATCCAGTTACAACCCTTCAGTCAACCACCCAAGGGGGTTCACAGCGAAGAAGAGCTACTTCGCCAACTACTTAATCAAATTAGCTAGTTGCCATTTGGATAATTGGTAAGCCTTTAAGCACCAATAAAGCTACTACGAATTACGGTGCCCACTATGAAAATTGCAGTTGCAGGAAAAGGTGGTGTTGGAAAAACTCTAGTCGCTGGAACCCTTGCACGGTTCCTCGGACAAGAAAATATCCAAGTACTTGCAGTCGATGCGGATCCAACACCATCCTTAGCGACAACCCTGGGAATACCGCCAGAGGTTGCAGAAAAAATCGTTCCTCTCACCGAAAATGATGAATTGGTCGAAGAACGAACGGGAATGGACAAGAAAACCTATGGTGGTATGTTCAAACTCAACCCGCGCGTTTCAGACTTGGCTAATAAATTCGGGATTCCTGGTCCTGATAATACCACACTCTTAGTAGCAGGAACGGTTACTATTGGAGGGTCAGGTTGTATGTGTCCAGCTGGTGCACTTCTTAAGGCGCTAATCCGCTACTTGATTGTAGCTAGCGACGAAGCTTTTGTTATGGACCTTGAGGCGGGCATCGAAAACTTGGGACGTGGAACTTCTCAAGGTATGGATGCGCTCATAATCGTCGTTGAACCTGGCAAAACATCTATCAATACTGTAGCTCGAATCAAGAAACTAGCTCATGATATCGGCGTGGATACGGTCTTTGCCGTGGGAAACAAGGTGATGGATGAGGTAGATCAAACAGTAATTGAAAAAACGCTCAAAGAAATGGGAATCCCGTTGTTAACCATTATCCCATTTGATAAAGCCATTCGCCAGGCAAATATTGAAGGTTCGGCACCTATTGATTTCGCCCCCAACTCTCCTGCTATACAATCAATCAAAGCATTGATCCCCGAACTCCGAAGCCGCTTAAATAGTTGAAAAATCAATCTTCTCGTAGAATCCTTTACGGGTGACTGAATGCAAATTCAACTAGCTATTCCTTGGATTAACTTTCTTGTTTTAAACATAATAACAATAATGTGCTGGTGGTTTTACATCCGCAGTGTCCAACCTTATACTCGTGCAAAACAACTTGGTGAATTAGCCTGGAAAATCGCGAAGCGAGATCGATTCATCGCTGGTATTCTGATGTTTGTCATAGTCATTAATATGATTGTATGGTTGTGGTTTCCGATTCAAGCCTTAGCATGGCTGGTAAATCCCAATTGGCTGGTTAGTATTTTTATCGGTCTTATTCTTGCCTGTATTTTCACTCCCATCTGGATCAAAGGCATAAAGGATGCGGGAAAAGAAACCATGGAGCCGTCGCCCTCAACTGAGCTGTATGGCGGAATTTATAATTACATTCGTCATCCGCAAGCTGTTGGAGAAATGCCTTGGTTTGTTATCATCCCATTATTCCTCAACTCCCTCTTTCTTGTGCTTTGGTCCACTATTATGATTCTCACTATCAGCCCCATTATTATTCATTATGAGGAGAAAGACCTGATTGAACGGTTTGGTGACAAATACCGGAAATATCAACAACGAACAGGCGCTATCTTCCCCAAGCTTCGGAAACCGAAAGATTAGCATTTCTTTGATTACCCAAAACTTTTCGTAGCTTTTGCTCATAATGAGTAGTCAGGTGACTTTGTTGAGGGCTATAATCAATGCGACAATTTTCTGTCCTGTACAAGGACTCATAGAAAACGGGACTATTCTCTTCGATCGAGGCAAGATTGTCAAAGTTGGCAAAGCTATTGCAATTCCAAGTAACACTAAGACCATTGATGTGGAAGGGCAATATGTCGTTCCTGGATTTGTGGAAGCCCATGCACATCATGGTCTTTTTGACGCTACCATTGGTCCAATGGGGATGGATGGAAACGAAATGACCACGCCCATTACCCCTGAAATGCGAGGAAAGGATGGTTTTCACCCATTTGAAGAATCCATCAAAGAGATTCTTAAAGGTGGCGTAACCACCGTCAACACTGGCCCAGGATCAGGAAATGTTGTCTCAGGAGAAGCTTTTACATTTAAACCGGTTCCAGAAACCGTTGTAGAAAAGATGATTGTCCTGTCCCCGTCAGGGTTAAAAATCGCTTTGGGCGAAAATCCCAAACGAATCCATGGACATGAGAACAAGCGAATGCCAATGACCCGGATGGGCATTGCTGCTTTGCTTCGAAAAACCTTCACTGATGGTCAGAATTATCTCGACGAATGGAAAGCCTTTGGTGCTAAAGCCAAAGAAGCTAAAGAGAAAGGAGAAGCAGTGCCAAAACCACCCAAACGAGACCTCGGGCAAGAAACCATTGCCAAGATTCTCAAGCGAGAAATTCCACTCCATGCCCACTGTCATCGTGCAGATGACATAGCGACCATTATTCGAATCGCTGAAGAATTCAATCTCCGTTTGGTCCTCATACATTGCACAGAAGGCCACAAAATTTCAAAATTCCTTGCGAAGAAACCATACCCCGCTGTTATCGGACCCACCATTTATTGGTCGACTAAAGCCGAAGTCAAAGAAAAGGGCTTCAAAACCGCTGTTATTCTTAACGAAGCTGGAGTCAAGGTTGCACTCCAAACTGATTCACTCACCCCAATGTTCTACTTTCCTCTTCTGCCCATGTACTGTATCAAGGCAGGCATGAGCCGGGAAGACGCCTTGAAATGCGTCACAATCAATCCAGCTGAAATCCTCAACTTACAAGACCGAATTGGGTCCTTTGAACCTGGAAAAGACGCCGATATTGTCGTCTGGTCAGACCATCCCTTCGAATTCTATAGTGAAGTTACAGAGGTTTATATCAACGGAAAAAAGGTACCCATCGAATAAGCTAGAAATGAAAGAGTGAAGAGAGGCAGTCTAGTGGATTTTCACATAAACAGTCTTGATTGCCTCCTGGAAAGGAAGTATATTGTTTAGGAAACCAGAAACCCGCACTAAAAAATCAACCCAATTAAGTTATTCGCTACTTTCAGTTTGAGGACGCCTTTGCCGTTTGCCCACCCAAAAACCAATACTAACCCCAATTACGAGTACTATGGCAGTTAAAATGAGCTGAGAGAGCACAAATGGATAAATCGAGGTAATGAGAGGAATTGTAGTAACCCGTGTATACGTCACCAAACTCGTTAGCTTCAGTGCATTATTATCTTCATAGTAATAGGTAGAGGTCTCGTATGAATATTGTATGAGTACTCCATCTGTATCATAAGAACTAACGAAGCTAAAGGTCGTTGTTCCATTGAAATCTTGGCTATTTCCTGCTATAGTCAAACTATCCTCAACATTAACTACGATAGAATACTGAAATTTTCCCATCCCGTTGGTGAAAGCTGTGCTCAAGGCACAATTTACACACCAGTTTTGTTGCATATTTTCAACCGATAAAGCCCAAGTGGGCGTGTGAGCATTCCAATTAGGATTAACCAGAAAGATGTTACATTCAGATATGGGATAACTGGAGGGAGTATTTTCGATATTAAATGGCTGTGAACGATTATTCCCGTCAGGATCATACGTATTCAATTCAAAAGACATGATATTGTTACTTGTATTAACCGATGAATTCGTATTCAAGAAAACATTAGTCAAATAATAATCATAGCCAGCATAACCTTGGAAATTCACACTGTAATGAGATCCTTGAATAATTTCTTCAAGGATGGTGATTCGACAATTCGTTCTAAGATTGGATGCAAATATGTCTCCATGATTTTCCTGAGTAGCCCGTTGATAAAATCCTTCAAAATAAAAGGCGCTGCTAACAATTAACGTATTCGAGGGCTGAGAAAAACTAAGAAACAATAACAGCTCCATAATAAGACAGAATAAGAGTACTCCCCGTACCCTCAAGAGAGCTCACCAATTATTACAATCATCATTGAACTGCTATTAAAGGATTATAAAAGAGGAATGATTGCACTTTTGCGGTTAACACTGTTATTCTAAAACTTTGCAGAAGCATCAAAACTTAAAGGACATATTGCCATTATTTGAACACTATTTCACCTTCATTATGCGCGCAGAATGTAGGTTGTTAATGCATTGACAGAACAAAAACGAGCA
>JBHLPR010000070.1:0-11612 GCA_048939245.1 Promethearchaeota archaeon | reverse complement strand
ATTCAATGCCCAGAGCATCAAGAACTTGTTCGAAGGTACTTTTCACCAAATCCTTATACTTAGAGACATCAATATCCTTTACTTCGGCCTGTTCCACCGGCTTCACTCCGTCAGTCGTTTTCACAAAGGCAATGATATCCCCGGCTGTTACGTCCTTTCCCGCTTGCTGTAACTGGCGAGCCGCTTTTACATGTTGGGGAGTAGTTTTTGTGTAAGCCTCGAGGTTCTTGGTCATTTGCACACGGATTGCTAGATCTTCTACATCAAATTCACGTCGTTCTAGCATCGTCAGTTTTTCTCGAGCCAACTGAAGAATCCGATCTTTCGCCGAGGCAAATCCATCGGGATCACGTACCCGGCGTAAAATCTCAATCATCTCCATGAATGCCTCCTGCAGAAAGATTGGCGTATTTCGCTTTTTGCCGGTCAATCCCTTAATATCAACCTGACCATCCTTGGACACACCCAGATAGTTTTTCTTTCGACTTGACAGCGCTACATACCGGTATTCCTTTTCAATGTCCAACTCCACACGCAATTCTTTCTCGCTATACTCGATGAGCGCCTTCAACTGATCCTCTGTAGGATGATCTAAAAACAGACTATCCGTATCACCATAAAGCACCGTGACCCCAAGCTCTTCCGCCTTATCAATCGTCTGCGTAATCGCATACCGACCTAGAGCTGTAACTGATTCCGCCGCCGGAGCGCAGTATAAGGGAAAATGCGCTGCACCAAGAACCCCATAGCTGTTGTGCGTTACAATTCCATTTGTTGTGACAAACCAACCATTCCCAGTTTCAAGGTCGAATACCGGTTGTAAATTGGGTTCAACATCAATGGATTTGACCCGAACAAGATTCGTCCCATTAAAGTCCATTATTCCACGATATTTCCGTGCATAATTCTTTCCTACTCTTTCTATGATTCTAATAATATTCTCAGCTCTATGAAGAGATGAATACTTACCAAGTGCACCAAGAATATAGGTTAAATCATTTGCAAGTTGCTTGCTTACCGTGCTATAACGTCGTTGTCCTTTCAAGGTGAAGTTCCCATCACCTTTGAAGTATGTTTCAAGCAAGGCCTCAGCTCTTACCTCGTTTAAAAGAAACAGCGGTATACGTTTGTTTGTTGCATGAGTTCCACATAATGTGCCAATAACGGATGAAAGAAGATTAGAATGGACAACAATTGACTTGTCGCGATAATGAGCGATTGGCCAGTCTAGTTGTTTGAGGAGATTTATGATTTCATTAACATTTTCTGGGTTTTTCTTAGTTAAATGGATTATAGTGAATCGATTTTTCTGACCATGACCCTCTGTAATATACCAGCCTAGAAGCTGGAAGAATTCTTTTGATAAGGGTATGGACAAATCCTGCCAAAATCCAGGGGAACGAGCCGTTTTTGCGATTTTTCCTTTCAGCAGGCCGGGAGTGGCTTTTCGAATTACCTCTTTTTCTTCATCAGTCAGATTAGCCCAATTAGCTTTGTAGAGTTTCCGACCTTTGCTATAATCGAATTTTCTATTAATTACTTGTATTATTTTGATCTCCGTTGACTGATTTCTCTTATATGAGAAGCGTTTGTAGACGTGTCTTTCCATTCCTATCAGAAGATTTGTGGAATCTATAAGGTCCGGAATGAAAATCCAATCAGGAACTGATTGAGCGAAAGGCATTCGTGTACAGAGGAGTAATTCATCTCCTACTTTCAATTCATCTGCTGGAACCTCATGAATTGAAAATTCTTTGCCATATCTCCTTCCCAATTGGGTTGTATAAACTGGTACAACATGATTAGCAGTGCAACGGAGTAGCCGACCATCGCTAAGAGTTATTCTGAAGATTTTAGCAGCCCCAGTTTCAGCATATCCTTTTATGGGTACAAAAAGGGGAGTACCAAAATTGCCATTTTCCGCATTAGCCTTGATAGAGAGGGCCTCAAGATCTGACCAATCTTCTTTAAGCGATCCAATTTTTCTCTTTTCTATCTGCCCTGTGGGTGTTCGAGTAATGATTTCCTCGTCAAAGGGTAAGCACGCGTTAAGGTATACTTTGAGGGCTTGTTCTACGACGCTGAACCAGCTGCGTTGGGCGGGTGTGAGGGTGTTGTCTGTGGCACGGGGTTTGAAGTGTTCGACGCGGACATCGCGGATTAGTCCGATGATGAGGCTGGTGATGCCTTCGCGTCGGGTGCATACCCAGTGGGGTGTGTCGGGGACGAGGTTGTCTTTGCATTCGGGGTGGTCGCAGCGAACGGTTTCGTAGCTGAGGTTGTAGGCTTTCATGATGCTGGGGTACAGTGAGGCGAAGTCGAGAACGGTGACGTTGAAGTGGACGCCGGCTTTGGGTTTGACGACGATGGCGCCCATGTATTTTTTGCCTTTGATGATGGCTTCGGTGACGGCTTCGCCTTTGAGAGCGGCGATTTCGTCTTGGCGAGGGATGAGGTAGTTTCGTTGGCGGTGGGCGTAGTAGAGGAGGCTGCGGATCCAGTTCGATACTGCTGTGCGTGTGAGATCATGCATGCCTTGGTGCGATACGCGCATCAGGAGGAGGATAAGGCCCATAACCAAGTCATTATCAAATTGGGTTAGTCGCATAGTGAGTTTGGCGTCTTGCCAGTTGTATTGCGCTAGGAGGTGTTGGGGAATACTTTGAATTTCATCCGGTAGCTCGAGTTTGCCTTCACCCAAAAGTGCTTGGCTTACGGTCTCGAGTCGAACTTCTTGGTATCGGTTCTTAAAGGCATAGATTTGAATAGATCGGTTGTGAAGAAACCGGTAGAGGTCAATGTGGACACCATATTCCAGATCCGCTTCCGGATTTCCTCGGAAGCCACCCCTGAGACGTATTGGGTTATCAGTTGAAGAAATACCCAGTTGTTTTGCACGATTGACTAAGTACTGAAGATCAAAGTTGTCGCCATTGAAAGTCAGTAAGAGTGGTGTTCGCCACAGAATGCGAAATACCGTTTCAACAAGGGTTCGTTCGTCTTCGAATACTTCTACTTTCACTGTTTCAGGAAGGTTCTTCGAAGCGCTTTCTTGGGAGCCACGACTTAAGAGAAAAATCTGGCCTACACCACTGTTGTCTACGATAGCTATTGAAATAATGGGTTGAGGGGCTTGAGTAGGATCAGGAATGCGATCGATGAATTCTGATTCTACTTCAATATCAATGGCAAGCCGAGGTAAAGATGGGGCAGGAGTGAGAAACAGTGGGAGATATTCTTCGATGAGTTTAGAAAGTTCCTTATCGTCTTTGAATAAGCCACGAATTCTGTTTGCATCCTCGGTTGAGAAGTCCTGTGGCACTGGTACCAAATTGCTTTGCTGAACTCGGTACATAAGTCCCGGTGTCAGATTTCTATCCATTGTAAAGCACTGCGTGTATCGAATATCAGCTTCCCACGCATGCTCTCGACCCAATTTTTCTCGAATGGAGTCAGTGCGACCTCCAATCGCTAAAGGGTCTTTTGCTACGATTTTGGTGTATTGTTCTTCCTGATCGCGAAGTAAATTATATTTAGGGATTTGCTCGAATTTGAGGAAGCCAGAATGGCTAATGACATCATTTTGTTGTGAGAGTACGTTGGGGGATAAATCTGTCAGACAATAAGGGTGGTGCTCAGTATTATCTAGCCATTCATAGATTTGCCCTTTGCTGATGTCGTATAGTTTGACTTTGGCGACCCCTGCATCTCCCTGGTAATCCAGATCCAATAGAATACCAGGGGGTCCTGACTGAGGGGTAGCTGGGTAGTTGGAGGGTCGAATTGGCTCATCCTGAATTTCAGTTAGAATTTTGCGCAGTAGCGATTGCTGCTTTTGTTTTTTTGGCATGGACTGAGATTTCCCCTTTGGTTCCGGTTCTTTTGAATCCATCCATGTGGAAAGTTTTGAAGACACGCAGTATCGCTTCCGCCCCGAATAAGAACCAACCCACTTTTTAGCCTTTAGCCCATTGATAGAATAGGTAGTTTAGAGGAGATTTATTATGCCTTCCTGTTCCTTTCCGGTCAAAGAGCTTATTGTAGCCCGTTTTAACGCTGGTGAAGACCTCCTAAAAAGCATCGAAGAAGTGGTGCTAAAGCATGAAGTCAAGGCGGGGGTGTTCACCGTTATTGGGGCAGTAAATCGAGCGATGTATGGATTCTATCATCCAGAGAAAAAAGCGTATACAACTCTTAGTTGGGAGCCAACGCCGGATTCATCACCTGCATTAGAAATCGTCAATTGCACAGGGAATATTGCGATGCTAGAGAAGAACGTGGTAGTCCATGCCCACATCACATTCACCGGTGAGAAAGGTGAAATTATGGGTGGTCACCTGCTCAAAGGATGCCGAGTGAGCCCCACTGCAGAGTTAACGCTTCTGAAAGCAGACGGCGTATTGCACCGGCGACGCAACGATGACTTGAATTTAGCACTACTTTCGATTAAATAACGGACACAACAATTCCAGATAATCTCACGAAAGACAGTGAACTACCCCTGCATGTGTGCAGGAGCTTCCATCGAATCCACTCTCCGCCAAATAGGGGAGATGGCTGTTTGTCGATGCAAGCTAACCCAAAATTTTTGGGCTAGCTCCCCGTTCACAGGGGGTTGCTGCAATAGAAACCGCACCATTATGTTGACCGCTGCATTCTGGTCACGGTCAAAGGGGGTTCCACAATCGCATTGAATAACACGCTCCGATAATCGCCGATTCCTTATCTTACCGCATATACAGCACTTCTTAGTTGTTTGCGCCTCGTCAATTCTTATTACCCTTTTACCCACTTTCTTGGCTTTGTAGGTTAAGAATTGGGCGAATCGCCCCATGAAGCCTGTGTTTTGTAATGAATGGTTTAAGGTTCGAGCTGACGCTTCCTGTTGCCGATATCTTGAAGTTAGCTCTCTCCTTACCATATTTTTCACCCTCAAATCACCAATGATTAGGGTGTTAGCTCTAGTATTCGTCACTACAACCTTGGAAATTTTATGCTGAAAATCGCGCAACTGGTTTACAAGTTTGAGTCGCATCTTAACAAATTTACGTTGATAAAACCACCACCGATTACTATGTTTCTTGCAATGATCTCGCCGAGATTGCAGTTGCCGCAATTTGTTTTTCCAGTATAGGTCTGGGCGGCGATTGGGAATCTGAATGAATTTCCCCTGCAGATTCACTGCCGTGACCAAATTAATAATTCCCAAATCGATGGCTTGATACTTGGTATTATCCACGTATGGAGGAACTGACACTTCACATGTGATAGCGATGAACCATCTATTTCTTCGATCTAGAAAAATTTCGACTTGTTTAATCCGATTGTTCAACTGTGGCAACCACGATAATGCAAATTCCAGTTCAACACCAGATGGGTGACGGTGGGAAAATCGTATCCGTTGGTTTTGTACGTCCAGGGAGAACCCAGATTGATTAAAACATAGAGTTGTGAAGTAACGATTACCTTTGAAGCGTGGGGGTCGGGCTGTGCTGTCACCGTTACACCATCGCGCAAAAAAAGATTTGAAATCAGAATCAAGGCGTCGTAATGTCATTTGGAGTACTTTTGAGTAGACCCAAGCATATTCAGGATACTTGGCTTTTAAGGCTGGGAGAGAGTTTTGTTGTTTCAAATAGGTGATGTGGATACGTTCTGATGGTGGTTTTGTGCGGTTTACTATCCACTGATTAACCCTTTCTGCTAGAGCGAAGTTATAAAGAATACGGCATTTTTCAGAGAGAACCCAAAGTATTTGGGCTTGAGTTGGTGTGGGTGCTATGGGGATTTTGTAAGTCAACAGCTGCTGAGCCATATTATCAGGAAGAAAGTCGAAGTAATTTTCTTTTGAGGGGAGGGCAGTGGATAACTGTCGAAACATTATCGATAAGCTATTTGGGGACTTCTTGACAGATGATTTAAATTATCATAGGAGTATCTATTTTGAGCGAGGTGTGATGGAACCTTGGCTTCGGCACAGCCTCCAGCAGGGTTAACTATCTCTATTAAGGAACATGAGCATACTCGACTAACGGCAGATAACGTTATTTCTCGATTCGACCCTCGCGGTCAAGTCTTGGTGAAGAATAACTCGCGGAAATTCGCGGTTTGGGATGCAGAACTTGAGCTGAACCGACAGAACAGAACTTCCCTAGGAACTGATATTCTTGACATTGGTCGATTAGACCCCATGACAGAGTGGGAAAAAGACTTCATCGTGAAAGAAATCGAATCACCGATGCTGCTCCTTTCAGAAGCCCTTGATACATTCCACGAACGGGTTGGGGTCAACAATGCCCTAGTTTTCGAGTATAAAATGCCTGTAGAAATCAGCATCAATCTTAGAAATCACTCTGGATCAACAATTCGTGATATTGTTGTAACTAAAGAAATTCCTCCGATTTATGAGGATGTCGAAATTCAGAAAACCCAGGCAGGGAAAGCCGAATACGACCCCAAAGCGGGACAGATTACCTGGACGATCAAGGAGCTCCCTTCAGAACAAGTTGCAGTACAGCGTATCAGAGCCAGCATCACAGCTGAAGATACTGAACCCAAGTCAGGTGGTAGAGTCAAGGCCACGTATCGAATATCTGGGGTGGTACGCAGCACTCTCATGCCTACCCTTCATGGATCATCGGAGACAGAAATTAGTGTGGAAAAGGAGGAGAACCCCATGCGAGCAGGATTCTGGCGCTGTAAAGCCTCCTTACGAAATGCGAGTGAATTTCCGCTAAGGCTTGAACGAGTACAAGTTGTATTAACGGACCCTGAAAACGAGTTATTGTATGAAGGGAAACCCAATCTGCGACTTGAACCCGAGGAAGTTTGGGGTCACGAATTGGATGTGAATGCCGATCAACCCGAATTCGATGTCATTGCCCTTTCTACCGTAGAAGCACCCATCATACAAGAAATCGTGGGGACCATAGACAAAGCTGAGACCGTGTTTCCCGTCCTTCGTATTGAAGGTGATAAACAGGTTGAACCGGTTGAATTACTTGCATGGGAACCTGCACCGGTGGCTGTCACTTTGAAAGCCAAGAATACGGGCAGCACCGATTGCAACGACATCACGTTCATTGAAAAACTTCCTCCGGGATTTGAACCCCCAGACACCACTCAAATTCGAATTCGTGTAGGTGATAAACCGATCACACGAAATCTCAAAGTAGAAGTCCGACCTAAGGATCGAGATTTGAAAATTCCTCATACACTCAACATTCAACTCCATGATTTATCTGAAACCCAGTCTTCTATTAAACCGGGCGATACAGTCACCGCAAATTACATTACCATTGCAAGGGCGCCCAAACCCGACCACGAACACCCATTCCCCGCTAAAATTGAAGCCAATACCTTTCCTCCAGGACCCAAAGCCACTGTTGAGATTTCTGAAATAATGGCACCGGTAATCAAAGTTCGCTCCGTCGTACGTAGACTCCGCAAGACACGAACAGTTGCGCCGACCTCTGAAGTAGGCGAGTTACTTGTGACGGTCACCTTTGTAAATGAAGGGGAAACCAGTCTCCAAGACCCCGAATTACAGGACCTAATTCCACCCAACTTTGAATATGTCGGGGTTCCAGCTGGAACACCCAAACCATCCTTACGAGAAACAATGAACGGCACAGTGGTGATATGGGCACTCCCCGCGATGATGAGCCGAGAAACTTTTGTGGGCAAATACAAATACAAACCCAAAGGGTAGCAATCGGTCTAATAATACCAAGTCTTTAGTTTTGGTTCAACCAGCCGACGCTGATAGTCGTCAGTTGATGCAGGACAAATGGAACTCAGAGGACAGACCCCATGACATGAGACATTCAACAAATGCTCGACGACATAACAATCTGCGGAGCAGCCCGTGACGCAAACTGGGTTATCCAAAATACAGCATTTCCGCCCAAAATGCCAGAAGAAATCATCGAGTTCTAATACTGATCGCTTTGCGAATTCGCCCACACGTGTATATGCTTCACCTATCTTGTCACGTAGAATAAAATCCGTGTATTGCGAAATGGGTTTCTGCTGACGAAGAACATCGGCAAGATCTGGTGAGACATTGACGATACCTGTTCGAAGCGCAATCCGAGTGAGATGATTATCGACTGGAATTCGTACGTGATTATAATCTGTGATAGACCAGAGATTTCGACGAAGTAAGAATTTCAATAGTAAATAGCTCTTCTTTTTCGCAGGATCTTTGTAGGCTTTGAACTCAGAAAGTAGTTGCACAAATCCAAGGCTAGTCTCATCGGGTTTGGAGTGTGCCCGATGATTTGCAGTTTTAAGCAGATTGAGTACGGATCCTTGATATTTATCTAAAAGTAATTTGCCGCCATTTCGAAGCAGAACAGCTCTTTCTCCAGGATTACGAATGGTGACCGGTTGAGGGTGCTGAACGGTGTACCATTCAGATACCCTTTCAGCAGTAATCTGTGACATATTGGAAGGATGAAAAAACTGAGAATTCTCGATAAATTTCCGTAAACTAAGATGCCAGAGTAGGTCAGCCCCATGAAAATGCTTACCGTCAATAATTCCTTCAAAGCTCTGATTGGGTGGACTTGTTCGATGATCAATACCAGTGACAAAGAAAAAGAAGCGAGTGATCTCTTCAGGTTCATAGCACGGCGCCGGAAAAAGATCGGCATCTAAGAAGTCTTCAGCGTCAGGTTGTAGTTCTCCTATTCGATTACCAAGTTTTTGGCATTGGTGTCTTGAAATTATCACTGAATTATTCACAGAAATTTATACACCCACCCCCTTGCAAATAGGAAGGAATAAAAGTCTTTGTCAGAAGAAAGCTATGACCAGTGATGTCTGATTTTAAAGATGCCCAAATGGATGATGTTTTCCGGCAGATGACGGAAATCTTGGAAAAGACGCTCAACCGTATCAGCGAAGTCGAGCAGCATATCTCAAAGGACTTGGAGAGCATTCGTCGGCAATTAGATGCCGTTGGAGTACTCAAGGATAATATTGCAAACCTGAATAATCGAATCGATTCATTAAGTAAGAAGCTCACCGAACTTAGCAAATCAGAACCGCAAGAACTCAACCGGTTAATGATGCGATCCATTGCAGAATTGGATAAGCGAATGCAGATGTTCACAATCACCGAAGTGCTTTCACGTCTTGAGACTGGACAAGATTTTGCTCCACGGACTATGACTCCTCGATCCACCCCCAAACCTTCCGAATCAACAGCCCCAAAAGCAACGAAGACGACTGAACCAGCCTCAAAGACACCAGAACCAGCCTCCGAACCAAAAGCAAAGATTGATGCAGTAGCTGAATCTACCGGCTCAGATCAACCCTGGCGTGAAAAAATGCGTGAAAAATATGGGCTAAAGAAGAAACCTGGAAAGGTGTAAAACCCACTATTACTTTTGTAATTCAAGGTATCTTCTGATTAAGCGTTCCATTCGTAAACAGTAGAGGGCATCTTGAGCTGCTTGTAAGGTTTCTGAAAGCAATTCTAAAGCCTGAGCATCTGCAGAGGAAGAACGTAGGTCACCTAAGGATTCAAAACCTTGAGCGATTGTTGCGGCAAGCTGTGAATAATGAGTCACACTACTTCGCCGTTGCTCACGGAGATTAGATAATAATTCCTGAAATTGTGGTTCGATGGTTTCTAAGCGAGCTTTAACCAATTGATCAATCTGGTTAATTGTATCTTTGAGAGTAGACACTTCTTGGGTGAGCCCAGTTAGCCTGGTGAACAAGTTATTGAATGCCTGAGTGACAAATGGAATGAGCGAGTCGGCGCCAGTTGAACTGGGTTGTTCAGGTGGTGGGGGTGTCGGGGGTTTGGGTGGTTGTTCAGTCATCGTAATTCACCTACTATTTGCCTCCCTTATTGGAGGCTTCGAGGTCTTTTACAGTTTGTAAAATTTCATCCAAGTTGATGCGATTCGTTAGTTCATCAACTATCTCAATGATAACTCGAATCGCCTCCTCGATATCTTTAAGGTTACTGAGCTCCTTTGCGCGATCAACCTCTGCAAGAAGCTGCGTTTCAACTAATTGACGTTGTTCTCGAAAAGTGGTTACATCACGATGAATCTCTTGGGCTGCTTGGTTGGCTTGTTTCGCCGTTTGATCCATTTGTGCTGACAAATCTTGACCGAGTTGTTCCATTGCTGATTGGGTGGCCTTGAGCTGTTCGGCAAGTTCGTCAAGTCCCTTTTCGATTTTTTCTATTGCTTCTTTTACTTGGGTTCCAGTGGACATGGTTAATCCCTTTCTCACATTTTTGCAGCGCCTAACCAACTACTGTAAAGGGGATATTCGAGGTCATAAATCTTGACAGAAAGATGGGGAATTTGCGCCTTTAGGTCAGTTTTAATACGAGCTTTTAGACCAGGCATCATTGATCCTCCACCTGTGAGTACAAGATTTGAGGCCAATTCTGCACGTACGGTGGTGTCTACCCGCATTAATACATCTACAATAGCCTCAGTTAAGCCTTTGTCTCCAACTCCCAAAAGTGTTGGTTGAAATAATACTTCCGGTGCTTGCCATGGAAGAGGACCGAGAGGGAGTTCAATGCCCTCAATAGGAAAATTAATGTTATCTTCGAAAACATCATCTACTGGCATCGGAAACACTTGGCAGTGTGACTCTTTTATGGAACGAATTGCCCTCCTATTTTTAACTAGGCGATCAAAATAAGGTGCCATTTTGGGGGAGGCAGTTTCGGCTGTGTGCATTAGTAGTTTGCGAATTTCTGCAGATACAAAGAAACTCCCCGTTACCAGCGGCAGTATTTGTTCTTCTAATAGAAAGCCCCGATAGATTGGTGTAATAAAGGTGCTTGTGTACCCAACGTCGATAATTAAAGCAGTTTTCCGTCCCCAATACCCCCAAGTGAGAATTTGTTGAATTGCAGCCTCGACATGGAAAACTTTGAGGGCTTCTTTAACCTCTTGACACAGCTGAGTTACGCGATCAGATGGACATCGAGGAAACAACAGCAATGTTAATTGGAGTTTATTGCGTTGTTTATTCATTGTTGGAAAATGTTCTAAGGCGAGTTTACAAAGCTTAGTGACAAGCGATGAATCTTGGGGGAGCATACCGTTCTCGAGGGGAAATACCCAGGTCTCACGCCCCGGATCGAGGTCAATAAATATTGAAGCTCCACTACCTGGTCTGGGATTCTTGAAAGTGGCAGGAATGATTACGGGTTTTGGTTGTTCTGGAAACCCGCATTTCATGTAGCCACTACCCAGGTCAATGATAAGGTTGGCTTGGGTATCGTTCACAAATCAACTCTAGGAAGCATGTTTGAAAATAGTTTCTATTTCAATTACTGAAAGAGAAATAAAATGATGATATCTTACAACCCAGAGCATTAACGTGTAATATTCGTGATGATTAAACGCTTATGGAGGCCGGTGCAAGGCAGCCGCACCAGACCATGCATTAGTCAAAGCATCCTCAAGGGCGTAGACGTTAACCGGGAGATGCGGGAGCCGGCGTCTGAGTTCATTTTCGAATCGTTCACGGAGCCCAAGGAAGAGAGAGCCTCCTCCTGTTAGCACGATATCATTTGATAGTTCTCGCCGTATTGTAAAATCTGTTTGTTCGATGGAGTCAATTAC
>JBHLPR010000069.1:1652-11700 GCA_048939245.1 Promethearchaeota archaeon | reverse complement strand
TTGAACTCTGGATTAACGAAATTGCTTTCATAATGGCCCCACGCTGTAACCTTCTGCCCATCGTTCCTATGAATGGAACCTTAGGGTTTCCAGTGAACTTTGCTGTGGAAATCGATAACCTCGGATTAACCGCCGCGGTTGAAGGGCAAATTACTGTTACCGTTCCTCCTGGATTTGGTAGTCTAACCGGACCGGCAACTCAACCATTCTTTGTTCTTCCTGGGCATACAGAGGTCATCAACTGGCAAGTCTTGGTTGAGGGTGTCGGTAATTTCACGCTCTCCTTTGATGCCGACTACTATGGATTACCCGGAACCATGTACTCGACTCCAACTGCAACCGCTGACATCGAAGGCATACCTTCACCATTCACACCTCCACCCATTCCAGGGCTACCCTGGTGGTGGTGGATCGCAGTATTAGCCGTGGTCATCATTATTGTCGTAATTATTATCATCTACTTGGTAATGAAACGACGTGGAGCAAACAAATAGAACACAATGTGGAGGGGTTTCCTCCACACCTCTCATTTTTTTGGTATCCCTTACAGTGAAAGAGTGGCATCTCTTGGAAATAGGAGCGTCAGGTACCGAGGGCTATTTCCCCTTTCGTAAGTTCGTAACCAATATAGGTTCACATTATATGATGATATTGAATCCATGTAGATTTTTAAACGCTTAGTGCCTACTATCGGTAGGGAATATCGATGTTTACTACCAAATTTCCTATTCGAACCAGGGTGCTATCTTCATTTTTGTTGATTATCCTACTTTTTCCTATCCTCGGTTCAATGGTTGGATTAAACACAGCTGGATATAGTACCCCAATGGATACATTAGTTGTTGACAATAAACCTCCCATGATACCAGAATCCACTCCAACGCCTACTATGCCACTATCATCACGTGGGCTCAAAGCTACGGGTGAAGTGGCTATCCTCGAAGACGCCGATCCTTGGGGATATAATGATGCGGAAACTATTCTCCTTACATATTCTCATATGGTTGTAGATACTATCCCGTCTGCGTCCTTTGGCATTGCCCTTGGCAAGTACCAGAAAGTCATTATCTCATCGCAACAGAGTGCTTCTTTCTATACAGCTGTTGAATCATACAGAAGCTGGCTTGAAAATTATGTCAAAGGTGGTGGCGTCTTAGAAATCCATGCGGCCAGATCCTCTTCACAAGGGAGTTACTTCCTTCCAGGTGGTTTTGGCTACACTGTGAATTTAACAAAGAACATTGAGTTTGCAGATCTTGGGCATTATCTTCTCCACAATCCCTTTGAGGCTAATGAGACCGAACTTGATGGCTGGACCTATTCAGCCCACGGATACCTCAACAAAACAGCGGAGGCTTCGGTTATCATTACTGATGGTGCTGGCGAACCAGTCTTGATTGAAGCCCGTTATGGGTTGGGCTATTTCATCATCACAACCCAGACCGTTGAATTTATCTCTGCGAATGGTTATAGCGACTTCCTTGAGAATCTAGTCTGGTATGTACCAACACATGAAAGCCCTCCAGATGAAGCCCTAACGGGTCCGGTGGCGATTCTAGAAAATATCAATCCTTGGGGCTACAATGCGACTCAGCAAATCCTCATAGATCTGGGCATCCCTTTTGATATCATCAATTCGACAGACCTTGGAACCGCAGATCTCTCTCCCTACCAAAAAGTAATCATCTCCTCTTCGCAACCAGTAGCCTTCTACACCGCGCTAACTACTCATCGAGCTTTGCTAGAAGCCTATGTGAATGGTGGAGGAATCTTAGAGATTCATGCAGCAACACAAAGCCATGATTGGATTCTTCCTTTTGGCGCTGGTTTCAACTACAATCTCGCAGATAGCATTGACATAATTGATGCGTTCCATCCCACCCTATACCATCCTTATCTGGTTCAGGAACCGGAATTCGAATATTGGGGCTGGTCAAGCCATGGCTATTTCAATCAAACTACTGGCGGACGAATTATCTTAGATGATGGTACCGAACCAGTCTTTTATGAAAATGCTAGTGGTAACGGATTTATCCTAGCAACTGCTCAAACCGTAGAATGGGCTTGGTGGCGAACCCATAATACTAGTATGTTCCTTGAAAATCTCATTCGCTATATTCCACATCAACAAGTACACTTGCAACCCAATGATTATATCGATACCCATTGGGAAACTACGGTTGGAAATTACTACGAGTTCAACTTCACTTGTGAATCTTATTTGGATGATTGGAGAATCAACATTACTAATAGCGTCCAACGGTTTTATTCAAATGATACACTCTACGACGACGATTTATACTGGTTTAGTCTTCTAACCAACACACGCTACTTGCAGTCAGGAACAAGCTGGTGGGTTCTAAACCATTTCATAATCATGATCCCTGATTCTGGACTTACAATCGGATCAGCAGTCCCTATGTGGAGTGAGTATGGAATTGTCGTTGGTGAAGTGATGCATACCTGGGTTAATGGTTATTCCTATGACTGCTGGAATGTGACTTGGCTCGATGGTTCGACGCCAACTTATAGCTACTTCGAAAAAGAAACAGGAGTTCTCTTATACTTTGTAAATCCTAACTATGAGGTTAACACCGTTGCTACGAACCTTATTCGACAACCACCCACGATCACAGTGATATCTCCAAATGGTGGAGAAACACTCAACGGTACAATTACGGTCACATGGGCTGCTTCCGATCCAAACGATGACACCTTAACCTTTGATGTAGACATTTGGGACGGCAGCAATTGGAACACACTAGCAACAGGTCTAACAAGTGCAAGCTATCTTCTGGATACAATAGCTTGGCCCAATGGATCCAATTACCGCATCCGCATCACGGCCTATGACGGAATCTTCATTGTAGAAGATGAATCAGATGGAGTTTTCACCTTTGATAATCCACCATTACTCCCTCCAATCTTGCTTCCATGGTGGTGGTGGATCGCTGTAGTCGCTGGCGTCATCATCATTGTGGTCATCATTGTCATATACTTGCTAATGAAACGTCGCGGAACAGCAAAATAACCATAACGGAGGAGGCGTTCTCCTCCACTCATCTTTTTTTCCCATAACTGCTTGTAATCACCTTTATCTCCCAAAGAGTGGTCCTTCCTGGATATAGGGTCGACCAGTAATTAAAGCGAGTTCAGCTCTGGTTAATTCTCGTCCAATATATGCAGCATGATCTAATTCGTTAACCAGCTCTTGTTTCACTATAGTGTCAATAAGTTGCTGTGCCGTTGAACCCTCAATTTCGAGTGAAGGGGTGTCTCGGTTTTCTGCTGTGAAATGACGTGCGATTAGTAAATAGCGCTCTCTGTCAACATGAAAAGTAAAAAATCCGGCTCTGTCCAAACGATGCGTACTGGGTTCCTGAGACGCTTTGATGTGGGGATGCTCAGCGCTTTGGATTGGCTGATAGGGTTGTTCGGGAAATCGTTTAGGTTTTAAAAGGAGGAGGTCAACTCCCAAATCTTTCGGAGTTGCTCGTCGTCGACGGGCAAGATGCATCATTTGGGCAGCTTTGTGGACCTCCCAAACGGATCCTTTCGTCTTGGGGCTAACCTCGGTTGTAAGGAGTAAAGATACTTTGAGTTCTGTTGCTAGACCCGCAAGTAGGGCATTGACTCCTGGACTGTCCGCATCTAATAATTCAGTGATATTTCCAATTCCCATTAGCAGTAGAACATCTGGTTGTTGATGACTAAATTTTGCATACGCTTGAATGGCCTTTGTTAGTCCTGGATTAATTAGGGGATCACAAAGGGGGTCAGCAATAAGTTTCTTGTAGCCCAAGCTTCGGGCATTGGAAAGATTATCAACGAGAAGCTCAACACGCTCTTCAACAGTCTTAGGCAGTTCAGCACCCTGTTTGGTAGCTGGAATAACGGTGAAAATCGCCTGTTTACGATATTTCTTCTCAATGTCTATCATGTTATCCTGATCCAGACTCAACACTAGCTGTGCACCTCCCTCAAGTCCTGCTTCAATCTCTTCAGCGTTGAGAGAATCGATGCTAATGAAAGCTGACAACTCCTTTCGCATCAATCTAACAATTTCTTTTGCTGCCTTTGGTTCTGGTGCTCCAGCTACCATGCCAACATCAATGATGTCCGCACCGCTAGCGAGAAAGTGACGACCGATTCGAAGAAGCTCCTGCTCTGTACGCGTTGGTGCATCTGTGATTTCAGCAATAATCCGCATGGGTAACCTTGGCCCAATAATCAGGCTCTCTCTTCCTCTTCTCAGTTTCAAGTAACCCTTGGGCAATTTTCCTTTCAGTAATTTTTTTGACCTAGCCAAATCACGTTGTGCTTTTTTCCTGAGTTGTTCATCTAAAACCAAATCTGCAGGCTGAGTTGTCGAAAGGTGATTCTCCGCATCAGCTAGAATGTCAAAAAGAATCGGTAAATCTGCTGCATGACGAGTTCCTTTGAATGTTGGAACACCTAAACTGTCACTTACGATGCTGGCATCGCCGGATACCATACCGGGGAGAATAATCAGATCATATTTCTCTAAAGGTCCACGGAGTCTGATCTGAGAAGCCACATATTTCGGATGGAGAAACGCCGCAACGGCCAATGGTAACTCAAGGATATCAAAGGAATAGGACGAAGGATTCTCTTCAATAACCTTGCGCAGATGAGGTGCTTCTAAACTGCCTGTTACAAGTAAAATCTTCATTACAAATGAACCTCTTAACTGGATTGGGGTTATTTACCCTTACCCCAGATAAACTTGGAGATTTCTCTATTAGGAATACCGGGGATGGTCGCATAGATGCCGGTCAAGTTGAATAATGTACTAATGCTCCAAGTAGCCAGCCATGCTAATAATTCCTTGGCAACCAAAAGCTTTTGCCGTTTCTCCGGGCTCGCTAACACATCTTGAGTTAATTCGGGTTTCGAATAACGTCCAATTATATTCCCCAAATCCATTCCCGCCATCGCGATTGTTGCAGCTCGAAGCCCTTCTGCCCAGAATACACATCGATCACCATCGGTGAATCCGCCCAAGTTATGGACATCGGGTCGGGGTCGTATTTGAGTTGAACCAATCAAGGCTCGGCCTTCCAATAATCGGGGAATCCAGTTATTCAAGCTGGGAATATTATCCCCATGAGCATGGACTACCACGATTGCCCCTTGTTTCTGGGCTGCAACAATATCTTTCATGCGCCCATCAAGATCTGTGATTACGAAATCCGGTACAATATCTTTCTCCATGCAGGCGGTTGTCGCTCCATCAGCTGCAAAGACTGCCGTGTCATCTAACAATCCATAATCTTTGATATCAACCAAATTATCAAGAATGGATGGTCCAGCTCCACATACTAGAACATTTTTTCCCTCGATTCGATCTTGCGCCTCACTAAGGGGCATAGCTACGTTTTTGATGTACCCACTAAGCAGGTCAGTTGCTTCCTGATCAGTTTTCATGTTATACCCGAATTGGTCGACGATGGCACTATAACGTGGCCACCATTCTTTCAAATTGATGGGGCTCAAAACGAACACCACAACTCCTATAGAGGAGTATCCCAAAAGTTTGTTCCCTAAGAAGAATTGTTGCCATTTTCATTGATTTGCTGTCGGGCTTCTCCCATTGTAATGACCTGTTGTGCAACCAAGTCATGACGATGAATACATTCTTCATTTCGTTGTTCAAAGGCAAGTTCCATTTCATCGGGGAGGGTGGGAAATGCTTCCACCACATTTTTCACTAATTGGCGGATTGCATCTTCTACAAATTTTGGATTTTCCAAAGCGGTTTGAACCACACTAACTTCATCTAGGCGTTTCAATAATTCAAAGGAACTTGCACTCATTGCATTTTCTACAATACCCACCAGCTGTAGAGCATCAACCTGGAATTTTGGTGGAATCTCTACCATGATGGATCCAAAGCTCCGTTGCATATGACTGCCAATCGGTAGGTTCTTTACAATTTGTTTAGCCTGTATTGAATCGAGTCTGTGTTCCTTTGCAAGTTCTGACTCAACACCATCTCGGAGCATTTCTTGAGCACAAGGACATGCTGTGATGCCAGACACTGTGACACCAATCCATTTACGAAATTGAATTTGCCCTTTGGCAGTTCTAATCGCGATGGCTTTGGCCTTCATTGTGCACGACTCATAGGTCCGTATAGCCGTTTTAGGGGTGGTTCGGGCATATACTACATCCGCTGCGGCATGGACTTCGGCTTCGGTAGCGTAATCATGACGTAGCAATTGTTCCTGAGCAATGTCGACACAAAGGTCTTCAAGGCGGTGGAGTTTTTCGGCGTGTTTGCTAACGATTTCGACGGTGGCTTCGTAACTTCGGGAAGGGTGGATGCCTTTTTGATAGGCGGGTAAATCTACATAGACATCAAAGGTAGGAACGACTATGGCCGGCTGTTCTTCAAAAAAGATGAATTGGATTGGAACCCTGATACCTGTAACACCAACGCGGCGAACAGAAACTTGAACATCTGGTTTGTCTTTGTGCACATCTCGAGCGGGCATAAGTGATTGGCTCCACACACTGGGGTCTATGTGACCCTATAGCTTTTACTGAATTAAAGATTTCATTAATAGTTTCTGAAAAAAATGCACTTGAAGTTGAGGTTAAAAACGCTTAGCAGTTTTTGAAGTATCAATACGCTATAGTGTACGTTTTTGCACACAGTCAAATAAAGAATCGACAGATTCGTTACCACTATGGTAATAAGGAAGATTTGCCTCAATACTTTGTTCGCGACGGACGATTCATTGGGCTAGATAAAGTTCCGAATCTAATATTCATGCGACGGTGGAGGCAGGTCTCGTGGATTATACGATGATACGCTTTCGGTGGTCTCTTCAAGCTTTAGCTGCACCAGCTGAAGTGCAGCTTCAACTCTTTCCAGGATTTGATTGGAAGGTTGATGAATTGGCAATAGAATTTGATCAGTGGTACCAAGTCATGAAGCAACGGCGTGCCTTTTTTCCTCAAAAAGCTCGTAAACTGTTAGAAGATTTGAACCACAAGCTTGATGAAATCAGTGGTCCGGAAAATACTCGGTATTGGATGGAAGAGACATTAAAAACCGATGCTACTTGGGAAACCATTCGTGACATAGCGCGACATGCGTTGAATGCAATTGGTTGGCCAATCGAAAATCCCATGCTTTCTCGAAGTTAATCAGTCTCGACTTTTTTGGTAACATACTGTGTTCTTGTTTAGAAAAGACATTAAGGTTAGAATTACAGGTTTGTGTATAGGTGCAACTTCGTGGTGGTGTTCGCATCTCTGATTTTGCTATGACGCTTTCCCAAATAGGGTTTGTTGAAGGCGAGATTGTTGAAACCATTTTGAGCACCCTCTCAAAACAGGAACAACCAAACGCAGCACCAATGGGTGTATGGGTGGGTAAAGGATCCCGTCTATTCATCAGACCTTACCAAGAAACTCAAACCGCGCTTAATCTCGAAAATAATCCAGACGCAGTGATCAATCTGACGCAAAATCCCGAGTTATTCTTGGCCATGGCATTCAAGCAGGAGCTTTCCGATGTAGAGGCGGTTGTCTTTGAACCATCGAAAGTGGTTAACGCACCAAGAATCCGTGGGGTGGATGGAGTTCTTGAAGTAACAGTGACTCTGGAAAAAAAAGGTGAATCAATGCATCTGTTCAAAGAATTCCTATGTGAGGTTAAGTACATAGATTTCCTAACACAGACACCTTTAGTGTATTCTCGGAGCCGGAGTGCTGCTATTGAATCTGTAATTCATGCCACAAAAATCCGGGCATTATATAAAAACGACCAGAATAGAGCCAAAGGCTTAGCTCTTCAGATTGATCAGCTTCATGAGCTTGTCGAAAGAATCGCTCCAAAATCTCCATCTGCTGAGGTTATTCGTCGAATACGATCATTGCTCCCTAAATGGATTAAGTGAACATTATGTCATCCCCTACTGTTGCTAAAGTCATGGTTCGCGCCAGTGCAAGACTTCATCTGGGGTTCATTGACTTACACGGCGGGCTAGGGCGCAAATATGGATCGCTAGGTGTTTCATTAGAACAACCACTTTGCGTTGTTGAAGTGACCCACCAAAACTCGGAAATCACGGTTTCCGGAGAACACAAAGAACGTGTTTATCCAATAGCTAAACGCTTCCTTTCACATTTTGAGGTTTCGCATGGAGTACTGGTTACGGTCTGGGAAATTATCCCTGAACATGTTGGGTTAGGTTCGGGTACTCAATTGGGACTTGCGATAGGTACAGGCATTACAAAATTGATCGGTAAAGAAACTAATCCACGTACTCTCGCAGAAATTCTGGAACGTGGAGTTATTTCCGGAGTGGGAACTGCAACATTTACTTCAGGTGGGTTTGTAGTAGACGGTGGAAAGATATCTACCCAATTGTATAAGCAACCTGAACGAGTTCCACCACTTATCATCCGCCATGATGTCCCAACGGACTGGAACTTTGTAGTAGCTATCCCAAATGTGGCTCAGGGTCTAAGTGGGGTTCGTGAAGCGCGGGCATTTCTTGAACTCCCATCCGCTAGTCCTGAATCAGCTGGAATGGTAAGTCGGTTAGTGTTGATGAAACTTGTTCCGGCTCTGGTCAATGATGAAATTGATCGATTTGGAGAGGCTTTAACGCAAATTCAAATTCTGGTTGGAGACGCCTTTACTTCAGCACAGGGAGGTAGATTTGCTTTTCCCGAGGTCAATGACTGTGTGAAAGCAATGCTTGATGCAGGTGCAAAAGGAGCAGGTCAAAGTTCTTGGGGACCAACCTGTTACGGACTTGTTCGTGGGGCAAAGGAGGCTGCAGAAGTGAAACAAGCAGCCTTGGAAGTATTAGATGCAGGTATTGGTGGGCTTGTATTCGTTTCTGCAGTGAATAATTCTGGTGCAAGAATTACTATGGATTAGGCTTCTTTGTACATATTCCGGATTTGTTGCGCTTGAGGGAGACTTATCCAATCAAGGACTGTTCCACTGCATTCTTTGAGTCGCATTGTTTTAACCAGCGTTTCTGCGGGACCGCCAGCTAAGCCCTCTGCAAAGAGTGCGGCTCCCTGAGCTGCTTCTTTTGACTGCTGCCCCAACCGTTGTACCCGTGTCACGGGAATACCAAATTGCTCCATTCGGTGAGTCAGATCTTGTACCAGAAAGGGAACTCGTGTTAATCGACCAGAAAGAAGAATCTCTCGTGGTTCTTTTACAGAGATTGTTAGTGCGGCGACAGATTTGGTGAGTCCTTCCGCAACGGCATTCCATGCTTCCTGAGCTTTTTTATCACCTTCCTTGACAATTTCTGCAAAAGCTTCAGGACTTAGGTTTGGATCATCAAGGGCTGATAAAACGCCTCCTTGGAATAGGGTGCCTTTCGAGAAACCCCGAAGAAGATACGCTAGTTCTCCATCCATTCCTCCAAGGGTGAGAAACCCTGGACCACCAATGGTCCCACCTACTCCATCCACGATTAATCCATTCTCAACAGCGACGGCTGCTGGATATCCATAGCCCAATTCAACTAGTACAAATGCTGTTTCCTGGTAAGGAATTTTCAATCGACCTGCTTGGTCATATACGCCCAGAATCGCACAACAGAGTTTATCCGCAGTTCCGAGATCTATACGGTTGTGTTTTCGCCAGGCAGGTACCGAATGCAGATGAATTATTCCCGGGATAAACAGCATGTTGATATCGGTTTGCTGAACTAATCGCACCATATCTTTGATGGCTTCTAAAACAGGAATTTTATCATCATCGTGGCGGACTAGCACAAGTTGGAAAAATTCTTTTTCAGTAACCTTCGAGGCGGGAAGCAGGGGAAGACCGTATCCTGAAGGCCCTGCTACTAAATCGATATTTCGTGCCTTGGTGATCACATCAAGTATACTTTGGGGATTATCCGCCACTTCCACGCTAGTAATTGAGGTCTGAAGAAAAACTTCACCATCTTCTAATCCACAAAAATCGAAAGAACGCGTTCCAGGATCAATACCAATTACCCGAACCATGTTAATTACCTCTGGTCGAATGTTCTCCTCT
>JBHLPR010000069.1:0-1552 GCA_048939245.1 Promethearchaeota archaeon | reverse complement strand
GCTACATTCGAATTTGTCACGAGTTCCAAGGCTTCAATGGTTGCTTGGATTCTTGGGTTAATCTCCATGAAAAAGGGTGTACCCTTCTTATCGATGACATAATCGATACCATTACTGCCAATTAATTTCAAATAGCTGCATATATCTTCGGAAATCATTTTTAGAGTCTTTACCATTTTTGCTGGAGCTTTGAGCGGTACTATATTTCCACAGTAAGCTTTCGTTCGTGCTTTTCCAAGTTCAAGCAACCCAATCAATTGTTCATTCACGGAAACCGTTTGGGCTTCTTGGCCTGTGCTAATAAGTGAAACACTGGCATCTATCCCTTCTATCAACTCTTGGACTAAGATTGGTTCCCGGAGGGATGGTCGATGTCGTACAGAATAGTGGTCAATGTCTTCATCAGTTCGGAGTATGCGTGAATGGAATCCACCACTCCCATGTTTTGGTTTGACAAGGATGGGCAATTCCAGTTGATTTGTTGCCCATTGAAACTGACTTATCTCAGAAATCTCATAACTTCGCGGGATGGCGGCTCCAACACGCTTGGCTGTCTCTTGTGTGAGTGCTCGATTTCTCGCTGCCTGCATACCTTCGGGCGTGTTGCCAACTAGTTTTCCCAGATTACCAAGTTGGTTCCAGGCTTCAGGCTGGTCATCGAATCCTCCACTTGCTAAGATATAATCTACTGGTCCATATTCTTCGAGAATCTGTTGAGCTCCTCTAACTAAAGCTTCCACAGTAGGTGTGTGTGGACGATCTGGACGCTGGTCTGGCTGTTGATCTAATACCGCATAGTATTCATCTGCCCATTCCTCCAAGTCTAAATCTCCCCAGAAATCAACAGCGAGAACTCGGTATCCTCCTCTCTTCGCTGATCGGGCCAATGGACGGACATTAAATCCAACTGCCAGTACAGATTCGCTCATCGTGACCACACAAATCGTTCTAAGGTCTTCACGCTAGTATTCATGTCTTTAGAAACTTTCCTAATCTCACTTCTTATTACTCAAATAAACTGCTAAGCAACAGAACAGTAGCTTGAGAACTTCGCATCCCATAAAAGGTTGGGTTTTCGGACAGAAAATGTTTAAGAGAGCTCATTGAATGGAAAACTTGGATACATGCATTACAGTCAGCGGGGAATTATGCATGTCAAAAGTAGAGGAGACTACAGATACAGCGACCATTCAGACATACTGCCATGGCTGTCAGCAAGATATCAAAGTCACCTTGCCAAAGGCTGTTATAGAGAATGCCCAATCCTATCCAGTGAGCCATGCATATCTCCATGGCGAACCAGCGCACGTTTTAATTATCTACATTGATCGACAATATCTCGTTCGGGGAACTGAACTTAGTGAGACCGTTTCAGTCGAAAAACCAACTCAAACCATGTCACTGAATGCGATGGTGTTACTCAGGATTCCTCGGCGTTACCGTGAAACCGCGATGGTGATGCTTAAACTCCGGCAGGCAAATGCTGTTGATGTTTCTGCAATTACTGGTAAGTCCCAGAATGCAGAATCGAAGTATCTTGGGGCTCTGTTTC
>JBHLPR010000018.1:0-39127 GCA_048939245.1 Promethearchaeota archaeon | reverse complement strand
GTTGTGGAAGCATTACAAGTTATTCGAAGCTCGAAAGAGCTGCCCTCCATTGCAGACTTGAAAGATATGGGGTCCTTCCTATACCGGAGTTTAATTCCAAGCCGTCTGGAACGAGAGCTAGAAAATCACACATATGGTTTCCTTCAGTTCATCACAGACGACTTTCTCAACAATGTCCCCTTTGAACTTATTTTTGACGGAAAAGAATACTGGGGCTTGAAATATCCAATGGCATGGGTGCCAGATTTTCAATTTTTTGAAAGTACTTTAAAGACAAAAGCCCTCGCCACAGCTGGTCCTACCTCAGTCATTCTTGGAGTCCAAGTCGATTCAGAAGACCGAACGCCCCGTAGAGAGTTTGCAGAAGAAATCACCAAATCCTTCCTAGCACAGATTCCTACACGTAAAGGGATTTCTGAACCCATCGTGCTCTTCGGACGGGATTTCACTCGTAACCTTCTAACATCAAATACAGATCAACCCCGGTCTCTCCTGTTTCTGTCAACCCCCACAACAATTCACCATCGTAAGGGTGAAATTCCACTTCAACAGCCAGACAGTCTAAGAATCATTGAAATCGGTGTCACAACGTATTTCACAGGAGCCCCGATTCTGATTTTGGATGACTGTAGGCGTCCAGAGCCCAGTGAACAGGGATTAGACCAAGCAGGATTTCTCCGTCACTTTGTCACAGCAGGTTCCCCCTCTATTGTGTTTACACGTTGGCAACCAGAGGAACAGCTTCAGCCCACATTTACTCAAGCAATTATCCGACAACTTTTCGAAGGAGATCCAATCGCTGTAGCACTAATGCACACGCGACGAAAAATGGCGAATCGAGGACCATCGCCCCATAGCTGGTTAGGTTATAGCCTCTGTGGAAATCCATTCCCCAGCCTCTTTTGACTAGAGGCATTCTCAAATGAAAAAGGCATCGAATAATATGACTAAACAATCAAAAGTTGCGTGCGCGGCAATTGGTCCGGCTAGTCTGTTCCCGCGCCATTGAAAGAGTAGCCCGAGGATTATCCCACCAATCGTTTGGAAGATACCAATCAGCGGATTTAGATGTGCAAGCCCGAAAATAACAGAAGCAACAAGTAATCCGCCAATTCGTCCATAGTGCGCATCTAAGGAATTTTGGACGAAGCCACGAAAAAGAACTTCCTCAGTAGGCGCTATTACCAGAATCACAGATACACAAAGCAGTCCTACCCAAAAAAGATCAATAGGGGTAGGAGGAGTAGGTGGAGGAGCTGCCCCCGGAACTAAGATTTCATAAAGGTCAAGAACAAGAATTAGGGGCACCATCGCGATACCAATAGCTATGCCAAGTAGCAAATCCTTGGCTAGTGTGAGAATTCCACCTGTCACAGCTCCAAGTTTGGTAAGGTTAAGATTGAGACGTTTTACAAATGCAATTGGTATGATGACAAAGACTAGCTCTGTGAGGGTCAGCAAAACAATGACACCAGGGTCAACTGTTATGAATACGAGATCAAGTAGAGGAATTCCCCAGAAGACAAGATAGTATAAGAGAAGCACAATCGTGATGAGGAAATAAACGCCATAGGTTATTATGGTGAGTGAGTAGGTTGATTTAGGCGTCCAAGGCCAGGGTGGTTGCTGGGTTTCGCTAATTGACCAAGTTATTTCAGCACCACACGTTTCACAATATTTCGTGGGAGTAGTAATTACGGTCCCGCAGTAGGGACAGAATCGTGTAGTATAGTGCACCTCAGCCATTAGAATTACCCTCCTTCTGATTTGGCTGCATGTTCTTGAAACAATTGGGACAAGTGAATTCGATGCGAGCAGGCAGAACTTCCACTCCAAGCATCTTTGCAACCTTTTCTATCCGTTTCTTGCGACATAATCCCCACCTATGCATAGAAACCTGACAATGGGGACAGTCGATGTGAGCCACCCATCGAATTGGTTTTCTACATATTACGCAGCTGCGCTTAACAGGCGCTATGGATAACGATGCTGCAATGGCACAAACTCCAGGGGGAAGTGAAATAAGCCCCACGACAATTAGACCAATTCGAATCAGATTAGTCCCCTTTCGTTGATGTAGGAAGACAGCAAACACCACTGAAACTAGTATCGCCAATAATTGAATTGCAGCAATCAAATGTGGTATCCAAAAATAGGTGGGAGCAGCAAAGAGGAGAAAGGCTGTAGCAAATAATCCTGAACCCATAATTTGGAGACCTATAAACCAAAAGATCGATTGAGGAAGATAGGCTGGTTCAATTTGAGGAACAGTTCGTTCCGTATCAGAACGCAAGAGGTCAAGATCGAAGTTACAAGCAGGGCAATTGCGAAGAAGTTCTTTGGAAGCCTTAGGCAAATGTTGTCCACAAAGTGGACAGGCGATGATTGGCCGTTTCTGCGCGATTTCGGTGGATGGAATGGAATCCCCCATAATTCCACATCATACGATGACTGCAGGAAAAGGCTTTCCATTATCGGACCCTTGACTTCAATTGATGTTTATCGATACCCGACAGCTTAAAGACCTAAATGGCTCAAGCAATGGCAAGGTGGATTACAATAATGGTTGTCGTTGATCGTAAAACGCTCAAAGAATTGATTGCCCAAAAACAGCTTGTATCAAATATGATAGACCAATCAGTTCAGATTTCACCAAATGGAGTGGAATTAACACTACACAAAATCTTCACTTTCAAAGGCCCAGGTGCGGTTGATTTTTCTAATAAAGAGCGACAGATTCCTGCGTACGAAGAGTTACCTTTACAAAATGGGCAATACAAACTCAATCCAGGAACTTATTTGGTTACTTATAATGAAACCGTGCGTATCCCCTCAGACATGATAGCAATTGGTCGACCACGTTCGTCTTTACTCCGATCAGGAGCCACAATTGAATCAGCTGTCTGGGATGCTGGTTACGAAGGTCGATCACGCGGACTCCTAACAGTGTATAATCTGAATGGATTCATCGCGAAACCAAATGCCCGATTGCTTCATCTTGTGTTCTTCAAACTCCTCCAAGAAACCCAAGCATACGCAGGAGCCTATCAGGGAGAGAGCTAGTTATTGCTGAAAAAAGCCAACATACTGATCTCTGGACGTCCCGGTTGTGGAAAAAGCACACTTGTAAACCGTCTGGTGGAAACAGCACGTAAGAAACATATCAAGGTGGGGGGCATTAGCACTCCTGAATTCCGTTTACCAACAGGGAAACGAGGAGGATTTCTCATTCAAAACCTTGCAACAGGTTTGGAGCAGATCATGGCATCCGTAGATCAATCTAGCCCTATTTCTGTTGGTCGTTATGGCGTTAATCTTGATGTTATCCGTAATCTGGGAGTCACTGCCATTAATCAGGCAGTAACCGAAGCCGATTTGATTGTTATCGATGAAATCGGAAAAATGGAAATAGCCGCACCGGATTTTCTAACCAGCGTTATAAAAGCGCTAGACTCATCAATACCTGTCCTTGGGACTATTGGATTACGGCTAAAAACGCCCCGAATCGTCGAGCTGAAGAATCGAAAGGATGTTACTCTGAAGATTCTGACTCCTGAAACCCGTAACCAACTGTACCAGTCCATCACGAGTCTGCTTGGGCTGTAAAGAATGAAGAGACCAAAGCTAGCGTGCTTTGGTCGGATGATAGACAATGTAGAATGATGTTAATAGAAGTGCTAGACTGAGTCCTAATGCGGTAATGGCGTTTAGGAACAAATTCATCAGGACAATATTTGCAAAATCTGGGTTTGCGATGAAAATCTGAAGATAGATGGCTGTATTTGGTAAAATCAATAGCAGAAGAATGAAGCTCATCAGAAGGGGGAATCGACGCATTCGGAAGTGTGGTCGACGTTTCTGAGTTTCAACATAAATTATCAGAAGACCGCTAGTGAGTACGAATCCAAGTGCAGAAAAGAGTAGTGGCATAAGGATGAAGATGTCTACATTACGGAGGAATGGAACTAGCACCCAAGACATCTGGTAAGCGCCAAATGCTAGACTAAAGATCCCTGTGAATTTGAGGAGAAGCGGACCTATGGTGTCAGAGCTAACTCCATGCTCGCCTTTAATCACTTCACGTTTCACGAGTAAAGATTCAATGAGTATGATTATACCTAGGATGAGAAAAGCAAAGACTCTTTCCTGAACCGCAAAGATTGGATGCCCCAGATCGAAGCCAGAGAAATAGAAGAACAAAATTCCAAAAATTAAAGATAGTATTCCAATGCCAAAGAGAAAAGCCCAGCCAACATAATCTTTTCCAGGTTTAAAGACAGAATCGAAAACCAAAATGCCAGTACCTATGATGATAGCTGCAAAGATAGCATAGATCATGTATTCTGGTGGCTGAATCCAGTCTGTGAAGTATACATAAAGACGATATCCTGCAAAGGCATAGAGGATGAGTGCTGTTAGTTGGATAAGCCGTGAGATGAGATTTGTGTGCTTTGCCAATGTATTGCACCACGTGGTATGAAGATTTGTGAGGGAGTCTTATTCGTTCGGTGTAAAGGATGAGACCGAGCCCTTCAATTACTTAAGATATCTCCTATTATAATCTTAGTGGCTGAGCCCTCATTCACCCATTTTGGGAAGCCAATCCGCAAGAATTTTAAATTCAAAAGCCACACAGGGAGCTTCAATTCCAAAATTTTGTAGGACAGCGGGATGGATTTCGCCTAACATTCCAAGACGTTTACCGTTCACGTAGAGGTTTCCCACTCTTCCTTTAATAAATGAAACTTTAGTTACTTTTCTAATCGCCCCTTTGAGCCCAAGATTCTCTAAAAGAGTGAACAATTCAGCTTTCATCGTCGTGATGTCAACACGCGAATTCACCATCGTGGCAGCAAGATGTGGAACTGAATGTGTGCAGGATTCCGCTTTCGGGTCCACCGTAACAACCGTGCCCAATTCGAAAATTCGATGTGGAAGCTCTTGAGCTGTATTTTCACCTAAGAAGTTTAGCAACCCGGGAAGCAAACTGTTTCGTACAAGGTGATACTCCATCGACTTGGGATTAGCGATTTCAACTATCTTTTCTTTGGGTCGATTCATTTGATCGAATAAAATACGTGAATTTGTCAAGACGTAATTGACTACTTCTTGATACCCAAGACCGACCATTAGATCACGGAAGGTCCGCAGCATTGTTGTCATTGGTAACTCTTGCCCAACAGTCATAGTCTTTGGTAATTTGGGCTCGATACGATTATACCCATAACCAATGGCAACATCTTCAACAATATCAACATCATGTAGGATATCGACCCGATACGGTGGAATACCGACGTGTACCCTCTTGCGATCAGCCTTCGCATCCATCCGCATCCGCCTAAGTGCCCGAACTACTGCAGCACCTCCAAACTCATAACCAATAATGGAGTTGATTCGATTCAAGGACATCTCTCGCTGTGATAGCGAAAGGTCAGGTAACCGTTCAGAATGAGTAGGATAGATTGTCTCAACCTCTTCAATGGAGCCTCCGCGTTCAGCTAGAGCAGTGATGATAATATTGAGAGATTGCAGCGTTGTCTGTTTGTGCGTGCCGGTTACTTCGATAAAGACATCTTTTGTTGTAACTAAGAGGCGTCCAAGGTCATTGCTATTAATTACAGGAGGTAAACTTAGAACCTTATTCTCAGCATCCACCAGAACTGGATATCGTGGAAAAGAAGCGATGATACCACCAAATTCTTGACCTTTAGGGTGATTCCGAAGAATCTGTTTTGCGTTGAGTTCTTCATGAAATTCAAGTGGGATGAACTTAATCGCTTCGGGTGGGGCAGTTCGATAATGAATAGGCGGTGAAATGAGGTCTAAAACGTATAAGCCAATGCTTGTCCGTTTACGATTCCGACCAAAGGTTCCAGTGAGACGTTCTTGAAGTTGCATAAATTCGGCGATGAGATCATCATCCAAAGTTAATCCTCGAACAATTCCACAGGCGAGATAGGGTCGAACCTTTGCCACGGATTTATCAACAATAGCTTGCCAGGTGGATGACTTTACTGATAATCTGGGAGCACCGGTTTCGATTTCTAAAAATCCTTTTAATGCCCGAGCGATGCCTTCCGTTGAAAGCATATCCACTCGATCAGGATTTACCTCTATTGTAGCAACCCCATCAACTACTCGGTCAATTTCACATTTGATGAGGAACAAGTTCTCCTCAAGTTCTTCCATTGAAAGATCTTTTCCGATCAGGCCCAAGAGATCTGATATTCGAACTTCTACGTTCATTCTGTTCACCTCTTCAAAATCTTAGGGAAGCCCTCCGGAGCCATCCAAGATCACGGGTAACAAGTTCGCGAATGTCATTAATCCCTAAGGCAGCCATTGCCAATCGATCGATACCAATCCCCCACGCAAGTACAGGGAAATCAACACCCAATGGCAATGTAACTTCTGGACGGAAAATACCCCCAGGTAATGCTTCTTTCCATCCCAATCCAGGAATAAATATGAAGCCTTCAATTGAGGGCTCGGTGAAAGGAAAGAACCCAGGTTTGAATTTTAATTCCTTGATTCCAACAGCTTCAGCTATCACACGGAGATATCCTATGAGATCTCGGAGGGTAAGTCCTTCCCCTCCAATGATGCCTTCACACTGAAGAAACTCCGCAGAATGTGTAGCGTCGAACTTCTCAGGACGGAAATTCCGATCGATACTAAACATTCGAAGGGGGGCCTGTTGATGCTCAGCAAGATAACGGACCGAGACTGCTGTTGTTTGACTGCGCAGTACTAATCGACGAGCAACATCAAAACTGTATTTGTATTTCCAACCTGTGGATTCCGTCTTCCAGCCATTTTCATGTGTTTTAGCAACTCGTTTTAATATAGTTTCATTCAGAATAGTGCCAGGTTCCTTTGGACTTTTGACATGATACATATCATGTACTTCACGGGCCACATGGTCTTGGGGCATGAAGAGTGCGTCGTTATTCCAAAACTCTAATTCTACAAGTGGTCCTGTTGCTTCCTGAAATCCCAATCCGATGAGAATCTTGCGAACTCGATCGATAAATTCAATATATGGATGCTTTTTTCCTGGATAAAGCGGCGAAATTGGAGCTTGAAGATTATACGGAAGAAATGATCGGTCTTTCCATTCCCCCGATTTTAAAATATCAGGAGTCATATCCTGTATCATATCTTGTTGGTCAAGAGAGGCTTCGAGGGCACGGCTACCTTTATGAGTAATTTTTACAGTATACGTTTGCTGTGTCAGGAGTGCAGCAAGTTGGCGTTTTTCAAAGGTTTGTTTGAGTCTTTTCCACGTCTTTGAATCAAAATCAATTTGGTTTAAGTGTAATTTTCCGGATTCTGCTGCGGCGTTTAATGCAATTTGGAGTGGATGCTTGGTAACCTCCTCTAATGCTTGAGGTGATAGTTGTATCCAGGTTTCATTTTCTCGTTTGGAGATGGTTATCCAACCATTTTGGCGCGCCCAGCCAAGCGCGAGTTTTTGCTCCGTTGGAGTCAAAACTTGGTTCTTTTCAAGTGAGCTTACTGAGGCGTTCCCACCCTCTTTTGAGAGATAGTTGATTAATCGAACTTCCGGTAGTCCTTCTGTAGCGAAGCGTTGTCCTTCTGAGGAAAGCTGAAAATATTGGGTTGTGGAGGTTTCATGGTCTTCAATGAGGTTTTGTGTGCGGAGGCTCATCAAAAGACTCTGCACTGTGTCCTCATTTAACTCTAAGGCTTGAGCAATCGTTCTGGGAGCCAAAGGACGTGCTGTTGAGTTAAGGTACTCTAAGATTTGTCGAGCTTTTACTGATATTTTGTATTTCATCTATTCTCCATCCAGTATTGAACAAAGAGAATGTTAGGGGCTGAAGAAGGGATAAAACTAGGGGCAAAGAAGAAATAACGCTGCTTTATGATTGATGAAATTCCAAGGCATCAGCCCATCCGTTTTCTCGCTGAACCATCCAGTGCCCGATTCACTATTTAAAATATCCGTTTAAGTTCCTGAAGAAAATCAATCTTTATCCAGAAGGAAGAAGTGTAGGGATTCATGAAGGGAGTGCTTTCAGGATTTTCCCATAAGGGATTTCATAGCGTTTTGCTCGAGATTTATAGAAAACCACTGGATAAGGAGAGTTTTTGAATATTTTTCGATGTTTGCTGTCTACAAGAAGAATCATTTGTTGAAGTCCTTGTTGCTTTAAGAGTGATAATTGAGTCAATTTCTTCTGGGTATATTCTTCTCTCCAATACCCGATGATTTCGATTAATACTCGATTATCACCTTTGACAAGGGCAAAATCAGGAATTATAAGAGCCGAGCCAAAGGTGAAGACATCAGGTTCTCGAATTATTTTCCAGCCACGAAACTTGTTGTTATGCCAACTCCAATAGAATTGTTTTTCCACCTTTGAGTCAAGGAAGGCTTCGCCTTCGCGGGTCGAAAATGGTGAAATGATAAGGGGTAATGTATTAGCATCTAGCTCAACGAGATAATCGCGGTCTCTTAGGATTACTGCAATCGATACGGTATCCAAGTGGATCCCAAGATTTGGGGCATCTCGTAAAAGACAACTGATTACTTGTGCGATATTCCAACCAAATGATGAGGCCCGACCAAAAAATACTCGAGGTCCAGCAATAGTGGCACGTAACCCTTGGTTAGTGGATTCGAGGTCAACCAAGACGCCATACCGTTTGGTATATTTGAGTAATACGCGAGCAGTGGCTCCGAGGCTTGCCCCACTAATTAGGAGTGTTACTGAATCGGTATTGTAAAGCAGCGTTTCTAGTACTTCATAATTATAGCCTCCGATCAGATCTTTGGGGGAGGGAGAGGAATTACGTCTTTGCAATAATGTTTCATCTTCACGATGGACGATAAGTAGATGGTTTACATCTTCGGGGGATAACCCAAGTGTGTGAGCAACTTTCTTTGAGGCTTCGCCTCGTTGACTCCGGAGAAGAAAACCATCATAGTGATTTTGAATATATTGCCAAAACCAAAGGCGGAAATCTTCGAGAGAACCGATACCGTGTCTTCGAAGCGAGGTGAGGTGAGAATCGTCGATTAGGTCAGGCAGTAGTTGAGGTGAAAAAGAGTAAAATCGACTGAAAAGGGTGACAAGGAGCGCTCGAACCACTCGGTTATCAGGTGCCCATGTTAGTGGAGTATCAAGATCGATTTGCCCCTTAACTTCATCCAGATGGGCTTCAAGATATTTGATTAATCGTCGGGGTAGGGCCTGATCTTTGGGGTAATTCAGGAAATATGGAAGTAACGATGAGCCACGAATTTGATATTTGAGATATTGTAGTCGTAACACCACAGGTTATATCCCCAGAGAAGTTGTTAGGGAGTGCTTTCCTCTAGGATTGTGCCTAGTTCGAGTAGTCGAAGCCCTCGTCCTCCACGAACGAATATACGGCTACTTCCGGTGGGATCTGAATGGATTAGCGCGAAGATTCGATAGCGATCCTTTAAACTCGGGGGAGGATCAGTAACTCGGAATTTTCCTTCGCCTAATTTGACCTGTTCTCCACCCTTAGCCTTTTCTTCTTGAAGAACCCCTTGAATTAGCAGAGCAATATTCCAAGTAAGCTTGCGGCTCCGGCAAATGAGGAGACTTCCGTGGAGGAGAACAGTGTCCACCCGATCAATTACAGTTAACCAATCTTGTAGATCAGCATGCAACTTCTCAGCGACTAGACTCGTTTCTGTGAAATATTCTGTGGGAGGTGCCTCTGTTTCATCCAATTCAGCCCGTAAGGCTTCTATTGATGAGGTGTCAGATTCTTGCTCTTTTAACCAGTGAAGAAGTTGAGTAGAGATTTCTTCGAATTCTTCTTTTCGTTGACGCCCTTCGGCATAATAGACGAGTATCATTCGCTGAAGAACGGGATCAAGCAATTCGTGTAGACCAAAATATTGAATGATGAGCAACACTTGATTGAGTAATTTCCACGCTTCTTCAAAGCGTCGCAGAGCAAAATAGATCGAAGAGAGATCAATGAGAAACCGAATCACTTCTTCTGGATCAGAGATTGAAGGAAATTCCGTGGACATTATTTCTCCACGGATAACTAAGAGGGCGAGGTAGAGTGCTTGAGCAGTAGCCTGTTCATGAACGAACCCCCATTCTTGGGTTTTCCGTGCAAAAATCGTAAAATACATGGTTGCGGACTCGAAATCCTCCAAGACCAAATTAATAGTGATACGGAGAATGTGAGTCATTATCATTAGTCGTTGATAATTTGCTGCATCAGGTCGGACACAGAGAAGTGTTCGATTGGCTTCATCGATTGCTTGTTTAGATTTCTCTAAATCCTCCCTTTCGCCGAGATAAAGGTAACATAGTGCAGTAAGGTAGTTAAGAAGAATCAAATCAGGGGATATTTGGCGGGTTAACCTGCGATGAGCCGTTGCTGACAATTCCCAGGATAGAAGAACTAGATGGCTATAGAGTTCATCACGAGCAGCTCCGATTTCTTGTAAGGCTTCGCGATAATTTTGTTCTTGAATTCTATTGACGTAGCTGGCATAATTTCGTCGCAGTTCCTGCAGAAAGTTTAGAAGCCCTAATGCTTCTTGGTCCGTCATTCCGATAAGGTCTTCTTCAGCGATACGAGGACCTCTGAGCGAACGGACCACCTGAAAAGCCTGGTTTTCGATGAGTTTGATACGCGTGGTGGGATCATAAACGCTTCGCCTTGTGATACTGTATTTAATTTCCGTGTGCAGTACTCTTTCGCGGATTTCTTCTAGAATTGTCATGTCTTCAGGGATACCATGACTCCGTTCAAGTAGATGCAACAGAAAGGCGCTACCCATCAGCCCTTCGATTTCAGGCTCAAGATTGCGAAGAGATTGGAGTAGCTGAAAATCGGAGCTAATGAGCCGATTTTCTTTAAGTTTCTTTAATACAATCAAGAGAGAAAGATCAGGAGCTTGAGGAATGCGTTCAACGACATCTTTGGCTTTTTTAATATAGGCATCCAATTCCTTTTGACTCACATCGATAACTTCAATGACCTTCTGAACTTCTCGACGAAGTTGACCACGTAACTCGTTTAGAACCTGAGTGGAGGTGTAAAGCTTAAACGAAACGTGGTCTGTAATTTCTTTGAATCGTTTTACATTCCCCGGATTCTGAGCAAACGCAAGAATGAAAAAGTTAGCATCAACTGCAACTCGAGACCAAGTTTTTGATGGAGCTCCCTTTTTAGTGGATACCGCCCGTTTCGGTTTCTGAATTTTAGACCCTTTAGGCGCCTTTTTACGAGAAGTAGTTTTTGACAAGGTCAGAACTCCTTGATTTCTTACTTATCATACACTAGTTACCTGAAAAGATAAATAGTCAGTTTTGTGTGTCTAGTTCACTGAATATAAACGGTGATGTTGATGGCAGGTCCTTCGCTTTTTGGCGGCATCATGATTGGGGCAGCAGCATGGCTTGAAGTATTTGTGATTTTCTTCTTAGCCCCGGTGACTTGGCAGTTGGCTGTCATTCCTGGCCTTTTCTTTATTGCTGGATTGTTTCTTGCTGGAACGGTAGGTGAAGAAGCCCATTACGCTGAATTAGCAATTGGTGGAATTTGTATTGCTGTGGCTGTAGGGTTCGTCGGATGGTTTTATTTAACCAGTGGAGGAACATTACTAATTTCCTCACTCATCTCTTTGGGTGCCGGAGTTCTAATCCTATTAGGACTCGTTTTCATTATGGGCGGACAAGGTAAAGGATACTAACAGAAGAAGAGTACAAGAGCCTAATCTTCTATTTCTTCTTCCAATTGTCTTCGACGAGATAAACCATCTTCAAGTGTTGATTCAGTGACCAATTCATAAAGCACAGCTTGTTCCTTTTGCGGTCGAAGAAGGCGCCCCAGACGTTGGATAAATTCGCGTTTACTCCCTGTTCCGGAAATAATTATACCAACCGATGCGTCTGGCACATCAACGCCCTCATCGAGGACTTGTCCGGTTACGATTTTGGTTAGCTCTCCTGTTTTGAATCGCTTAAGGATTCTTTCTCGCTCAGACACCTTTGTTTTATGAGTAATTAGAGGAAGGCCAAAAAGATCAGACACTCGTTCCACGATCCTTGTATAACGAGAAAAAATGATTACTTTCTCTTCTCGAAATTTTTGTAGCAAGTTTTCAACTTCATCAATTTTCCCCGATGCTTCAAGCGCAACTCTTCGCGCTTTTTCTAAGTTCGATAAAGCCTCACGTGCTTCGGGGTCAAATACGGTGCGTTTTACGATGGTCTCAAATTGCCAACCGGGACTAATTTCATCAAGACGACGGGTGTAATTTCGGAAGACCAGCATATGGGACTCGTATCGTGCTTTCTCTTCAGCTTTCAGAGAAACCTGAATCTGGTGAATTGAATATGGAGCGAGGTAACCTTTCTTTTCCAAAAGGCGTGGAGCAATCCGATAAACAATTGGTCCTACAAGGCGGTCAAGATCCTGGTGTAGTTCATCATAGCGTTCCGGCGTGGCAGTTAATCCCAGTCTATGTGGGGCTAGAGAGAGCTCAGCAGCTAATCGATATGTGGTGCTAGGAAGATGGTGGACTTCATCGAAGATTAAGAGTCCAAAAGATGTAACAAGTCGTGGAGCTAAGAGCGATGCAGAGTCATAGGTTGCCACAGTAATTGGTTTGATGGCTTTAGCCCCACCACCCAAGATGCCAACTTCGGGGACATGAAGGAGAACTTCGAGTGCCTCGCGCCATTGGCTCAACAGATCAAGTGTGGGAACAACGATGAGGGTGGTTTCAACGAGACGACGGATGGCTTCGAGACCCACAATGGTTTTTCCTCCGCCAGTTGGTAAGACTACAACACCTTGGTTCTTTGCCCCTTGCCACCGACGAAGGGCATCTTGTTGATATCCACGAAGCGCCATATCTAGTTGTAACTGTTCTTGCCAGCGTTCTGGTAATCTAAAATTAAGGGAAAAATGACTGATTACTGGATAGCCCTTTGTGACGAGGAAGTTGAGGATAGTATAGTAGTCCATGATGCGTGCATGGAAGAGTTTTTCCTTGGCATTATAGGTGAGAATCGATTTGATTTCCTCGAGTTCTAAGAAGCCTGTGGGTTTCAGTATTAAATCGGTTTTTCGCAGGCGCAGTTCCGCAAATTTCGCTATCTCTTGTTTTTTCAGAATCGCTTTTTGCAGGCTTGGTGATACTTCATAATCGACCTTAGCAAATAATTGATTTAACTCATCTAGAGGCAGTTTTGCCGCCTTGTCAAATTGCAGTTTGAAACGAATGACAGCATTATCCTCATCAACAGTTAGTCGTTCAGCAATTTGACTAAGCCGATGGATGGTTTCGCGATCCATCTTAGTGATTTCAAAATATGGTGAACTTTTTCGAATAATCTGCGGGATCGGCTAGTGCCTCCTTAATATTGTTCGAATGCGCGTATGTTTCAACCCTCTTTCTACAGAGTGGGCTTAAAGTGAATCGGCAGAGATGGGTGACCATTGAAGAAAAGCATTAAATGCCTCAGTGATAAGCGATTCTTAGGCTTGATCGTGGGAGGCAAGATTCGTGTCTTTGGATAAGGAACTTCGCGACATTGGAATTCGAACTAGCGAGGCAAAAAACCTAGAAGAAGAAGGAAAAATCGGTGAAGCCGTGGATCTCCTAATGCAGTTATCTCAAGAGCTACGAGCACTTGCGGATAAGGCAAATACCTCCTCATTACGTGGAGTTCTGATGCAACGTAGTCTCGAGTATGCCAATAATGCTACCCAACTCAAACGCCAATACCTTGCAGGTGACGTTGATGAAACGGCCGACCAAGAGGGCGTGGCGGAGGTACAAATTCTTCGAGGACCTCATCTGGCATCACAACTGCTCCGAATGTTACAATCAGCCCAATATCGCGTTTTAATTGCTACTCATCAGCTCCATGATGTCGATTTAGTTGACCCTGAAGCGCAAAAGCCAGCAATGAACCTATTGACCATATTAAAAGAATTACACGAGGCAGGAGTTAAAATTCGAATTCTCACAACACCTCCAGCACTCATCGAGGGAGTAGAAAGGTGGAAGCAGGCTGATGCGTTGCAGAATTTGGCAAGTAGTGGAGTGGAGTTTAAACTCTGTTCCCACCTCCATTTCAATGGTGTCTTAATTGATGATGCCGGCGTATGGCGCGGAACCGCTCCCCTGACAGAAAAGGGATTAGCAGGATTAGATGATATCGCCGAGTATTCGACAGCACAATGGCTGAAGGCTGTATATCTTGATTTATTCCGTTCTCGATGGGAACAAAGTGATTTGACTTGTTCACAATGCTATGAAAAAACTTGTTTATCGAAATTCAAGGCCGAGGACCCACGCCGAACCTATGAGGAGAAACCAACCTAATCGGGAAAATAGGATTCGGGACTAGGTTCAATTGAGTCATAGGCAGATACGACTTTCAGGTAACCACGGCGTTGAGCGTGGCGAATAATTTCTTCAATCTCTTTTGAGGGAAGATCTAGTGCTTCAGCGATATCGCTGATACGATGTTCTCCATCTGAAAGAATAATGACAAGAATAGAATTCATACCAAAACGTCGAAGAAGATCTTGTCGAACAGGCGAATCCTTATGGAGTAATCGTGGAACCGCTGTGATTCGGACGGGAAGAGGTTCTTTTTGTGGTTCGAAACCTACAATTTTATCAACTTCAACTTCGAATTCCCGAAGGAGCTGCCGAGCGCGGGGGCTAGTTCGAAGTAACGAGCTAAGAAGGATTAAATCATCTTTGAAGTATTGAAAGAAAACATCTCGTAGCGATTCGAGCAACTTCCCAGTGGAAGCATCCTTTTTTACACAAGCTAAAAAGACCAAACCAGTATCAACAATATAGCTGAAAGAAAGGTCTTCAAAAGTGATATCTTGGAGTTGGCGCCCCATCATTTCAGTTTGAAAGTGTACGAGTGATGAAAAAAAGCTGCTAAACAGGGTTGGATCAAATTCGAGGGGTGAATAGGCTTTATGGTATAGGGGAATTCCGCTGGTATCAATGACCCAAACTGCATGTACTACCATGAACGGCACCTGGATATCCGAGCGGATTACTAGAACGATTACTTGTCTTTAAGCTTGCCCCGACACCAAATTTTCATGAATAAGGGTTTTTTAGTCAGCATCTCACGGATGAATTCGAGTGGGTGTGCGCGGGAAGAGACACGCTTCACGGATGTGCTTCAGTTTAAGTAGCCAAACCAAAAATCGCTCTAATCCCATACCAAAACCGGAATGCGGGGGGAGTCCAAATTTTCGGAGTTCTAGGTACCAGTCGTAGGCAGACGGATCGAGTTTTTCATTCTTGATTCGTTGGAGTAAGAGATCTAAGTCGTGAATCCGTTGCCCCCCACTTGTTAATTCTCCATAGCCACCAGGGGCAATAAGATCGCTACTGAGGGTTATCTCTGGGCGCTCCGGGTCTGGCATATGATAAAACGAGCGGGCGGAAGTTGGATAACCAGTAATGAAGAAAGGATCTTTGAAGGCCTTGGAAACGGCTCGTTCTGCTTCAGTTCCTAAATCTTGGCCCCATGGTACCTTAAATCCCTGCTTTTTAGCAATTTCCAGCGCCTTATCATAGGACACTCGTTTAAAGGGCAACTTGGGCACCCTTATCTTCACTTTGAGAATCTCCAGTTGAGACTGGAAATTCGCTTCCACATAGCCAACCATCGCATGAGTTAATCGTTCTTGGACGCCCATGATATCGTCATGTGTTCCAAAGAGAATTTCAGATTCAAGATGCCAATACTCAGTTAAATGCCGTCGTGTTCGATGCTTTTCTGCACGAAAGCTGGGAGACAGCAGATAGACTTTTTCCAGTCCACAAATCGCTGCCTCCTCATATAATTGCGCACTTTGACTCAAATAGGCTGTTCTATCAAAATACTTGAAGGGAAAGAGGGTTGCACCTCCCTCGACACTAGCTCCAACCATAACTGGAGGAAAAATTTCGGTAAACCCTTCATCATCAAAGAACTGATGAGCGGCTCGACTAATTCCGGCTTTAATTTGCATAATCGCAATTTGGCTAGGACTTCGTAAGTAGAGGTGACGTTTATCAAATAGGAAGGCATCTCCTGCATCCTTCTCCAAAGGCCACTCCGCATCAGCTAGATTAACCACCTCAAACTCCGTCACCTGTAGTTCAATGCCTGTAGGTGCACGCTTATCAACCGTAATTTTGCCAGAAACAACGATTGAAGACTCCAATGTCACCTCTTCCATCGCCTGAAAGGCACTTGGTGCCTGTTCCCGATGGCCTGCCACCTGGATAAGCCCGGTTGGATCACGTACAATTACAAAGATCACGCCTCCATGCTCACGCTTACGGTGTACCCACCCCGTCAAAGTGACCGATTGCCCCTCCATTGACGCTCCGAGCTCGGACACATAGTGGGTTTTCCCAAACGTTTTCAGCATTTTATCTGTCAACTTTCGTCACACCAGACATTGAGACCAATAAAATCAGAATAGCAGGAAGTAGTTAAGAGGGTTGCGTTACACGCCGACGAATGTAATCAAGCATCTCTTTGCCAATGTACTCGAACGCTGGTGTCACGTTAAAATCATCTTTCGAACTCGTCTCAAAATACGCCCTAAATCCATTCGCCTTCGCAAACTGGATAACTTCCTTCTGATCCACCGCCCGATGCAAATCCGCTTTCATCCCAATCAACACAATCGGAATATTATCTGTGCTTTCACGGATTAGTCGTAACCATTCATCAAGTTTCAAAAACGTACTAAACCGATTCAAATCGAAACACAACATCGCCCCACGCGCACCAAAACAAAACTTCGGCAACAAAAACCGAAACCGTTTCTCACCCCCCATGTCCCAAATTTGGAGTTTGATGGCAGTTGGTCCATGCCCATCGTTGACTATCAGACTTTTTGCGGCAAAGGCGGTTCCAACAGTTAAAAGGCTGTCATGGTATACACCTTCGACATATCTTCGCACAAATGTGGTTTTGCCGACGCCGCCTTCGCCTGCCACGACGAGTTTGAGCATTATGTCTTCGGTTTCCACTTTGTTGCGCTTCCACTTGGTTCTTTTTGTTCACTTGTCAGATAAGTGTGAGAATAAAAAAACTGTTCGGTGAGTTCATTCTTTTCGCGTTTTTATCAAGGTTGATTCACAAGTTTTTTGGCTGGGTTTCTGCTTGTAAGGAAAGCAGTGTGTGGTGTGTGATGGTGTTGCATGTTGCCGTGATACCGAGTCGGTGTACTGGGTGTCGTGTGTGTGAATTGGTCTGTAGCGATGCTCATGAGGACGTATTTCAGCCAAGTAAGGCACGGATTCATGTGCTGTCCTTTGATGAGACGGTGCAGGATGTGCCGATTGTGTGCCAGCAGTGTGAGGATGCGCCTTGTTTGGAGGCATGCCCGCAGGATGCAATTTCACGTGATCCAAAGACGGCGGCGGTTGTTGTGGACCGTGAGTTGTGTATTCAGTGCGGGGCTTGTGTTCGGGCATGTGTGATCGGCCGTGATCAGGTTGATCCAGTGGATAAGTTAGCGATTCGACTCGATGATGAGAAAGAAATGCCATTGAAATGTGATCTTTGTGGTGGAGACCCACAATGTGTCAAGTTTTGTCCAACCGATGCGTTGGTGTTGACTGATGGGACTGTTGAAGGCGAATTTTTAGTTGATGAGTTGATGGTAGCCCTTAAACATTTTATAAAACAGACTGAGCCAGCACTATCAAAGCAGGAAGGTGACTAGAATGTATCAGGGGTATACTGGCAAAATTCTTCGAATTAACTTGGGTGATGAACAAGTTCGTGTTGAGGTGACGTCAAAGGATATTGCCCGGCGTTTCATTGGGGGGACTGGATATGCTAGCCATCTTTTATACCAGGAGTTGGCACCGGGGATTGATCCTTTAGGAAAGGAAAATAAAGTCATATTTTGCACCGGACCTGCCACCGGAACAGCTTGGCCGACAGCGGGGCGGATGGCAGTGGTGAGTAAATCACCACTGACTGGTATTTGGGCGGAAAGTCACGTAGGTGGGCATTTGGGACCGGAGGTGAAATACGCGGGCTACGATTTCATTATCATTGAGGGAGAGGCAAAGCAGCCGACAGTGGTATCAATTGTGGATGAAGAAATCCAGTTTCATAAAGGATCACCATATTGGGGTCAAAGAACGCTAATGGCTTCAAAGTCGATTCGTCGTAATTTGAAACAGCCCCATGGACATGTAGCTCTTATTGGACCTGCGGGAGAAAACAAGGTTCGATTCGCATCAATCATGATCGATGGCGCACGAGCTGCTGGTCGTACAGGATTAGGGGCAGTCATGGGGCAGAAAAAGTTGAAAGCGCTTCTCGTGCGAGGAACAGGAAAGGTTTCCGTTGCGGACTCGGAAAAATTCCAACGCCTGTGGCACGATGCCCATGAGCGCGTACAGACGAATCCCCAAGCTCTTGAAATGCGGAAATATGGCACGGGAATTCTCGTAGCCACCAAACAGAGTATTGGTGAATTACCCACTCATAATCATCGCGAAGGTGTGTTTGAGGGATGGGATCGAATATCAGCAGAGACTTTTCATGATCATTACTATCATACCACGCGTGCCTGCGGAACCTGCCGTCTTGCCTGCAAAAAAGCCTTCAAAGTGAATGAGGGACCGCATAAAGGCCTTATCACTGAGGGTCCCGAATATGAGGGAATAATGGCTATGGGTAGTAATGTGGGAATTGACGATGTTCCCACCATACTTGCCGCGCAGCATTTGTGTAATGAATATGGAATGGATGTTATTAGTGCAGGCGCCACAGCAGCGTTTCTTATGGAGTTAGCTGAAAACGGATTATTGACCAAAGAAGAACGTGCACAATTAGACTTACAATGGGGCAACACCGACGCCTTAATTGAATTGATGCACCAAATTGCCCAGCGTAAAAGTCTGGGTAAGTTGGCAGCAGAAGGTAGTCACCGTATTGCGAAACAAAAAGGTAAGGCTGCTGAACACTTTGACATGACTGTAAAGGCTATGGAAATCTCAGGGCAAGATGGACGAGCCCACCGATCCATGGCGTTGGGTCATGCGGTGGCAGCTCGAGGAGCGGACCATCTTCGTAATTTGGTCACCATGGATCAATTGGCGTATAAGGAGGTGGCGAAAGAACGATTTGGAGAAGATAAACTCCCTGATATTTGCGATCCGTACGTTGAAACTCATAAAGCCCTAGCAACAGTGGTAACGGAGAAAGTCTACACCATTCGAGATAGCCTAATTGTGTGTTGGTATACGTGCTCGTGGCCACCAATATTTTGGGTTGAAGATTTTGCACCCCTTCTAGCATCGGTAACTGGCGAATCAGCTTTTGACAATGTTGAAGAGCTAATGCATATCGGAGCCCGATTGGTTACAATGAAACGCGCATTCAATGTCCGAGAGGGGATTCGAAGAAAAGATGACCGGCTTCCTCGTCGTTTCACCCATGAACCCTTAGCTAAAGGACCAAGTAAAGGTCAAACCGTGAATTTGGAGCCTATGCTCGATGAGTATTATCAGTTGTATGGATGGGATGTGACAACTGGAATCCCAAAGGAAGAAACCCTGCGAACCTTAGGATTAGCAGAGATAGCTAAAGATCTACAATCACAGGGTGTCTATTCTACATAATAACTGTAACCTACATGGGCAGTATTACGTGAAATTAAAAGGACTATCCTAGGCGCAGTTGAAGTTTGGAAATGAAGAGTGAAAAGATGAGGCTAAGAGGATTGCGCCAAATTCGGTAGTAATCGGTATTTCCTCTTGCAATATCAAATAGAATTTGGCCTGGCCATTTCCAGAGTCGGGCAACACGAAATACGCCATAAGAATGAGCATGAATGTGCCGCATTACTGACCAACTACAACGCAGTTCTTCACCAAAGCGCTGCAAGATCTGAGTTCGGTATTGTAATAAGGCAGTGGAAAGATTCTGAGATTGCTTTATTATACGAAAAGCGGTTTGTGCGCCAATTATACCACTTTCAAGTGCATAACAGATACCTTGACCACTAAAGGCGTCAATAAATCCAGCTGCATCGCCAACTAAAAGGACTCGGTGAGCTGTTAGGGGAATTAGTGATTGAAATACTGGTAGCAAATGACCTCGAAGCTTCTGTAAATTTAGTTGTGGTAGGTCATACTGCTCACAAAACATATTCGAGAATCCTCTAAGCAAACGAGGAACATTACCAAGTTTACCAGCAATTCCGCCAACACCTAATGAAAGACTATGTCTTCGTGGGAATACCCAGAAATAACCATTCGGAATATTGAGAAACCAAATCAGGAGTAGTGAAGGGTCTAGACCTTTACTCCAAAGATTTGCAGCAATCGGTACATCAACCTCAACTGCAATCCCGAATTCATTCGGTTTTCTTGCATGGCGGAGTTTAACTAAGCTTCCAACCGTGGATGTCGCACCATCAGCACCAATAACCAATTGGCCTTCGAAGGATCCTTTTTCCGTCTCACATCGAACATAGTTTTGATGCTGTTCGAGCCCAGTCAAAGCACATTCTTGGATAAACTCTGCTCCTGCCTTGGTTGCCTGATTAGCCAGATAATTGTCGAATTTCGCCCGTTGTACTGTGTAAGCGAGAAGTCGATTAGAACGATATTCAAAAGGTTTCATTTCAGGTCCCATCAAATGGAAACCAAAAATCTTCTGTTCAATAACTGATGATGGTACCTGTAGTCCCACGTGAGCTAATGCCTTCAAGGATCGGACCGACACTGCGCCACCACATGGTTTCACTCTAGGAAATTTTGTTTTTTCAAGGAGTAGCGTGTTTAGTCCTGCGTTGACACAATGATAAGCGGCAATCGATCCCGCAGGACCTGCCCCAATGACAATTACATCATATACCATCACGTGGCGCTCCGTAATGATATGTTATCTTGTGATTCACTAACCCCTATTCGTACATTAAGGTATGTAAGTTAAAAACAATTACACACGTGAACTTAGTCTTTAATGGGGGGTAGTACGTTAGCATACCCGTTCATGACTTCTAGCCCTTTTTGATTAATTACGGTGAAGCTAAGCTTGAGAAGGTTCTTTTCAGGAACCTTTTCTGTCACTTTAATAATCGCTTTTATTTCATCACCAGGAAAGACAGGAGCTGTAAAATTCACCTTCATATTATATGCGAGTGTCCCCAATCCTGGTAATTGCATCCCAATTACTCGTGCGACCAATGCACCGCCAACGGGTCCATGGGCAATGCGACGGCCAAACATCGTCGTTGCGGCATACTCGTCGTCCATATGTAAGGGGTTATAGTCACCAGACATCTTTGCATACCATTCAATATGATCTTTGGTGACTTTCATTGACCCTTCCGCTTTTTCACCAATTCTAATTTCATCTAAGCTTTTCCCCAAAATGAATTTAGTTTGACCTTTCTTCTCTTTCTTAGGGACTTTGGATTCTGGACGAACCCTTTCGAATATTTGAGGAGTAAATCGAAACATCCGAGCAAATTTCATTAACAAATCCATATCATCAGTATCAATCGTGACTTGCTTAGCCATTAACGCCTGCATGGCGTCAGTTTGTCCAAGGAGAACACGTCGCCATGTAGTTGAGTCGGTTTTTACAGTCATCATGGGATTTTTGATTTCCGTTTGATCGATACTACATTTCTGATTCTTGATGGTTAGTAGCCAAGGGGTTTCATCGGTGAAAAGGAATTGGATTTTTGCTGAAACACCTTCAGCACGATCGGGACGAAAACCATTGGGAACCGCAGACATAAGCGTGGTGAAGGCAATTGAACTTAGATCAGTTGAAACTGTGTCTTGAGCTTTTTCACGTTTCTGTTCAATGAAGACCTCCCGCTGTATCAAGTATCGTAAAATTTCCGAAGTCCCACCACCGATGGTTCCTAGGCGAGCATCACGATAGTATTGTTCCAAGGGATAGTAGTCTTTCACATATCCAGCTCCACCACAGATTTGGATTGCTAGATCACATACTTCAACTGCTGCTTCTGTAGCGAAGAGTTTAGCCATGGTCGCTTCCTTTGTGCAGGGAAGCCCCTTGTCAACCATTCTTCCTGCAGATAAGGTCAATAACCGAGCGGCCCTCATCTTCAAGGCCATATCGGCAATCTTGAAAGATACACCTTCAAAGCGAGAGATGGGTCTGTGAAATTGGATGCGTTGCTGAGAATAATCTACAGCGATTTGGAATGGGGTCCGCATGCAACCTAATGCTTCTGCCGCAATTCCAATTCGTTCTGAATCTAGCTCATCCATGAGGATGAGAAATCCTTGATTGATTTTTCCAAGGAGATTTTCTTTCGGAATCTTCATGTTATCGAATTTGATATGAGAGACGGTAGCACCAGAGCGCCCCATTAGCGTGAAATCACGTTCAACAGAGAAGCCTTTCCATGATGTTTCGATGATGAAAGCAGACATCCCACTCTTGCTATCTACTGTAGGATCGGTAATGGCAAAAACCACTATTTGGTCTGCAATGCTACCATTGGAGATGTAGCGTTTTTCCCCATTTAGAATCCAACACCCTTTTTTCTTATTCCAAACAGCTTGTGTTTCCATACCAGCTGTATCACTGCCCACAGCGGGTTCAGTAATCGCTAAAGCCCCAATTTTCTCACCTTTTGCTAAAGGAACAAGATACTTCTGTTTTTGCTCTTCAGTGCCAAACCGGAGTATGGGAATCGCACTGAGCGTACAGCTGGCACCAAACATCATCGTAGTCGAGGGAGAAATAACAGAAATTTCTTCACCTGCAATTAATTGGTAAACAAAGGGTTGTTGGGATCCACCGTATGCTTCAGGGATTAATAAGCCGGACAAACCTGCATCGGCAAGTTTCTTAAATAGCTGACGATGACTGAATGTTCGTTCTTCAATCTGAGTGTTTATTGGTTTGATTTCTCTATCAACAAATTCCCTTACTTGCTTACGAAATGCTAATTCATCAGGAGTATAGAGGATTTCGTCATCATTGATAAGAGTCATGAAAAGGTTCCCACCAGTACGATTAATGAAAGGATTAGAGTATATTTAGGGTTAATCTTGTTCTATGATTTTTGTCCCAAGGATATGAATAAGCGTAAGGAATACATGGGTCTTCATTAAATCTTGAACAGGTATATTGATTCTTAGAAGACGTGGTGAAATGCGATTTTTTGGGCATCTAATCAAGGGCGAAATTTCTTCGCCTCAATCCGGAAGGGTACTCAGTTTTCCTAATATGAGTAAGGTGATTGAAGATCCGCGAATTATGTTTGCAATGGCATTACAGAGTCAGAGTTCTTTGAAACGATTTGCTGCACGATATTTCAGTGGAATCTTACCAGAAAAAGTCCCAGAAATCCGAATGCTCAAAGATTACATACGAGTACATGGATACCCCCAAGCATCAAAGGATGAAATCGCAGATATTCAATTTGCTACCTATGCTATTGGAGGAGTGTCTGAAATAAAGGTAGCCTGTGAAGAAGCTGCGAAAATCCGACATCAAATGCATCGAGAAACTAATGTTAAGAGCAAAGGATTAACGCTTCAACAACGAGCAGATAGTCTTCTCAGAATGCAGGAATTGCTTTGGAAACACTATGAGACATTCAAGGAAATTGGGCTAGCGGAAGGGACACCACTCAAACTCTTCGAATGGCAAACCAAGGGTGTATTCAATACACTTTATCGCGAACACATTGATTACGCTAGTTCTAAAATTGCACCCAAAGAAATACCCTCTGCCACAGATGGAGAAAAAACAATTATCTCGCGCTATCCCTTTGGGGTCGTCGGGATTTTTCCCCCTTATAATGCAGCCATCGGGTTGGGTGGTATGGCAATAATTTCGTCTTATTGGGCGGGAAACGCAACTGTCATCCGCACTCCCTCAAAGATGCCTTTAACGAATATGGAATTGTCTTATGTTCTTCGAGATCTCATGGACGAATTAGATTTTCCATTAAGTGCTTTCCAAGCGGTCATTGGACCCGCTCGACCAATTGCACAGTACATGGTAAACGACGCACCGTTGAACGCGATGGTCTATTATGGGGATTCGGATATCGGGCTCCAGTTGATGGCTCAAGCTATTCATCGTGGGCTTCATTTCGTTCCAGAGCTAGCAGGGAGTGGTGCTAGTTTAGTTTGGAAAGATGTGGATATCGACAAAGTTGCTGAATTCATAACTCACGCCCGATTCTTTGGATCCGGTCAAATCTGCCTTGCTGCAAAACGATTATTCCTCCATGAGGCAATTCACGATACATTCATCGAGATGCTAGTGGAAAAAAGCGAACAACTCAAGCCCGGTCTACCGGAAAACCGAACAACAGATTTGCCGATTGTTGGTGCTCGTCCTTTGTATCAAGTCATTGACATGACACGAGAAGCCCTGAAAAAAGGGGCAAAGCTGCATTCAGGCGGGTACAGAATAAATGTCGATGGAGAAAAAGATGAAGCCGGCCTCTTCTACAAACCCACCATTCTTAGCGATGTTGGCCTCGATTGCCAGATGTGGTACCATGAAACCTTTGGCCCAATTCTCCCAATTATGAAAGTCCGAAGCATTGAACAGGCTATTGCGCAGGCGAACAACTCCCCCTATGGATTAAGGACCTCGGTGTATACTAATACTCCTGAGATTTGGCAGCAATTTTTTGATGAAATCGAGGCCCCCGGAGTTGCCATCAATACTGACCACCTTCATTTTGATGACTATTACCCACATTTAGGTGGATTGAAGACAAGTGGTGTGTTCGGGGGCAAATACTTCTACGAAGTGTTAACATATATGAAGTACCGTCACTTCCCTGCGTGACCCACTACAGTAATGTTATGTGAAAGGCTTTTAACCTAAAACGTTCTGCAGACTCACAGAGCTATTTGGTGCTGGTTATAGATGTATGACGAAGAGCTTACCAGTTTGATGATTCCTGGTCCTGTGCCAGTTCATCCGCGAGTTTACCGGGCGATGTCTCGGGTTTTATATGGTCACCGAACTCCCGAATATCAGAACACCTACAAAGAAACCGTGGCGCTGCTTCAGCGATTACTACAAACAGAACAGGATGTGTTAATCTTTGCAGGGTCTGGAACCGCAGCAATGGAAGCTGCAATTGCAAATACACTAGAGCCAGGTGAGAAAGTCCTTAACCTTGTCAACGGTAAGTTTAGCGAAAGATGGAACGAACTTACTACCGCTTTTGGCGGAAATCCGGTTGTACAAGAATATACCTATGGGCAAGCAGTGGATCCGGAAAGAGTTCGGGAAGCTCTTGCTTCTGATGCTTCAATTCGCATCGTCACACTTTGTCATAACGAGACCTCTACCGGTGTATTGAATCCCGCTAAAGAGATTGGTCAAATTGTCCGAGACTATGATCGACTTTTCCTAGTAGACGGGATAACCTCCGTAGGAGGCGATTATGTATTTCCGGATAAATGGAATTTTGACATGTTGGTAACCGGAAGCCAGAAATGCCTAGGAGTCCCCCCAGGCCTTAGTGCAATTTGGGTTGGAAAACGTGCGTGGCAAAAAATTGAGAAACGAAAACACCCCAACCCTACATTTTATCTTAACCTAACGAAAGCTAAGAAACGCTATGATGGATTTGGTGATTCACCTTTCACATCAGCAGTAAGCCTAATGTATGGACTTCATGAATCTCTCACAATCATGTTTGAAGAAGGATATGAAAATCGCGTTGAACGCCATCATCGGCTCGGACGTATCACTCGTGCAGGATATCTTGGTATGGGACTGGATTTACTAGCGGACCCAGCACATTATTCAAACACAGTAACCGCTGTTAAATACCCTTCAGGAATAACTGATAAGGAATTTCGAAAACAGGTTCGAGACTTAGGCATATTAATTGCAGGTGGACAGGGACCTGTTAAAGGCAAAATCTGGCGAACCAACCACATGAATATTTGCACAGAACGTGATGTACTAGCAACTATCACAATTATTGAAATCGTGTTAAAACGGATGGGCTTTGAGTTCCCTCTTGGATCAGGTGTATTAGCAGCTCAAGAACAGTTGCTCAAAGAAAATATCTAAGGACACGCATTTTTCGACACGTCACCCTTATAGCAGGTGGAGAGAAACAATTAGCGTCTCAGATATTAGTAGATGGTAGAAATCCTACATGAGTAACCAATATTGAAGTTGAGTGACAAAAATGACTCCAAAAGAAGGTAATCCCGAGTTTCCCCCTGCTTCAGCAGGGCAAGAGAATACCGCTCAATGCGCCATCCCGATGGAGATTCCAGCTGAGTTGTTAACCGCATTACAAAGCCGGTTCAAATTAAGTGAATCTCAGAGCCGAGTATATACCGTATTATTGGTAATGGGTCAGCTTACTGCGGATGAGATTAGTAATTATTCGGGAATTCCCATGGTCAAGGCTAGAAGCACTATCGAATACCTTGAGAAACAACAACTCATTAAAGCCTTACCCGGTGTTGTTTCTCGTTATCGAGCATTTGCACCTTACAAGGAATTGGCCAAGGAAGTCCAAGCTTTCACAAAAGACACTCAGAAATCTTGGAAGGAACTGCAGCAAATCCAAACTAAAGCATTAGGCGAAATACATGATGAATTGCAGTTAATGATTCGGCAGACTCGGAATGCCTTGGAAAACCTAAACGAAAGACAGGGAATCGCTTTAAACGAGGCAGCCATGGCAACTAATATTGTATTGAGTAACGTAGCGGAAAACTTACAGAAAGCCTTGAGTGAAGTTGCATCATCCAGTGTCAACGAAATTTCAGACCAGATTACATCAATTCAAGAAGCTCTCAGTAATCTCATTGATGAAGGAGCCACTCAGCTAGATGAGGCTCAAAAGCAGGTGTTAGATGATACAATTAAAGCAATCAACGGATACCAAGAAGAAACAGAACAATGGGCTAGCGCTACAGCAAATCAAATTTCAGCAGAAGTGGTCACCAACATCCAACAGGTCCAAACTCAACTACAGAATGCTAATTCTCGTATTCAAAGTAATATAGATTCAGGAATAAAATCCATAACTTCTGAAAGTACATCACAAAAAGAGGGAATATCTGAAATTACTGAAGAAACCGCTATAACCCTCACAGATGATATCACCTCCTTCAATCAAGAGACACAAAAAGCGTTAGACACATTACAAAAAGAAACAAGACAAAATTTAACAAAACATACTCAAAGTTTTTCGACTCAACTCCGTGACACCTGGACACAACGAACCCAGGTATTGGAAGACATTCTCACACAGTTAGATAAAACGATACAAAAAGAAAATCGCCGACTTGTTTCGCACACGGATAATGCCGCAACAACCATGGATTCCACAATCAAATCCAGCCGTGATACCTCGGTACAAATCGTCGAAAGCCTTTTTGAAAAATTAAAAGAAGCTCACGCGCAAAATAGTTCAGAGATACAAAGTCTACACAAAGAAGCCGAAACTACTATAACAGAATGGCCTCCCTCATCCCTGAGTTTTTCACAATTTTCCAAAATTCAGACTTCGTTATCCACCCTGATAGAACAAGTAAAAACAGAACATGAAAAACTGCTCGAAGAGGCAAAGCAAGGCATAGGCATTGAAATGCGTGACAAGTATTTAGCACAGCTCCTAGAAGTGCAGACTCTTCTTCAGACCTTAATCGAAGAAAGCAACACGCAACAAACAAATCTTGCTACCAATTTCAAGTCCATCGCTGATCAAGTCGGAAGACGACTCAAACGCCGATTAAAAACCGTACAAAAAACTGCGGAATCCTTTATCTCAGACTTTCAAACAAAAATGAATTCACAAGAAGAACAACATCGTTCTCTAAATAAACAAATGCAAAAACTCCTAAAATCAGAAGCCTCCACTGCAATCAAAGCGCTTGAAACAACAGAAAACCAACTAAGAGAGTATAGTGAAACCCGATTAACTCAAGCACAAAGCACCATAAGGCAGTCTGGCAAAGAAAACCTAGCTAAAGCTACCAAAGAGCAAAAAGGCATTGAAAAGAAAGTCCGTGCCTTCGAGGCAGCACTGAAAAGAATAGTCGGAGAAACAGCTTCAGGACTAAACAAAGAACTAACAAAACTTGAAAGAATAATAAAGGAATATTCTGAGGGAATAGAAAGTACCGCAGACAAACTCCGCGCTGAGCAAATACTCAAAATCGAAACCGCAATCAGCAATTATCAACCTGCAATTACTGAAGCCCAAACCAGCCGAGATAAAGCTGTAGAGAGGATAATTAAGAGCTGGAAATCTCAACTGACAAAACGGGATCAAACAATTATTACGAATTTGAATAAAATTCTGCAAGAAGATATTCCCGTATATGGGCTTGCAGCCCTCAATGGATATCAAACAACCTTCGAAAAGAAAAAAGCCGCGCTTAAATCAAGAGTAGCTAGCACCGCTGCATCCATTATACAAAAGAGCCTAACTTCTTCTAAACTCAATGATGTTAATTCAGTGATTATAAACACCTTGGAGAAACAATTAGGTGATATCTCAACAAGTTTTATTGAATTCCTTGGAGCTCGCCAGGATCTACAGAAAACACAATCTGATACAGCACTTAATCTCGCTCGAGATGAATTTGTTAACGTCTACAACCAACAAATCACGAAACACAATGAGCTAATCGCTAAATCATTTATTACTCAAATGAAACCAATTTTGCGTAGCTGCAAAACAAAAGTGATGCGGCAAGCAAAGCGGGAGAAACAAATCAATGATATACTGCAAACCACGTTTGACAAACTCCGTGCACTTTTAAAAACTGCTTTATCCAAACAAACCAAACCTGTTCGCGAAAAAACCACAAAAGAGCTGGAAACTGTTTTACAAAGTTTCAAGATGAGGCTCACAAAACAAACTAACCGAGAGAAGCAAATATCGAAGATTTTTCAATCCAGCGATCAAAATCTTGAAACTTTACCCAACGCCTTTCTCTCAAAACTATCTGAACAGTACTTAAACAAACAACCCATGAATCTTTTGAAAATCTTTAATGAATATCAATCAGCGCTCGACCGTCAGCACAAACGCAACATAAAAGAAATAACCACTGAATTTGAGTCCTTATTGAAGACGCCCCTGCAAACGAATTATTCGAACTCTTTGAAACCCGAACTTACTAGTCTGCTGAAAAATTCAGGCGAAGAGATGTTAGAAAAATATCAAAGGAGAGTCGCAGATGATCAAATATCACCACAGGTTCAGGCAGAGGCGGCGTTTCAATCTATATTAGAGAAACAACTTCGAACTCAGCTTCCACCAAAACTCCGGGAGTTTTCAACTACACAAAGCCCCCCAATTAAAGACTCCACAGAAGAACTGGCCAAGAAACTCAGCGACACAGTGAAAAAATTTGATGCGAATACGCGCACTCTGGTTGAAAAATATTGGTTACCAGTCACCAAAACCATTGATGACTATTCCTCAGCAGTAGTGGGTAATTTAACAGCCTTAAATACCGCCACGGATACTGCGGTCGACCAAGCCATAGTGAATGTAAAAACAAACCTGACGAATTTTGAAGACGATACAAGTAACCTATTAACTACAGCTGTTCAGGAATTTGACCGTGAAAAAAGTGGAATCTACGAGCAAGTCTCTCAAAGTATTACCGAAATGCAAGAGGACTGTTTTGCACAACTTGAAGAAACCCAAACTCTGTTCGATTCGCTGTGGACTGATATAAGTACTCAAAAAACTTCAACGACACAGAAAATAGAGACAATGGCAGAGGAAATCGAAAAGGCTACGACCAAAAATCTTGTAACTATTCGTGAATCCGCGAATACTTTTGTGGAAAATATAGAAACCGAATTGCAAACACAAGAAGATCGAGTCAATAACTTGAAGAAAAATGTCCAAGATTTGATACAAAAGCAGGGGACCATAATAATTGCAGAAATAAACAATATCCAAACGAAATTAGTAGCCTTTTCTGAAAAGCAGATTCCGAAATCTCAGTCCATAATTGAAGAAGTCGGGCAAACTTGTGCCATACGTATGGACGAACAAAGAACGGCAATGAATCAGCTCTTAGAAAAATTTGCTAGCTCTCTTTCTGGAGAAGTAGAGGATTATATCTCCACCCTACAACAAGAGCTAGTCCAATTACAAACAGTGACTTCAAAGCTAATAGAAAGAATTGGAGAAACCAGCGAAAAGATTGACACTGAACTAGTTGAACAAATCGAATTGAATAAGGTAAATCTGCTCAACACAATCAATACTCAACAAATAGCATTAAGCAAAGAGACTTCTTCAACTTTCCAATCCCTTGCCGAACAATCTAGAGAAATACAAAACCAACTATTTGATGAGTTAGAACGCGTCACTAATGAAGGTAAAGAAGAGCTTGAACAGCAGATGAGCGAGATTGATACCGCCATAAATGCTACCCTAAATACAACGCTTACAAAGAATGATACTTCTTATCAAACACTACTCGAAACACTCAAAATTAAAACACAGACCATCATTGGCCAATTAGGAGAAAATCTATCAACTCTTGGAGAACGAATTTCAGCATCCTCAGATCAGCTCTCAGAGTCACTTATCTCAACGTTGAAGAGTTCACAAGGTGATATCTCCAAGCTCTTATCAAACATCATCGCGGGGATAGAAGAGAACAAGAAAAACTTTCAAACAGCAATAGAAGAGCAAGTTGAAAATGTACTACAAGATCAAACCAAGACACTGAGTTTAACCGAGACCCGATTAAATCGCGCCATTCAGGATGGTTTACGGCGAACGGAAGAAAGGCTCCAAAGCTTCAAGGGAACCGCAGTCACCAATCTCAAACAAAAAAATGACAAACTAGTTGCTAGCATTACCCAAATTCTAGATAATGCTAAAGATGGATTGACCACTCAAACACAACAAACGGGTCGACGGATTAGCCGAACCTTAAGCAAAGAACGCCAAACATTCAAATCAGAGTATCAGACTTTGACAAAAGAAGTCACAGCCAGAGCGAAAACTGCTGAAACAACTGCTGTTAATTCTTTGCAACTGTTCTCCGCTCAGACAGAACCTACCCTGAACCGTCTCAGAACCCAAGCAGGTCAAACCGAAGAAATTCTTATCGGCTTGTGGAATACTCTTACCAAAATGGAACCCGCAGAGGCAGAGCGAACATGGCGGATTGTGACTTGTGAAGGAATCCAGAACCATCTTTTAGATATGTTTCGAAGAATCGGTGAGACCATAACTTTAGTCTATCCTACATTTGACGAAGTTCCTGTTGCTGAATTGAGTGAAGTACAACCTCAAAATCGGATTCATATCATTACCACACTTGATGGGGAAAAACAATTAGCCAGTGCTCAAAAGCTCTTAAAACAAGGAAATATTCGGATTTGGAATAATCCGAAAATGGAGTTTTATGGTGGCTCGCGTGATGGAGAAGAGGTTCTTATCGCGCCCACCTACGGAAATCAAGGCGAAATTGTTGCCGTAGTCAGTGACCAAGCTAGTTACATTGCCTTATTCAATCAAACCCTCGGACCCCGATGGATCTCAGCGTCAAATGAAATTCGGCTTCGCAGCTAGAAAATAGAATTTCGAAAGAGCACAGTACCTAGCTGCAACCCACCTGGTTGGTTGAAGCCTTGCGATCAAATTGGGTGTCATAAAGTTCCTGAACACGTTGAATTGTATCAGCGTCTTGTGGAGTCTTATCATATCTTAAACGTTTGATTCGGGCAAACCGCAGTGCCATCCCAGACTTATATGTTGGACTCCGCTGAATCTCATCATATTCGACTTCGACGACAAGCCGCGGATGGACGGTGACAATTCCACGATGCTGTTCGATTTTATGTTCAAGTAGGCGTTGGGTAATATCCTCGAATTCTGCATCCGTTAGCCCCTTGAAAGTTTTTCCAAGCATGTGATATTCGCCTGTATCTGGATCCTGTGCAGCGAGATGATAGTCACTGAGCCATTTATGTCGTCGACCTGTTCCCCATTCAGCGGCAATGATGACCAGGTCCAGGGTTTCCATGCTCTGTTTAATTTTCAACCATGCTTTTCCGCGTATACCGGGTTGGTAGGGGCTATCTAGTCTTTTGGCGACAAGCCCTTCATGCCCCGATTCAATCGCCTTCTCAAAAAATGCAGTGACTTCTCCGGAATTTGAACTCACTAATTGCTCAACGAGGGGAATTTGACCCCGAACCATATTTAGACGCTGTCTTCGTTTTTCGTAGGATTCATCAATTAGTATTTCACCATCATGCATAAGCAAGTCAAAGAGATACAATTTAACTGGAATTTTACGAACCATTTCCTCAATATTACGAACCCGACGGAAACGTCGCATAAGATGTTGAAAAGGATAGGGACGTCCATCGGGCCCCTCTGCTAGGACCTCCCCTTCAAGAATGCCGCTTTGGGCTTCAATTTGGTCATCAATCATTGTAACAACATCAGGTAAACTAGTTGTCACATCTGTAAGACGTCGACTATAGATTCGGATTAATGTTTGTCCATTCTGATGCTGCAGATGGATTTGGACACGGGCACCATCCAGCTTCATTTCAAATGCTGAACGCCCATCATGAATAGTCAATGCATCCTCAACGTCTTCCGCCTGTGCTGCCAGCATTGGTAGTAGGGGAATGAATACCTGTAATTTCACCTTCTTAAGTCCCTTTACCCCTTCACTGAAAGCGATGCGTGCTACTTTCCCGATATTTCCGGTGAGCATATTAGCGCGGCGAACGAGATCAAGAGGTAATTCGAGTGTTCGGGCAATCGTGCTTTCAAGCATGCCTTCGCTGAACCCGATGCGTTGATCCCCGACAAGAAGCTTAGCAAGATATTTGGCCTCCAGCGGCGTTGCACGCGTAAATAATGCCCGGAGAAGACTGGTTTTTCGTTTTCGCGATCCAGGACCTTGAGCATCAGCGATTTCGGAAAATGTTGTATGCACACCGCGGATGGTTAGAGCTGTTGTGAATAAAGTTGATTGTTTAATAGTTCCGGATTGCAGGTACAGCTGATATACGACTTCGCCGATGTCACCAGATTGTGCAAATAAATCACGTAATAATTTCGGAGATGGTTGTAACAATTCTTGAAGTATCTGATGAAGTGCCTTCCAGTCAAGTGCAAGGGAGCGTTGACTAGTTCGAGGAAAAGGCTGACCGATAAGAAGTAAGGCAGCGACTTCTATCTCCTCAGAAGAAAGTTTTGAAAGGAAAATCCCGCCGATATCCATTTTTTCTAAGCGCTTAGTGGTCCCCATAATCGCCTCAGAAACCTCACTGAGGGTTTGAAATGGGGTCGCAGCTGTTACCGGCATAACTGAACCCTTCTGTTTCTGAAAATCCAGCGTTCCTACAAGTTTTAAAAGTGTGCTTTAATACATCCTTGGTAAATCTCTTTTATTATGTAGGTTGTTTGAAATGAAAGTTCACGAATTATCCTCTGCATCCCGGAGTGTTAATATCCGGTTACGCATCCTTTCCTTAGAGCCCGTTCGGGACGTACAAACACGTTATGGTAAAGCCCGTGTAACCACCGCCCAGGCAGGTGATGATACGGGTACTATCAAATTATCCCTTTGGAATGACGACATTGACAAAGTGGATGAAGGAGTAGTCGTCGAGGTTGAAAATGGGTTCGTCAAGACGTTTCGTGGTGAGATGGAATTATCTGCCGGTCGTTATGGAACCATTGCCATTGTCGATGACCCCGAGTTTCCATCACTGGAAGAAATCATGAAGAAATATCCAGGAGAATAGAATAAGTCAAAGCGAGTTTCAGTCATTTGCTTCTGAGGGAACCTCCATTGATCATTGATACGATTATCGCCTGGTTACAAGCCTTTGATGCATGGATAGATGGCATTATTGCGCTCCTAATTTCATGGGTTGTAGCCTTAGGACCACTCGGCGTGTTTCTTGGTGTCATGATTGAAACATTCATTGCCCCACTTCCCTCCCCACTTGTTCCAATGGCGGCAGGATTCATTCTAACCTTAGGATTGGACCCACTGCAGGCAATCTTAGTTATCCTATTCAGTGTAATGTTTGTTGGAGCTCTTGCCGCCACAGTTGGTTCCTTTTTTGGGTACGGAATTGCATTTTTTGGCGGGTATCCGATTATCGAGCGATATGGTAAATACCTTGGAACATCACTAGAAGAAATTGAATATATGCGCAAGAACATGGAGAAATCTTCACGCGATGAAATTTACCTGTTCACCGCACGTGCCATCCCCATTATCCCACTTTCTGTCGTCTCGCTTCTGTATGGTGCGATTCGAGCAGATGTAAAAAAATTTGCAGTATTCACATTCCTTGGTACTTTACCTCGTTATCTGGTCCTAGGCCTCTTAGGCTGGATAATTGGTGTAGGATTCGTAAATTTAGCTGAAATGATTGATTTGTTAGAAACTCTAATTTTAATCCTCCTCATCATTTTTCTGGTCGTCTTTATTTTATATCGCATTATTATTCGTCGGCGTGCTCGAAAAGAACAGAATGCAGGAAACGATGAATTAACAGAAGCTAATGAGGAACCTAGCGGTTTGCGTGAGGATCACCGACAATTGCCGGGCGTAGTTCGAAGAAAAAGAGCACCTTGCACCCCTGTTCTTGGAGATCCGCTTGGAGCGTTGCTGCACGACCCTTAGCATCGTGAATCGATTCATAGAGTGGCGAAACACAAATCGGCATGGTTTCACCCTCAGGAGTAAGACAACTAAAATCCTCTGGAACTTGTGCTGGTGGAGGAAGTCGCGAAGAGACACGAAACTTACCATCGAGGATGCTAAGCCATATTTCTGGGTATTTACATTCTGTCATGTATGCCACAAGCAAGCAAACTAGGTAGGAACTAATAAGGTTGAGCACCAGTTAATGGTTTCGGAACAGTTGAATTATCGAAGTTGGTGTTAGGATTGACGCAACAAATTGCTGGTGTTGACGAGGCTGGACGAGGACCCGTTATAGGCCCGCTAGTAATCGTAGGGGTTGTGATAACTGCTTCTCAAGAAGATGCACTTAGTGAATGGGGAGTCCGAGACTCAAAACAACTAACTCCTCGACGTCGTGAATTGCTTGCACACCGAATTCGCCAACTGGCTTCCAAAATTGAAGTGTTAGAAGTAAGTGCAAAAACAATTGACGAGGAACGGCAGAAAAAGCACAGCCTCAATGTTTTAGAGGCAAAATGGATGGCACAGGTTTTGAATCGTTTACGGTGGGATATTGCTTATGTCGATGCCTCTGATGTAAATGCTGCACGGTATGGTCGCACAATCTCAGCACAGTTAAACACACCAAAAACGGTTATCAGTGAGCATAAAGCAGATTCAACCTACCCCATTGTTGGCGCCGCATCAATCGTTGCCAAAGTACATCGTGATCGACGAATCAGCGAATATCATCAGCGCTATGGAGACTTTGGAAGTGGATACCCTAGCGATCCAAAAACGCGACGATTTCTAAGCACTTGGATTCAAACACATCAAACGTTTCCGGATATTGTTCGAAAAACCTGGGAAACGGCTCGGGATATTAGTGCAGCAAACCGTCAGCAAACCTTGAACAAGTGAGGAACAGCATTCGAAACTAGCTAAGAGGAGTCCTTTTCTTTCTTTTTCTTCGCAGTTTCTTTCTTTTCTTCTTCCTTCTTCTTCTGCTTCTCCTCTTCCTTCCGCTTCTTCTCCTCTTCTTTTAGTCGCTTCTCTTCTTCTTTGCGTTTTTGTTCCTCTTCCTTCTTCTTCTGCTTCTCCTCTTCCTTCCGCTTCTTCTCCTCTTCCTTATGCTTTTTCTCCTCTCCCTTCTTCTTCTGTTTTTCTTCCTCTTTAAGGCGTTTTTCTTCTTCCTTCCGCTTCTTCTCCTCTTCCTTCTGGATTCGTTTAGCCTCTTTTTCGTCAACAGCAGGCAGTTCAGCGGTTTCTGGAGGTTCAGCTTCCGTGACTTCAGGAGGAGCTGGCATTTCCGCTTCAACTTCAGGAAGCTCTTCTTCACCCTCTTCCTTCTTCCGCTTCTTACGTTCCTTCATCTTCTCCCGCATACGCATATAGGTCTCACTAAGAAGCTCTAAGTGCCGCTTGGCAATATCTGGGTGGATATCCTTAGCCTCTAAACGCTCTTGGATCCGCAGCACCAAGAACTCCGGAAAGAAGGATTCAAAATGCACATCCGAGGAAAGCACAATCAACGGATCATCTTGGGCAGAAACCTCAACAGAATCTGCACCCATCTTCGTAATGACTTGCGACTGCTCCAAACGCCGCAGTACATTATCCAATGATGCTTCCTTTTCCACCACTCCAACTAATTCGGATTTATGCGCAATCTTCCGACGTAGCGTCTTTGTCACATCGTAAATATCAGGATCGAGAAGCAATTGACCAATCATAGTCGTGTCTTCTTCGGTCCACTGATAGTCTTCAAAGAAACTTTTTACACGGTTTTCATATTCACGGAACTGTTCCTTGTTCAACCCGCCACCCTTTGCTAATTTCAGCGATTGTTCTGGTGGAAACCGCGCACCCAAGAGATCATTGACCAAAAATACGCAGTTATCGGACACTGCATTAATCCAGTCTTCTTCCACAAGTCCACTACGTAAAAGTGGCAAGGTCACAAGTCCCAAATCTGGGTAATGCTTTCCCGTTTGCAACTCAAGCCACTCCCGCAACTCCTCGGCTGGAATCCCTCCCCGAGCCAATTTATGCATGAGTAACCGAGTTTCCTGATCCACGAACACTTTGGCAAGCCGCTGCTCCACAGACAGCTCCACCATCCGCTTCAGCTTCTCAAAGACCTCACCCAGATACTCCACAAATTCTGGTTCACCAATATTTTCCACAATCTCACTCGATGCAAGCGTCAACCCCTCTTCATACGCCCGAGGCTCCTCCTCCAAATCCATAAACAACATGATACAAAACTGATCACGCCCACGAAGAATTCCCGTATAGAAACTACTCACTGCCAGGTTCGTCCCTTCGAGGGTCATGGTGAGAAAACCGGCTTCAGGTTTACCCATAGCATGGGCTGTGAAGACACGGAGCATATCGTCCTCAGAGACTTCAAGGTTACGCGGATAAACGCCCACAACACGTAGACCTACCTTGTCGTCCCAACGGCATACACTTAAACCTTTTGGCAATATAATTAGCCTCCCATTTATTCAAATGATTTCTGTAGCTTTGGGTTTTAAAGTGACCTGTCGGCACTTGGTTTTGACTATCTGGTTAAGGGTATTTAACTTGTTTGCCGGTTCCCCTGTTGAATAGTCGATTGTTGTGGCTTTCTGCATTTTTTTCGCAAGAAAATTGAGTACCTCATAGATTTCGCCTAGTTTGATGTTTGTTCTTTTGTTTGTACCGCACAAAAATAAAACTCGTTAATATGATGACAACGACTAGAATGCCTATTGTGGTGGCGAGTATTACATTGTACAACAGGATTAGCTCATCAAAGTTGATGAGAAGGATATTGCTCCAGTAACTAAATGTTCCTCGATCATCTATAGCTGCGACGCGATAATATAACAAGTGATGATCTGAAGGCAGAATAGAGGTGGAATTCGAAGTTAGGTATAGGCTGGTAACATTGTTAGAAAAAGTAGCCGAAGGTGATATCTGAAGGCGGTAACCAACAACAGTTCCGTCAATATCAGAAGAAGTAGACCAGGTGAGGAGAAAGTGAGGGAAAGGATGCGGAAGGTAAACGTTGAAAAGCGTAGGGGATGTCGGAGCCATTTGTTCATCAAAGCGACGCACCAAGGACATCGGATTAGAGGAAAGGGTGTTATCAGTCCCGATAGCTACGTAATCACCATTCTGGCATGTGATGATGTCAGCAAAGACCACATTTTTGTCACCCCCAAAATCTGATTCCCATACAATGTCACCCAGATTATTTACTCGCCAGCAGTATGCAATTCCGTTTCGATTACCAGAGATAACATAATCCCCACTTATCGTCTTTGTAATACCGGATACACTGTCAATTGAAGAGGTTTGGAGAGGAAGAGTCCAAATAGTGTTTCCAAAAGCATCAACTCGTTTTAACCAAAGAGAGGTTGGAGGACTTGTAGTTTCATTACCCATCTCTCCGACTACGAGAAAACCGCTTTCACCGTCTTCGCAAACATGACGAGCTTGTAAGTTAAATTCAGTTGTATAATCACATTTCCATAGCAGTGAACCTGATCCGTTTACACGTATTATTGAGAGAGAGACTGGTTGAGAGGTATGATTTTCACCGACCACGACAAATCCTCCATCCTGACAGCCATGGGCACATCTAAAATTAAGGCGAATTGGAGCATAGGTGTGATTCGATAGCAAGGAACCATCCGCACCTAACCAAAGAGCGCGATTTGCTTTCCACCCAGATAGTATAACGATTAAGCTTCCATTTTGGAGTGGAATAATATCTCCGAGCCAGCAATTATCCCAACAGTTGAAAGTAACGTTTCTGAACCAGTTTCCTTCATTGTCTATCCAATGAAGCGAAATAAATTGATCAAGTTCGGGAAATAATCCGTATATTTGCCCCACACCTGCTAGAAGAAAAGAAGATGAATCTATGCTGAGTAACCGTGTTGAATAAAATGAAGAATAGTTCTCTATCAATTGATACCATCGTAAGCTTCCGTCATTGGTGATTCGCATTATCCAACCAGGATACACACACCAATCATAACAACCCCCAGGTGGATGAATTCCTGCAATAACAAAGCTGCCATCTTGAAGTTCATGGCCAATCCACCCCCAAGAACCCCATTGATGGGAGAAGGACTTTTCCCAAATAATAGCTGGCGCTAGATGAGCATCATCTTCTATCAGTGGATAACAAGTTCCTACATTATAGGAATCTTGGAGAATTGGTAAATAGAGACTCCAGGATAAAAGAAAGAAGAGAAGTAGTTCTTTTTGCAGGAGTTTAACCCTCCAACTCTGAGTAATTTTGTTGTGGAAGTGATAAAAAGGCTGTTATTTCAGCAGCATTATGAAATGTTCTAAGAGGAGGATGGTTAATCTGTAGTGGCTTCTGCGACGGCACCTAGGATGATTTTGTAGAGAACTTCTCGATAGCGGGGGTCG
>JBHLPR010000068.1:0-11924 GCA_048939245.1 Promethearchaeota archaeon | reverse complement strand
ACACCATGCAAGGCACATTGGATAATCGCGTTCTGTTCAGCGTGTACTCCTCGGCATAATTCATGACGTTCTCCAGGCTTTACATCGGCTTTTAACCGTAAACAGGTTTCAGTAGTACAATGCTTCATATGTGCTGGAGCGCCATTATAACCAGTCGAGAGAATGTGTTTATCACGTACAAGAACTGCACCAACTTGACGCCGAATACAGGTGGAACGAGTTGCTGCAAGATCGGCAAACTGGGAGAAGTACTCGTCAATCGTGGGGCGTAGACGTATTAAACCAGGTTGATCCTTGGCCGGTACAAGTTCGTTTTCTTGAGGTATTTCTGAATCAGTCATTGTTGTCGCGCCCTTGGTGTACTTTGGTTCCTTATTTCCCTTATCTTTTCGCGTGCTTTCGCTGGAGCATTGCTTTTACAAAGGAAGAATAGAGTGGATGAGGTGTATCAGGACGAGAAATATATTCAGGATGATACTGAACGCCGACCATCCAAAACTTATCTGCCATTTCAATCGCATTTATGATTTTTCCAGTCTTATCCGTAGCTGAAACGAGCAAGCCAATCTCTTCCGCTTTTTTGGCGGGATCCCACATTAGGTGATAACGGTGTCGGAATCGTTCACGGACCTTCGATTTCTTGTAGATACTCCGCAGTTTTGTAGAAGGTCTAATATGGACGGGATGCCCTGCTAGTCGCATGGTTCCTCCTTTCTCTTCAACCTCCTTTTGTTCTGGAAGAAAATCGACAACGGGGTAGGGTGTGTTCTCATCAAGCTCGGTGCTATTCGCTTTTTTCATCCCAAGTGCGTTTCGACACAAGGCTACGAAGAGTAGTTGTGCGCCAAAGCAAATACCAAGAAAGGGTAAATCCTTTTCAACAGCTATCCAAGCTGCACGAATCATTCCCTCAGTTCCACGGGTGCCAAACCCCGGAGTGAGTAGCAGTCCATCATATTGAAGGAGTTGATTCCTCGCGTTCTCATTTTCCTCCAGTTGTTCCGAATCAACCACATCAATACTCACGGCTGTACCCTGATGGGCTCCGGCAGCTCGCAAAGCCTCATTAATGCTAACATAGGTATCAGCCATGGCTACATATTTCCCAGGCATAGCAACACGAAGGTGCCTGGAAGTATTCACGAAACGTTCCACCACTTGTTGCCAAGCTGCCATCCCAGCTGGTGGTCGAGCCATCATTTCCAATCGCTGAAGAATAATTGCATCCAATCCCTGCTCATAAAATTTCAAGGGCAATTCATAGATTTCATCAAGATCCGGATTAGAGATGACAGCCTCCTGGGGAACATTACTGTGTAAAGCGATTTTCCGACGTGCATCTTCTGTGAGCGAGATCTTACCCCGTGCAATAATCACATCAGGTTGTAATCCCAAGGCCTGTAGTTGCTTTACTGAGTGTTGGGTGGGTTTAGTTTTCAATTCACCAACAGTAGACAATAAAGGAACAAGGGTCACATGTGCTAGTAGGGTATCACACGAATCCTCTTCCAGCCGAAACTGTCTGATCGCTTCCAGAAAAGGTGCTGCTTCAATATCTCCTACAGTCCCTCCGATTTCAACCATAACAACATCTAATCCCTTCACAGCACGTCCAACATCTCGTAAACGGCGTTTAATCTCATCAGTGACATGTGGAATAATTTGGACCGTCTTCCCCAAGAACGTTCCCAATCGTTCCTGCAAAATCACACTCAGATAGACCTGTCCAGAAGTGATATTATTCCGAGGATGAATCGCCCGACCAATAAACCGCTCATAGGTCCCGAAATCCTGATCCACTTCTGCAGAAGTATATTCAAAACTAGGAGCCGGATTAAATTCAAAAACCTGATCGGTAATGAACGGCTCTCCATGCTCAACGGGATTTAAGGTACCAGGATCTACATTGAGATATGGATCAATTTTTACTAAATCGATTTCATAGCCACGAAACTGTAACAGCTTAGCAATACTTGCAGTGGTATGCCCTTTTCCGATTCCGGACAAGACCCCACCTGTTACAAAAATAAACTTAGGCATATTTCCTCCTTTACTAACCACTACATAAGGCTAGCGGTAAGCTAGCTAGTGCCTCCATCATTACATATTTATAAGAGAAAAAAAAGACAGCGCCACTGAGGGATTGGAGCTGATGACTCGACGACAGTCGATGAACTGGTCCACATCAAAAAGGTGGGCACTTTTCTTACTAACGATTTTCGTAGCCGCTGGATTCTATTTTGGATTTCACGTGAATATCGTGCCTGTAGAAACACAAGCAAATCCAGCTCCGGTCACAAGTCCTTCCAATTTGACAGGCTCTAATCCTATTTTTTCATCTGACGTTGATAGAACCCAGGAAATGTTATCACTTAGGCTAGCCACTTGGTTTCTCAACAATATCACAGAAACTTGGTTTCAGTGTATTCTCTTAGCCTTGGCTTGCCTTTGCATCCTGCTGATTTTGATGGCAACCTCTTTGGCCATCCTTCCACAACACTGACTCCAGGGAAATCGCGTGGGTTTCTAGGATGATGGGAAGCATCCTAGAATTTGCGGAACAAACCGCTCGTACAGGCAGATCACATTTTCTTAGCCTCCTGCAAGGATCTGCCTGTACCACTTCCATTACGCTGGTTACGTGGTTTTGCGACCACATACCTTCCAGAACAGTAGTCCAGGGAATACGCATGGGTTTCTAGGGCATTAAGTGGTGCCCTGGAAATGGCGGATAAACCGCCCCGTACAGGCAGACCCTTCTTTTTGGGAACCCTCCAGCTTGTGGTCTGCCTGTACTCATTTTTGCTAGCGTCCGTTAAGTTTAAATAGGTATGCCAATCGATATACATAGCGTGGCAAGGTATATTGCTTAACGAGATTGTGTGCCTATCAAGGCGCATGGTCTAACACACAAGCACCTTTGCCATCAACGACAACCGCTCTCAGGCGGAGAACAGCAAAATGCCGAAACAAACAATACCTGAAACATGGGAAAGCGACGTACGCCGGGGTCTTTTGCGCCTCCTTGTCCTCGCCGTCATCAAGGAAACAAAATCCACCTTCGGCTACGCTATTGCTCAAAGCATCCGCGAACGCACCGCTGATCGACTCATCGTTCAAGATGGCACCCTCTATCCGTTGCTCCGCCGTCTCGAAGAACAAAAAATGGTCCGCAGCACCTGGGACGTCTCCGGTGAACGACCACGCAAATACTATCAACTCACTACCAATGGTGACAAACAGCTTCTTGCGATGCTAGAATTTTGGAATGACTTAGTGACGTCATTGGACCCGCTCTTCCGTACGATCGCGGTAGGGCGTGAAGCAAACGGCGATTACCAAGAACAAGTGCAGTTTTGCACTTCCTGCGGAAACCAAGTGTACCCTGGAGCAATCTACTGTGCAAATTGCGGAGCGGAAATCTCAAAAAGTGATTGAAATGTCAAACAATCCTAGAACAAATGACGAATATTCGGGCGATGGGAAACCTCCACAAGCACCCTCACCTGGTGATGAGGCTTCTGCTCGAAAAATCATCGCAGACTACCTAGATCAAGTGAAGGCCCGACTTCCTTCAGATGTCGCCGCCGAAGTAATTCCTGAACTCCGGTCCCACCTTCTAGAACAAGCTAGTCAACCTAGTGGACATCTGACTACTGCAGCTGCATGGGATGCCGTTGTTTCAATGGGCAGCCCTGACATCGTAGCACGGGAATTCCGACGGGAGAAGGAACAAAGCGACATTGAAAAAGCCCACAACTTTCTTGATGCTCTAACACCACAATACCGTCAATATTTCTGGTGGATCATCATCGGAATTGTTATCGCGGACCTGGCCCTAATTGCATATCTTGTCTCTGTAGTCCTACTCAACATGAGTGTTGTACCCATCATTTTCCTCCTCCCCTACATCTTATTAGGGGTCGTCGCTCAGGTTTGGGTCTTTGCAGGAATCATCATCTCTTATCTGGTGATGTTACTCTTATCCCACCCATCTGGTCCCCCGATTACTGAGATTCTGCGTGGCATCATGCAGGATTATGATAGAAAAGAAGAACGACGCATTCACCGCACCAAAAAGCGGGTTCAAAAACGCGTTAAAAAATACAACGAACTTACTGGACGAGGTCATCTTATAGGCAAACTATTTGGTCACATCCTTGGCATCACCTTTGCCCTCATCTTTGCCATTGTTTTACCAGTGATCACTCCAACCTATCCAACCTTTGATATTAGTGTACTTTACTGGTTAGCCTTTTTCGGCTTGACACATGCAGGACTCACAACTGTTAGAATTCTTGTTGGTGACAGTTCTCTAGCTGCCGCACGACTCTTTGCATCTATTGACACCCTTTATGCACTCGTCGGGGTTTGGACACTTAGCCTATTCTTCTATGGGCCATTGTCCTGGCCGATTCCCATCTGGAACGGAGCATTCTGGACGCTGATTGTCTGGAAATCCCTCATAATGCCTTGGATCTGGTGGCTTGGACCCATATTAATTTTCATAGCCCTAATCGCTATGATTATCGAACTGGTACAAGTGAACGTCTACATTCAACCATTACACAACGGTTACGAAGTCTCAATCGACGAGTTTTAAATCGTCAATATGTCCGTCACCTGGGGTGGTACGCTGTTAAGTGCGTGCTGCCCCACTATTCCTTTTTTTCTCACAATGTTTATCTGGAGTTCAATCCTTTTGGAAAGAGTAATTGAGGGATTGATATGAGCTCTGAGAATGGAATTACAATTCGTCCATACAATGTTAAGGATTTTGAAGGATTATCAACACTTGTTGCTGAATTTTTTTCTTTCCATCACCGACTAAATGGTCGAGGCCCCCTACCACAAGAAGAAGCTGCAATGATAATTCCACGAGATATGCTTCAAGAAACCTCATATATTCTTGTGGCTGAAGATCCTCATACGAACCGAATTATCGGATTCTGCCGCATTGAACTACACGAAGGCGCCTATTTTCTACGGGAAATTGGAGTCACAGAGAATTGGCGAATACGAGGGGTTGGAACTGCATTACTCCGAGCGGCAGAAGACCATATTCAATCAGTCGGTGAAACCAATCTCTATCTTTCCGTCATCCCGCGAAATATCGATGCTGTGCGATTCTTTGTTCGTCGTGGTTATGATATCATTAATACGATGGAATTACGAACTGAGGTCCCAGAGGAAAGGATTCAACGGAAACCCTTGCATTTTCTTGGATTGCAATTTCGGTATTAGCCATGGCAATTTAGATAAGCAAAGAATCTACAAAGCATAAAGAAACTGAAATGAAACGGAGAAAAAACGACTGTGACATCGGATACTGAAACGGAAATCGATTCGCGATTAGAATTGAAAATAGGTTCAATCCAACTCAGGAACCCCACAATTTTGGCTTCAGGTGCTTGGGGGGTCGCTGCTGGTGGTCTCCTACGAGCTTGGAATAATGGCGCAGGAGCAGTAGTCACAAAGACGGTAGGATTGGACCCCCGTTCCGGCCATCCGGGCCCTCGTATAGTTGGAATATACGGTGATAGTTTGATGAATGCCATGGGGATTCCTAATCCAGGGATTAAGGATTACCTCCCCGAAATTGAAGTGACCCTTGAACAAGGTGTATCCGTCATCGGGAGCGTATTAGGAAATACGCCAGAAGAGTTTGCTACAGTGGCATCCCAATTAGCAAAAGCGGGAGTAGCTGCAATCGAGTTAAACGTTTCCTGTCCCCACATGGGCTCCTTGTACCTTTTAGGTATGAATCCAAATGGTGTAGCCGATGTGGTGACAAAAGTCGTACAAGAAACGAAGAAGAAGGTTCCTATCTGGGTCAAACTCCCTGGTTCAACGGATTATCCTCAACTAATCAAAGTCGCTCAATCAGCTGAATCTGCCGGAGCATCCGCAGTTGTGGCCCTGAACACACTTCCTGCTCTTGCTATCGATACAGAAACACGAAAACCCTTTTTAGGTGCAGAAATCGGCGGCTTATCAGGTCCAGCAATCAAGCCAATTAGCATACGAGCTGTTTGGGAACTTCACCGTGCTGAACTTAGAATTCCAATAATTGGAGTAGGAGGCATACTGACTGGAGAAGATGTGATCGAATACCTTCTTGCAGGAGCCACCGCTGTCGAAATAGGAACTGGTGTATTAACTCGAGGATCAGCCATCTTTACTGCTGTGTGTCAAGAAATTGCAGAGTATCTGACCCACCACGAGATACATCATGTAACAGACTTGATTGGTCGCATGCAGGAATCAGGAGTGATCCCCTAACCATGGCTGTTCATGACCTCAAAGTGATTAATGGACACTTGGTATTACCGGACAGGGTTGAAAAGGCGGACTTATTAATCGATGATGGAAGAATTTCTACAATTCTGAACCCAGCATTATCAAAATTAGAAACCGCTAGTGAAGTGATTGATGCCTCGGGATTCTTAGTGCTCCCTGGGCTAGTGGATGTACACGTGCATTTTCGTGACCCCGGATATCCATCAAAAGAAGACTTTGCTTCCGGTTCGCTGGCAGCCGCCGCAGGTGGAGTGACCACAATCGTGGACATGCCAAATACCAATCCACCAACTACAACACCTCAACGACTGCAAGAGAAGATAGCACGTGCAACACAAAATTGCCTTGTGGATTTTGCTTTTCACGGAGGTCCCTATCGGGGTGAAAACCCTAAAGGACCACTCATAGACTGTGATGAGAGCACGATCCTCGATATGGCTAACCAGCTTATCGAGGCCGGCATTGTTTCGTTTAAGATCTATATGCCACACCATGAAGCGTCAGCAATTCCTATTCTAAGTCCCCTTGGCCATCTTCTCACGGTGCATGCTGAAGACCCAAAGCTACTCAGTACACCAACGGATGGCTCTTCCTTCGCATTTCTTGCCAGTCGACCACCAGAAGCCGAAGTGCAAGCGATTAACCACCTTCTCAATAATGCTCCCCAGTGTGGGTTTCATATCTGTCATCTATCGACAGCAGCTGGATTTCGAGCCATCCTTGCAGCATGGCATAAAGGAACGCCTGTAACCACCGAAGTAACTCCGCATCATCTTCTCCTCACAGTAAAGGATTTAGCGAAAATTGGCCCTGTTGCGAAATCTTTTCCTCCCCTACGTTCAACGACTGATACAGAAGCCCTACTTAACGCATGCTTGGCGGGGCAAATTAAAATCATTGCATCTGATCATGCACCACACACTGCAGAAGAAAAAACGAGTGCTGACGCTGATTTCGCCTCTGCGCCTGCTGGCATCATTGGAGTTGAAACAATGCTTGCTCTAATGTATACCCGATTAGTCCATGAGGCAGAAATGACCCTCAACCAACTAATGTGTATGATGGCACTGAATCCTGCCTCGTGGTTTGGAATCCGTAATTCTCAGTGGATTGAAAAAGGCCAACTGGAAGTGGGTGCTGATGCGGACTTCGTTATCTTTGATGCCAAAGCCAAGTATAGCATCCGGGGAGATGCCCTGCATGGAAAAGCCACCTTAACGCCATTTGAGGGATGGAAGGTTAGAGGCAGAGTGCGTCAAACCGTTTTAGGAGGACAAACCATCTTTAATGGAGAGATTCAATGAGCACATTCAAAAAACCAAAGAAAAGCCCTTCAAAACTTGTCCACGGACTCAGACCCATTGTGGGACCGATTCAGCAGATCCGGGAGGAAACTCCTCGAACAAAGACGTTTATCCTATCTGCACCCGAGATTGCACGTAACGCCGTACCTGGCCAATTTCTAATGGTTTGGATTCCAGGGGTTGATGAAATCCCCATGAGCATCTCTTCAACGCAAAAATCTCCAGGACTTATCGAATTTGCTGCAGCAAACGTTGGAAAGGCAACAGCTGCGCTTCATGGAATGAAAGAAGGAGATCTCTTAGGCCTACGGGGACCATTGGGCCATGGATTTACTATCCCACGGTCAATTGATAGAGGTCCTTTGCTCTTTGTTGCTGGTGGCTGTGGGTCGCCCCCTGTATCATATGCTACTGAAGTAGTTGTGAAGAAAGGTCATGAGGTTCATGTTGCCTTAGGAGCCACCTCACGTTCTGAACTTCTTTTCCGAGAAAGATTTGAAAAGAATGCACAGAAAGTCATAATTGCCACAGATGATGGATCCGATGGAATTCAGGGAACAGCCGTTGATGCGGCAACATTTCTTCTCGATGTCGATTCTCGGTATGCAGCCTGCTTTGCCTGTGGTCCTGAGGCAATGCTAACAAGCCTTACTGAGTTATTGGCTAATTATCCAATTCCATTACAGGTAAGTTTGGAGCGATACATGAAATGTGGCGTGGGTCTATGTGGTCATTGCATAATCGACAACCGTGGATCGCGTGTGTGCGTAGAAGGCCCTGTATTTGAGGCGAAGACTCTAAAAAATTCAGACTTTGGAATATTAATACGCGATAGCACGGGTAAACATCTGCCCCTCAGCACCAAAGATGAAGAATGCATACCCTAGACTTGTAACACAAAAGGGGAAAGTGAAATGAAACATTCCAATCTCCTTATTGACTATTCGCCATGGCTTCTATTTCTTGTAGGAACCACCCTTATTGTAGCAGGAGGAGTCATTTATTCATTTCCACAAAGTATTCTAATTCCGGTTGCACTCTTTTTAATAGTACTTGGAATAACGATTCTCTTCCAGTCCTCGAAAGCCTTCAAAACTAACAATGATGTGAAACTCATTTCAGCCATCATCTTTTCATCGCTTCTTGTAATTTTAATTGATTTTTGGCCAATTCAATGGCTCTATTCGCAAACCGTTGCGTCACTTCTCCAATTCATCGGCGTTAATCCCATTTTGTACTTTGTCCCTCATTTCGGAGGAGCCCAAGTACTGATTTTTGTAAACGAAGCCGTAACTTTCCGGATTATCGGGGGAGAAATTGACAACGCATGTGCTGGGCTAATCGCCTTGATTCCTTGTCTAACCCTCCTTGTGCTTGCAGATAAAAACCATGAACCTAAACCCGATCATGTGGGTGTAGTGCTTATTGCCATTTGTATTATCGTACTGGGAAACTTGTTTAGGATTTTTATTGAACTCTTTGCCCCAGCCGTTGGCTTAGCCCCATTTGAGCTTGTCCATTATCCACTTGCCTTTCTATTAGGCTACTTTGGAGTCGTAGTGATAACTTTGGTTGGCCAACGATTAACGAGCAAAAAGTTGATTGTAAAAACCTGAGAGCCCTATTCCTGATTCGTAATGTAGGTGAGTATCTGTTTAGCGTCAGAACTGGATAAGCGCTTCTCAACCTCTAATGCTCGAATAATCTGAGAAATGGGAGCCAGAGCATGAAGGGTTAATTTTCTTTTCTTTAGCTGCTGTGCGCCACCCTGCTGACGGTCCACTACGACCAATACATCACTCACCTTAGCACCTGCCTTTCGGAGTGCTTCTACTGCTTCGATTTTACTCCCTCCGTCGGTGATTAGATCATCAATCACTAATACATGGTCCCCTGATTCGAGCACTCCTTCGACTCGTTTTTGGCGACCATATTGTTTTGATTTACTTCGGATGTATAGAAGAGGGACGTTTAAGCGATTACATATGGCAGTAGCGAAGGAGATGCCGGCCGTGGGTACTCCAGCGATACGATTGAAGGTAACTTTGGGATGGGCTTTCAACCATTGTGTAAAGAGAGTAGTCAATCTTGTGAATGCGCTAGGATAAGAAGGAATCACTCGTAAGTCAATATAATAGGGACTCGGTTTTCCAGAAACCAGAATAAAGTCGCCAAATTGAATTGCACCCACATCAGCGAGAAGAATAGCTACTTCTTTAACGATTGCCTCTTGAGGTGAGATGCTTGGGTCAAAAGGTGCAGCATATGTGTGTTTAGCGAATTCTCCTGCTTTTATTGCAGGATTCTCTGCGGTATAAATGGAACGGCCCACAATCTCATAGTTTGCCCCAGCAGCAATAGCAGACCCAGGTTGTCCACCCTGGGCTCCGACTCCAGGGGCTAGAATTAATATTTCAGAACCGATGAGATTTCGGATTTCACGTACATGAGCAGGTCGGGTGCCAGGGGCAATGACTCCTGTTACTTTCATCTGTTTTGCTAGGTGGATTAATTGTGGAGTTTGTGGATGAATAAATTGAGTAGCGCCGGGATGACTCATATCTACAACAAGAATGACTCCACGGTCACCAGCTTTCTTAGCTTCAGCTATGACTGCCTTGATAGCATCATCACCGATAAACCCATGTGTGATAATGGCATCAAATCCTGCCGCAAATGCATGTCGACTAATCCATGCGTTGGTATTGTCAATATCTGCGACCTTAAAATCTGCAATGAGCGGAACATCTGGAACCACCAATTTCAGGTGATGGACAATTTCTAATCCCACTGCAAGAACCAGAGGATAATTCAGTTTAATTGCTACAACGTATGGTGCAACAGCAGCTGCAAGATGACACGCACGTTCAATTAGAGCAACACGATCAGATTCGGAAACTCCAGGTGAGAACGCATTTGCAATATCCAATGCGTGTATAACTCGGGTTTGATGAGAAGCCGTTCTTTTTTCTAGTACTTTGATGAAAGTTTGTCCCACCAGTTTTGTCATTGCGATAGATCTCCTGCAGTTGATTGGGCAGATTTAATTTTGAACTTGAAGTTGTTCAATAATAAAGTCTTGACTAGTGATTCGTTTGCAGTATGAGCACCGAAGAGTCACAGGTGAACGGTCTACTACCGTGAAGTGGCTCGTAATCCCGCGTTCATTGTTGGTTATGCAACTTGGGTTGACACATTGAACGATTCCGATGATTTCATCTGGCACTTTGATTCGCATCTTAGAAAAGATCTTGTAGTTGCGGATGATATTGATGGTAGCTTGAGGAGCAATTAAGGCGATACGATTAATCTCTTCAGCTGTGAGTTCACGACCCTCAACTTTGATAATATCTTTTTTGCCCATGCGTTTACTATGGACATTCATTGCGATGCTTATGATGTCTCCTTCACGCCCGGTTATACCAAGGATTTGTAATACGGCAAGCGCATATCCAGCGGTGATATGATCTATCACCGTTCCGGCCTGGATTTTTTGAACCCGAAGCTCAGTTGGGCGATCATTGGTTTTTGTTTTAGATGCTTTGCTTTTTGACCGAGGCATAGCTATTGCACCTCCAAAAGCATAGCCAAGATTGCCATTCGTACTAATACCCCATGAAACATTTGGGTGAAGTAACGGGCGTAGGGAGTTGTATCCACTTCAGGTGCAATCTCGTCAACCCGGGGTAATGGATGGAGGATATCTAAATTTGATTTCACATTTTCTAACATGCTCTTGTCAATTCGGTAAATCCCTTTCACTCTTTCGTAATCAGCCTCCGTAGGAAACCTTTCCTTCTGAATACGTGTCACATACAACACATCGAGGTCAGGGAGTATTCCCTGCAAATCTCTTGTTTGAATGATTTCTTTATCCTGTTCGCGTAAATCCATCACGATTTCATCTGGGAGTTCTAAACCAGGAGGTGAAATACAATACAGTTGGTTAGTAAAGCGTGTAATCGCATAGGAAAGTGAGTGGACAGTTCGACCAAACTTAAGGTCCCCCAACACGGCAATATTCAAATTCTTTAATCGTCCCTGACTCCGCCGTATTGTGGAGAGATCAAGAAGCGTTTGTGTTGGATGTTTCCCAGCTCCATCTCCTGCATTAATAACTGGGACTTGAGCCACTTCGGCAGCCCATTGGGCTGCACCTTCCTGTGGATGACGCAGAACTATAATATCTGCATAATTCTCCACAGTGCGAATTGTATCAGCAAGCGACTCACCCTTCGCTACAGACGACGCCCCGACATCGGCAACAGTGATTGAAGAACCTTGAAGGCGTGCCATAGCAGATTCAAAGCTTAGTCGAGT
>JBHLPR010000106.1:0-4110 GCA_048939245.1 Promethearchaeota archaeon | reverse complement strand
AAAATGGAATACATATACAGTGCAATGCTCCTTCACAAAGCGGGCAAAAAAGTCTCCGCATCTGGTCTAACCAAGGTACTTGAAGCCGCAGGTGTCACGCCTGACGAAGGTCGTATCAAGGCCTTGGTCGCAACACTCAAAGACATCGACATCGACGAAGCAGTCAAAGCTGTTCCCGTCGCTGCCGCAGCCCCTGCAGCTGCACCAGCTGCCGAAGCTAAGGCGGAGAAGCCCAAGGAAGAGAAGCCAAAGAAAGAAGAAGAAGAAAAGCCAGAAGAAGTAGCTGGGCTCGGCGCCCTCTTTGGCTAGAAGCTCTCAGGGGCACCTGCTCAATCTTTCTTCTCTCTCCCATTCTATATCCGACTAGTCCAGTTCAGGTCGTCCGTGATAGAACCTTATCGGCCACGACGTAGATACCAGCCCAGATCTAGCTCATTTTTTAGCACACCTTCTCCTGCAGCTGGCTTCATCAATTGACCATATCCTATCCCCTCTTGGAGGTCATTTACCACGAGAACCTTCTTGGTCTCACCGGAATCGGGAATTTTCCCCTGCACGTCTGAGGTGTTCAATGAGTGACCATAGAGGAAACGCTGTTCACCCTTCGAAGTGGCAATTACCTTTGCTGAGGATTTCACTGCATCCGCAAGGCGCGGTAACACATGGAGGCTTGGGTGAAACTCTTGTTTTCGGAGTTCGCCTAGAAATACGCCAACAAAATAGGGGTGTTGCGGCTGCATTTGTTGATAAAGCTCCTTGAGTGCTGGCGAAAGCAAAAAGACTTCATTACGACGGCCTTTTCCAATAACAAGATACTGTCCTTCAAGAAGTTGACTCACCGCTTCTTTTGAGATATAATTAGTCAATCCTTCCCGAATCTGCAAGTCTTCGGCTTCACTTGGTACAGTGAACCTCAAGCGGCGTCTTTTATCATCTTGCAAATGAAGAAACCCTCCATCTGATGTTTAAACGGATAGAAACGGCGTGCGTTCCTCAACGAGTTATCAACATCAACACCGAAGAATGATGTTAACCCAGGATCCCCGAAAGGTAACTCGGTTTCGATTACACGTAGGGAACAGTTTTCCAAACCAAAATCGATGATGGCCTCATTCTCTTCAGGCGCAAACGAACAAGTCGAATAAACCATAACACCCCCCTCCCGTAATAGTTGTGAACCTGCAAGAATCAACTTCTGCTGAACATTCGCCATCGTAACAATATCCTTTGGGGTTCGACTCTGTTTTCGCGAAGGGTCCACCGGAATTAGTCCTTCACCAGTACAAGGGGCATCCAAGAGAACAGCATCCGCCTGAATACCCAGTTCTGCTAACCGTGCGGCATCCATTCGCAGCACGAAACTATTCTCCACCCGCATACGCGAAAGATTCGATCGAAGACTCCGAACTCGATCACGACTAATATCTGTAGCAAGCAAGACGCCCTGGTTCTCCATAAATTGGGCGATGAGTGTGGTTTTCCCTCCAGGCGCCGCACACATATCCACGACCATTTGATCCCTCTTCGGAGTTAAGGTTTCAACCGCCCACATAGACGCCGGACTTTGTAACATATAATGACCCAGCAAATATTCAGGCGTCGCACCTACGGTGAATGGTGATTCGAGCACATGATACGCATACGAAAGTCTCTCGACCGGTGCGAGTTTGAACCCCTTGGACGTCAAGCGTGAAACTTCTTCACGGACAGATATCGCCAGCGTATTCACCCGAATGGTTTTCGGTAACGTAGCGTCATTTCCTCGCAGAAACTGCTCAGTCTCCTCGCCAAACAAGGCAAGGTAGCGCTCGATCATAAAGACCTTGTACCCAAACTCTTTAGCTAATCGTTTGGCTTCTTGTTGGGTCACGCTAACCACACTACCAGACTAGCAACGCGGTAAGGCTTAAGAAGCATCCGCCTCCACTCACTACACAGACAATTTTCCGGTGAACAAGCATGTGTCTCGCAATCCCTGCTCAAGTCATCAGCGTCGAAGATAAAGTCGCCATCGTAGATTTCGGGGGCGTGAAACGCTCCGTCTCAATCGCCCTACTTGAAAAACTAAATCCCGGAGACTATGTCATTGTCCACACCGGCTATGCCATCCAAAAGATGGATCAAAAAGAAGCAGAAGAAAGTCTGGAACTATGGCGAGAAGTCCTCGCTGGCGATCAAGCCCCAGATACTTAGACCCTAATATTCTCTATTCTTTTTAGGGATAAAGAAAAGAAGAAAGGGTTGTCCCCCTGATAGGGAGACAGCCGATGTTTGACGGTTGTTATTTACTCTTCTTCAGCTTCCTCTTCTTCCTCGATTTCTTCAAGGGGAATCGGGGGTGGAGTCGTTAACATAGTCCAACCAATCCAAGCCACAATGAAGAGTACCAGCACAATCGCCAGCCACATCGGAATTGCTATAGCCCAATAGGGTTCCCAGAGGACTGGAACGTATGCCAGTTGTGGAATCCAGCCGAAGATTGGCCACCATGGATGTGAAGATACTGGAACAGCCATCCCTGGGTTCATTGAGAAGTACATGAAGGGATAGATGAGGGCCCAATAGGTGTAAAAGAGTAGAACTAGAATCGCAAAGAGGAGAATGAGGAAACCATAGATTTTATCTCGTGCCATAATTGGTTACCCCTTAATATAGGGAATCTGCGACTGCCTTGATAAGGCTTTGTTCTTAAGTCTTACCCACAAGCAGTTCAAACATTGGAAAAGCGTAATCAACTTCCAAATAAATACTTATGTTCAGAAACGAATTCATCCCCAGGAAATAGGAACCATGAAAGCCCTGATCCTCGCAGGTGGGTATGGCACACGACTACGCCCGTTAACGTGCAGCCGCCCCAAACAACTCCTTCCCTTAACTGATTCTACACTAATCGGGTATATCCTCAATCAATTACGAGAGACAGGGATAAAGGAAGTTGTCTTGGCTACAGGGCAAAATACCGACTCCCTCCAAAGCGAACTCGGTGATGGCAGCCAACACGGCATCACCCTACACTTTTCACAAGAACCTCATCCACTGGGAACCGCAGGTGCCATCAAATTCGCAGAACCCTACCTTCCTGAGAAAACCCCCTTTCTTGTCCTCAATGGTGATATCGTCTCCAATATTCCCTATCACCATCTGATTCACTATCACCATGAACATCAGGCAATGGCTACCATCGCATTATACCGGGTAGCAGATCCTAGCCGTTATGGCGTCGTCGACATCACCGTAAATGGACTGATTCAACGGTTTGTTGAAAAACCACGTCCTGCACAGGCTCCAAGTAATCTAATCAACGCAGGCTGCTATATACTCAACCATGCGGTATTAGATCAGATTCCGACCAATCAAGTAGTTTCCCTTGAATACGATGTGTTTCCAGTGCTCTGTCAATCCCACGGCGTATTTGGCTGGGAACATCATGGATTCTGGGTTGACACAGGAACCCCTGCCTCATTCCTTGAAGCCCATCAAACCATCCGAAGTCAAATGCATAAAACGCCATTTGTAGGATCCGAAACCCGTATCGCCAAACTAGCAAAGATTGAGCCAACCGTAACTATCGGCAACCATGTTGTAATTGGTGCCCATAGTCAGATTTCCAACTCCATCATATTCAATGACGCCGTTATCGGTGAAGGCACGATCATCGACTCATCAATCGTGGGGCAAGGTGCCCAAATTGGTAACAACCTCCATTTAGAAGCCCATACCATTGTGGGGGATGGCGCAATCCTTGATACTGGCGCCATCATTGAATCCGGTGCCCTCGTCTGCCCCGGATACCATGTAGAAAAAGGCGAAAAACCCCCATACTGTTTTGTAAAACACCTGATCCCCCTCTAATTCCGCTTCGGGCTAGGAGACAATAAGCACTCGAGCTCTTCGTGCCGTAGCAATCAGGATACTACCCACTGTAATTCCGGCTAGCACTGTTGCTGTTGGCACGAGCGTAATGCCCCATGGAGTAAAGTTCAACCCAAACGCGACTAACACAGCAAGGGCTATACTTAGACCACAAGAAAGTGCAAGTCGTTCCCATCGATCAATAAATCGTTCAAAGGGGAAAAGTGCCCGAATAAAAGCAAAGCCTGGAACAAAGAC
>JBHLPR010000017.1:0-42110 GCA_048939245.1 Promethearchaeota archaeon | reverse complement strand
TTGATTTGTTCAGCCCAGACCCAAACGCCTTTGTAATCAACGAACTTCGAAGGATCCACGCGTTTCCGCTCAATTGAAAGGGCATCAACAGGACAGACCTTAACACAGGCCCCACAAAGAGTACATTTCTCATCAGCTTCAGCTTTCTCGTTCACAAGGTGCATGGCATCAAAGGGGCAGACTTTCACACATAACCCGCAGCCAGTACATTTCTCTTTGTCAATATTCAGCATCATGCGTCACCTTCTGCTAGATTACTCCTTTTTTCAGCAGCCATTCCACCAATTCTTTGGCTGCGCCTTCGGGGTCCTCTGTTCCATCGATTTTGATGCCCCCTGTCCGTTGTTCTGGTGTAAACACTTCGATCACTTGAGTTGGTGACCCTGGAAGACCATATTGGTCGGAATTACCGCCGAGTGCTTCAGCGGTGACGAGTTTGATTTCTTTCTTACTTGCCTTCATAATTGCCATTAAGCTGGGTAACCGGGGTTCGTTGAGACCCTTTGTCGCTGTTATCAGCGCTGGTAATCGACACTCGATAACTTCAAAGCCTTCATCAGTTTCTCGTTTCACTTTGATGCGTTTTTTGCTCTCAGCGAGTTCTACATCGACGGCATAAGTGATCTGCGGAATTCCTAGTACTTCAGCAATTTCTGGGCCAACCTGGGCGGTGTCTCCATCGATGGCTTGTTTTCCGCAAATAATGAGGTCGTAGGGTTCTTCTGTTTTGATAGCCTGAGCAATGGTATAAGCGGTAGCCCAAGTATCTGCTCCAGCAAAAGCCCGGTCGGAGAGATGCAGGGCGCGGTCCCCACCCATGGCTAAGCATTTTTTCAGGGCTTCTTCAGCTTGGGGAGGACCCATGGTGATAATCACCACTTCACCTTCACCGAGTTGTTCTTTGATACGAACGGCTTCTTCAACCGCGAATTCATCGAAAGGATTGAGAATCGAGGGAACCCCTGCACGAATCAACGTTTTCGTCTCAGGGTCGATTTTCACCTCAGCGATTTCGGGAACCTGTTTAATTGGAACAATGATTTTCATGTTGGTTGCCCCCGGCACTCAGGGTGACAGGTGCCATGACTGGCGCTAACACGAAACTGCTCAGCTTAAAAGTGTTCTCTGCAAGAATTACAGAAATCGCGATAAAAAAAACTAGGCGCCAAAGTGGAGGGAAACTCATTAAATGGTTTTCTCCTACTAGATACTGTATAATAACGTTGGGAGCATATTTTCAATGAACGAAAAAGCAGATTCTGGTATTCTCTTAGAGGGCATTGAAACTCGTCAGCGTTTATACACGGGGAACAAAAGTTTTGATCAATACTTCGGCATTATGACGGGCACCTCGGCCATTATGTATGTCCAAAATCAGACCTTTAGTGACCCTGTGAGTCTCACCATCGATTGGTTAACCAATGGTGTTCGAGACTCCGAAACACTACTCTTAGTCACAACCTATGCTGATCCTGTGGCAATTGCACTGTGGTGTGAAAGAAAACAACCCGAAGCCTTCAATGTCTTTTTAGAAACCAGCAAGATAAATCGCTTTCATTGGGTGGATATGTTCACCTATCGTGGCTTTGGCGACCATGAAAGGGAACTGATTAAAACCTCCTATCAGGATCGTATCGAGAAGATGGGCGGGAATCCCAATCTACTCGTGTCACCCCGTAAACCCGATGAAATTCAATCAATTGATGGCCTACCTGCGGCAATTAGTAACATCACCTCCACCCTTCATGGCAAGGGTACAATTCGAATGATGCTAGCATATGTTGATGATTTCATCGATGGCGTCGGTCCCACGCCTGCCCTTAATTATCTTCGTCGCTTAATCAATATGATGCGAAAATTTGGGCATACACTAATACTTTTCATGGGGTGGCGAGGGACAGTCCCCGAGGTTCACACGGCTTGTGAACGCATGGTGGACCAGGTTCTAAGATGGGGATACGGTGATGTGCCGGGTCTCAAACAACCTTCAAAATTCGTTCAAATCTTAAAAACAACAGCTCCTGATGAAATTACCACCTATCTGAAGGTTCCTTACCAAATACGTGGTGGAAAACCTACGATTGGCTTGGGTACACCACTAGAATCAACCCGAGGCCGAAAAAGATAGAATTGTGTCTCTTATTTTTCCGGTGATTTGATCAAGTGAAGAATCAACCTTTCTGCGGCTGTATAGGGGTCGGTTTTTCGCTCATTCACTTCTTTGACCAGTTTTTGGAATAGCACCTGCTCTTCCGGATTGGTGAATAGCTTCCGAATGAAACTATGTTCTACTATGGTCTCGAGTTGGGCACAACATCGTCGTTCTCGATTTTGAGTGATTTGCCCGCTTTCCATAAGGTATTCATGATGGTCTCGAATTGCCTTCACAAGCTCTTCGACTCCTTCCCCTGTTGTAGAAATAACTTTCAGGATTGGAGGCTGCCACCCTTCGGATGCCTGATCAAGATTGAGGGCTGTTTGGAGTTCGACATACCGGCGGTCAGCGCCATCAATATCTGCTTTATTAACCACGAAAATATCGCCAATTTCCATAATGCCTGCTTTGATGGTTTGTATGTCATCTCCTAATCCGGGGATTGAGAGCAGGACAACTGTTTCTGCTATTTGTATAATGTCGACTTCAGCTTGACCCGCACCTACTGTTTCCACTAAAATAATGTCCTTGCCGAGTGCATCGAGTATATGGACAATATCGTGGGTGGCCCATGCTATTCCTCCAAGGCTACCTCGGGATCCCATGCTTCGGATGAAGACATCATGATCATTTGCGAATCGGTTCATCCGAATTCGATCTCCCAGCAGTGCTCCTCCAGTAAATGGGCTGCTAGGGTCAACTGCAACGACACCCACGGTGAGCTTTTGGGCTCGATACTGTTCAATGAGTTTATCCACAAGGGTACTCTTTCCTGAACCTGGTGGGCCTGTTACACCAATTATGTGGGCTTTTCCGGTGTGTGGATATAGTTGCTTAATGGCACCATGGGCTTCTAGAGATAGTGATTCAGCAAGAGTCATGAGGCGTGCTGCCGCACGACGATTACCCTTCAGCAGCTGTTTGACCAGTTCTGTTGTATCCGGAGCCATAGCATGCTCTCCGTAGGTTACTTTGTATGTTTGCGAATGAACGCGATGATTTCTCCAGTTGGGGTTCCCGGACCAAAAATCGCCTTTATACCAAGTTTCTTTAAAGGTTCAACATCGTCTTCAGGAATTATACCACCAGCAATGACCAATACTTTATCCATTTCGCGGTCCTTGAGCAATTTCATGATTTCGGGAAATAGTCGCATGTGAGCTCCGGATAAAATGCTGAGTCCAACAACATCCACGTCTTCTTGTAGTGCTGTTTCCGCAACTTGTTCTGGCGTCTGGCGTAATCCTGTGTAAATGACTTCAAATCCGGCATCTCGCAAGGCACGAGCCACGACTTTTGCCCCTCGGTCATGTCCGTCCAGCCCAGGTTTGGCGATCAATACTCGAATTTTCTTTTTGGTTTTTGTCATAGATTTCTACCTTTATTCGTTCGTCTAATTTTAGAATATAATTGGTTCTTGGTACTCACCATACACATCACGCAACGCGTTACAAATCTCTCCGATGGTTGCGTATTCTCGGACAGCGGCCAAGATATGTGGCAGGAGGTTCTCTGTTCCCTCGGCTGCCTTTCGTAACCGATTCAATAAATGTTCGACTTTTTGGTTATTCCGACTCTTTCGTGTCTTTTGTAAACGGTTAAGTTGTACCCGTTCAACTTCCGGGTCGATTCTAAGGACTGGAATTTCCAGCATATCATCGGTGATATAATCGTTTACACCTACGATGATGCGTTCCTTTTCTTCAATTTCACGTTGATAACGGAAGGCTGAATCTGCTATCTCTCGTTGGAAAAAGCCTTTCTTAATGGATTCCACAACTCCCCCAAGTTTCTCGATTTGATCAAAATATTTGTAGGTTTCCTCTTCCATTTCGTTGGTGAGTGCTTCAATGAAATAGGATCCCCCTAGGGGGTCGATGGTATTAGCTACGCCGCTTTCGTGAGCGAGAATCTGTTGTGTTCGCAACGCAATCGTGGCGGCTTTTTCAGTTGGTAGAGCCCAAGCTTCATCCATAGAATTGGTGTGTAACGACTGGGTTCCACCTAAAACCGCTGCTAATGCTTGAATTGTGGTGCGGATGATGTTGTTTTCAGGCTGTTGGGCTGTGAGGCTCACTCCGGCTGTTTGAGTATGGAATCGTAATAGATACGATCGGGGATTCTTCGCCTTGAAGCGTTCTTGCATTTCACGAGCCCAGATACGCCGAGCTGCACGGAATTTCGCAATTTCTTCAAAGAGATCAAGGTGGCTATCGAAGAAAAAGGATAGGCGTGGTGCAAATTCATCAACTTTCAACCCTGCATTAACACCAGCTTGCACATATGCTAAGCCATTGGCAAGAGTGAAAGCTAATTCTTGAACCGCTGTAGCCCCAGCTTCCCGGATGTGGTAACCACTGATGCTTATCGTGTTCCACCGGGGTACCTTCTTAGTGCAAAACTGTAAGATATCAGTTATGATGCGCATGGACGGATCAGGCGGGAAAATCCAGGTCTTTTGAGCCTGGTACTCTTTCAAGATATCATTCTGAATGGTGCCCCCAACCTTGGTAGACGGTACTCCCTGCTTTTCGGCTGCTGCAATATAGAGACAAAGGAGGACCGCTGCTGGGGCATTGATGGTCATGGAGGTGGTAACTTTGTCAAGAGGTATTTGAGAAAATAAAATCTCCATGTCCGCTAGAGAATCGACGGCTACTCCACAAACCCCAATTTCCCCGTTCGCCATGGGGTCATCAGAATCAAGTCCTTGGATGGTGGGTAGGTGAAAGGCTACACTGAGCCCGGTTTGACCTTGTTCCAATAAGTATCGGAATCGGACGTTTGTTTGTTCTGCAGTTCCGAAACCAGAAAACATCCGCATTGTCCATAATCGTCCTCGATACATCGTAGGATAGACGCCACGTGTATAGGGATATTGGCCAGGAAAGCCGAGGTGCTCTTCATAGTCAAGGTCCACAATATCGATTGGTGTATATAATCGGGCAATGGGACGGCTAGAGGTAGTGATGAAGCGGTCTCTTCGTTCTGGGGATTGCTCAAGGGTCTTCTTTAACGTCGTTTTTTCCCAGTCACGTTTCATTTGTGAAACGGGTTCCTTTTCTTTTGTTACCATTGGGCGTCGCCATCCGAGGAAGCCATACAACGGAGTGAATGGTCCTATAATTGTTCAGTTAGGGTACTTTTATTTTAATGGTTTTGGCAGTAGACCTTCTTAGCGATTCAAAACTGAACAAGAACAAAGCTGGCTAGTTCACTCATTGAAAAGGAAATAAGTCCCACCCGATGACTATGAAGACATCATACAGATGGGACATTGAGCAGGATCGTTTACGAACTCACAGGGAGTTCGGGCACCTTCAGGAAAACTCCGCTGGAGTTGTTTACACATATTATTCTCTGCATCATACATTGGGCAAGCCATATCTGTCGATACCCCACTTTGAATTGAATTGGAGTTGGTATTAAATACTTCTCCAATATGGAGATTCCTCCTCATTGGGTTACAAGAATCGCAATGCATCTTATTGGATGCTTATCATTGGTTGCCCCTTTTCCACAGCTGTTCCTGCTTCAACATGAATTTTCGTCACAGTTCCGTCTTGCGGTGCACGTATTTCATTTGCCATTTTCATGGCTTCTAGAACGAGTAAAACGTCACCATGTTTGACTATGGCTCCACTTTTGACTCGAACTTCCAAGACACGTCCTGGTAATGGAGCTGTCACAGTTCCGAGGGCAGCTTGCACTTGAGCGGCTTTAGTTGGAACTTGAGTGGGTACTAACATTGTTGATGGAGTAGGGGATATTGATGCTGGTTGGAAACTTTGGACAGGCCTTTCTGTTTCAGCTTTCAAAGCCGCAATGAACCTTTCCTTTTCCATTTTAATCGTGAAATCGGAGGTATCTGGATTCGGTTTAAGGTGGACAGTGTGTTTCAAGTCACCTACGGTAATCTCGTATTTTCCCGAACTCGAATCCCCCTCTATTACCCGTACTGGAAATGTGGCTTCACCGATTATGATAGTAAGGATACCGTTACTAGGTCCATCAACTTCAACCTCAAAGGTTGCGTTGTTGACGGTGAGTGTGTATTTCCGGGTCAGTGATTTTGCCTCCTTGGTAACGGTTCAGTCATATCCCATGGCTTCTCGACGACCTGCAAGAACCCAGGGGTTTGCCCCTCTTGTATTGGGGCGACGGAAATTGGGTATTGAAGCTTGGGCTGGTTGTGTTTCAAGTAGTGCAGCGGTAATGGCTGCAAGGACATCAGGAGTTAGTTTCTCCAATGCAGCCTGTTCCTTGCGATATTCAAAGAATTCAAGGGCGGGTTGGGGGAATAAGATGTATGCGATGATATCTTCTATATCGGAGGAAATTCCTTTCAATTCTTGTCGGGCCTTAGGGATCGCTGGTTCGAGCAAATCTGCGGGGCGACAGGTTATTGGTTCTTCATTTCCGATGACCCGTTTTTGAATTTTGGGATCTATCGGTGCTGGTGGGCGGCCATAGTAACCGCGGACATATTGCTTCACTTCTTCGGGAATAGTTTTGTAGCGTTCACCTAGTAGAACATTAAGAGTGGCTTGAGTTCCCACAATTTGGCTTGAGGGCGTAACTAGTGGTGGGAAGCCTAATTCTTCACGAACACGGGGCACCTCGTCGAGCACATCCTGTAACCGATCTAAGGCATTTTGTTCTCGAAGTTGATTGATAAGATTTGACATCATTCCACCTGGAACCTGAAATTGGAGAACGTTGGTATCCACTCCCACCATACCGCATTCGTAGGCTTCGTAGCGTTCCCGCACATCATGGATATAACTGGCAATTTCAGATAGCAATTCCAAGTCTAATTTTGAGTCCCAGGGTGTTCCTTCTAAAACAGCCACCATTGTTTCTAATGGTGGCTGCGATGTGGACTGTGCCAGCGATGAAATCGCAGTATCAACGATGTCCACACCTGCTTTAATCGCTTCAAGATAGGCCATGCTGGCCATCCCAGAGGTGTAATGAGAATGCAATTGAATGGGGACTGCGATTTCCTCTTTTAACCGAGTGGCAAGTTCGCGAGCAATAAACGGGCTCAAAAGTCCCGCCATATCCTTAATACAGATGGAATCTGCGCCCATCTGTTCTAAATTCTTAGCCTGCTCTACGAAGGTTTCCACGCTATGAACCGGGCTAATTGTATAACTAAAACTCAGCTGCGCATGTGCACCTGCTTTGTGGATTGCTTTTAAGGCTGTTTGCATGTTCCGAGGGTCATTCAAGGCATCAAAGACTCGAAAAATATCGATTCCATTGGCAGCTGCTAGTTCAACAAATTTCCGAACGGTATCATCAGGGTAATGGCGATATCCCACAATATTCTGCCCACGAAGAAGCATCTGGAGCTTGGTTTTCTTTATTACGGCTCGGAGTTGTCGGAGTCGCTCCCAGGGGTTCTCTTTCAAGAATCTAAGCGGGGCATCGAAGGTGGCTCCTCCCCATACCTCCATCGAGTTAAAACCTACTTGGTCCATCTTTTTGGCAATAGGCAACATATCTTCGGTACGCATCCGCGTCGCAAGCAAGGATTGATGGGCATCACGAAAGGTCGTATCAGTGAACTTAATGGGTTTGGAAACCGATGATACCATGATATTCACACCATGAAGGTCAAACTGGGAGCTAGGTGGTATAATCTTCCCAGTTTTTAGTCTTCTGTCTTTCCATGCTCCTCTCTATTCTCTCAATGAAGCCGTCAAACGAAGATAGGTTATTCGACAGGTCTGGAATCTGCTAAAGGGGACAGTTGCCATGTTTCTTTTTGGGAAGTGCTTGCCGTTTCGTACGGAGCATATCAAAGGCCGCAATGATTCGTGATCGAGTTACGGCGGGTTCGATGACCTCATCAATGAATCCGCGCACAGCTCCTGAATATGGATTAGCAAATCGTTCGCGGTATTCGGCAATCCGCTTTGACCGCGCTTTTTCAGGATCTTTAGATTTTTCGATTTCGCGTCGGAAAATGATATTAGCCGCACCTTCTGGTCCCATAACCGCCATTTCCGTGGTGGGCCAGGCATACACCACATCTGCCCGTAAATGCTTAGATCCTAACACCACGTAAGCTCCTCCAATGGCTTTTCGCGTGATTACCGTAACTTTGGGAACGGTTGCTTCAGCATAAGCAAAGAGAATTTTCGCACCATGGCGAATAATTCCACGGTGTTCTTGGTCTACACCGGGAAGAAATCCGGGCACGTCCATGAATGTGAGCACTGGAATGTTAAATGCATCACAGAACCGGACAAATCGGGCACATTTGTCAGAAGCGTTAATATCCAAGGTGCCTGCCAAATAGTTGGGCTGGTTAGCTACTATGCCAACCGGATATCCATTCAAGCGGATAAAGCCCACGACCATGTTTTGCGCAAAGAGTTCATGAACTTCCAAAAACTCATGGTTATCTGCTACACTCAGAATCGCCTGTTTCATATCATACGGTTTAGTTGTATCATCAGGAAGCAACTCGTTCAGTGCAGGGTCAGTTCGTTGAGAATCATCTGTAGGTTCTACAAACGGCGGGTCCTCCATATTGTTCGGTGGAAGATATGACAATAGATTTCGAATGAGTTGGAGACAATGTTCTTCACTTTCAGCAGCGAATTGAGCAACACCACTTTTGACGTTGTGAGCCATTGCCCCGCCTAGTTCCTCAAAGGAAATCACTTCCCCGGTAACTGATTTGATGACATTAGGTCCAGTAATAAACATGCGGCTCGTATTTTTCACCATAAGGGTGAAATCAGTGACCGCTGGACTATAGACTGCTCCACCAGCGCAGGGACCCATAATGGCACTAATTTGAGGAATGACGCCTGAAGCAATAACGTTGCGATAGAAGATCTCACCATATGCTCCCAAACTAGCTACTCCTTCCTGAATGCGCGCTCCTCCTGAATCATTCAACCCAATCACTGGAGCTCCTGCTTCGAGGGCAAGATCCATGATTTTTGTAACCTTTTCCCCAAACATTTCCCCCAGAGCCCCACCAAACACTGTGAAATCTTGGCTAAAGACAAACACCAGCCGACCATCAATGGTACCATAACCAGTCACCACCCCATCACCAGGGATTTTTTGTTTGTTCATTTTGAAATCAGTACACCGATGCTCCACTAGGGCATCAAACTCCATGAAACTGCCAGGATCTAATAACCGGTTGATTCTTTCCCAGGCGGTCATTTTCCCAGCCTTATGTTGCTTCTCGATGCGCTCTTTTCCACCACCAAGTTGGGCTTTCTTCAGGTGTTTCTGAAGCTCCTTCATTTTCTTATTCATAATTTCTGAAGGCAATTCTATCGCACTCCTTCTAACATGGAATGATTCCTCTACTGCTGCTACTCCTCTTAAACCCAATTGGTTACATAAAATCTCCGCGTTCAGAAATCACAAAGATTCTTAACTACAACCCAGTTGATAACTTCGAGGTTAGATACGCATGTCAAAAACCTTAATTGGGCTAGTTCAAGCCTTCATCGGCGAAAGCCAAGCCCGTAACCGCTACAATATCTATTCGAAAATTGCCCGGAATGAGGGATACGAACAAATCTCTGAAATCTTCAATGTTACAGCTGATAATGAACGAGTTCACGCCAAAAACTTCTGGCGCGCTGCTCATAATGTCATGAAACAAACTGGCAAACCCATGCCCGAAATCACTGTCGACGCCCTCGCTCCACTTAAAGTCGGCAACACTATTGACAATCTTAAAGCCGCTATTGAAGGCGAAACCTACGAACACACCACCATGTACCCCGAAATCGCCGACATCGCTGAAAAAGAAGGTTTCACAGCCATCGCCAAACAAGTACGTGCCATCGCTAAAGCTGAAGTCCACCACGCTGACCGATACACAGCCTTACTTAAAGAAGTCGAGGCTAACACCGTTTTTAAGAAAAAGAAACCCACTCGGTGGATGTGTCGAGAATGCGGTTGGATCCACGAAGGTGATGAACCACCCGAACAATGTCCCTCCTGCTTCCATGCACGCAAATACTTCCAAGTGCTTTGCGAAACCTACTAATTAGCGACTCACTCATAATACCCAAACAATAATAACTCAAAACGAAATCACCAAAATCAGGTGACCTTATTTGGCACAAAAATACGTCTGTACATCTTGTGGATATATCTACGATCCTGAAAAAGGAGATCCAGATGGTGGTATCGAGCCAGGCACTGCATTCGAAGATATTCCCGACGACTGGGTCTGCCCAGTTTGTGGTGTAGGCAAAGATATGTTCGAGCCTACAGATTAGCTTGTTAAACGAATTTGGCGGGGCTAGGCCCCCGTGTGTGGAGTGCTGAGTCCGCCTTTTCTTTGTTTTTCTGTGAATGCAATTATTTTTATGAGTGCTTCTAAGCATTGGAGGGTAAGGTGTTCATATTATGACAACTGTTGGTGAACCCGTAGCATTGCCCCGGAGTGAAACTGAAAAAATCTGGGTGTCACTTTCTGAGTGGCAAGGCTTTTTGGGTATTGATATTCGAATTTATTATCAGGCGGGCGAGGCGAGTTGGCGTCCCACTAAAAAGGGTGTGCGTATCTCGCTTGAACTTAAAGACGAATTAATTGCGGCTATTGAGAAGGTTGCGAGTTATGCCCCGGACGCGAATGACGAGTCGAAAGGAGGGCAGGAACAACTCTCAGACGCCGATGAATCCACTGACGATGAGTCGGCACAGGATTAGGAAAAGGGAACGGATTTTAAGGTCAACAGTGTTAACGCCTCTCTGATAACCATGAAGATTATCGATGACTGTCCTGGCGCTGCTCCATTGAAACGGCCTACCATCCTCTTCAAAACCTGTCCACAATGTGGTGAAGAGATCGAACTCTTTTCGAATGATGTGAAGATGGATTGTGAGAACTGTGGTTTTACAATTTACAATGATATGATGTCCTGCGTAGAGTATTGTGAATACGCGAAAGAATGCGTGGGCGAAGAGATTTACAACGATGTACAAGAAATGGTCAAAAGGAAAAAAGAACGGGAAGCTAAGAGCGCATCAAGGTAGCCATCAAATATGTACATAGAAAATCTATTGGTGATTATGAAATGACTGAATTACTTCAAATCTACAAATGCGAAGTTTGTGGCAATATTGTCGAAGTGCTGCACACTGGTACAGGAACGCTTGTCTGCTGTGGCCAACCCATGAAACTCATGGAGGAACAGACAGCAGATTTCACAAAAGAAAAACACGTACCGATTGTGGAAGAGACTAAGGATGGCATTCACGTGGTCGTCGGTTCCACTCCTCATCCGATGGTTGATGCCCACTGGATTGAATGGATTCAAGTAGTGAAGGATGGAACGATCATGCGCCAGTTCCTAGAACCGGGCCAAAAGCCTGAAGCGGACTTCCCGATGAAAGATAAACCCGATATGGCTCGTGAATACTGTAACATTCACCTACTCTGGAAGACTAGCTAGGACCAAATGCAACCAGTAACCACATGAGTTGGTGACTAGCCCTGAGCTGGTCACCTGCATTTTTTCTAATCGTCTCCCACGATTGTTTCCTCTAATTCAACGACGTGACCACAATAGGGACACTCAGCCTGTCTTGGACCTGTCCATTTTACCTCATTATATCGCAGAGGTGCATCGCATTCAGGGCAGACAGGAGGGAGGCTTTCTCTGATGAGTTGGCGTTCGTTTTGGGAGTGTTGCTCAAAGTGAACACTTTGAGGGATATCCATGCCTTTGGTTGCTGCACGCATACTCTTACAGATCATGTAGAAAGCGAAAATGAAAACACCGACAAAGATAGCGATGAATAGAACGAAAATCAAGCCAAAGGCACCAAAAATCAGATTTAATAGTGAATCTACAAAATCGAACTGTGCTAAGAAGAGTAATGCAAGCTGGATACCAAGCTGTGACATTATGGTTCACTACTTGATTCTGAGAAGTTGAACCCTAAAAGGCTTGTTGAGATTATTCATTCTCAGTGGCTGATATTGAGGAAACCACGTCACCACTGCGGATTATCTGGCGACCTTCTGAAGTTTGAAGGACTAGTCCTCCATCAGATGCCAGCTCTTTTGCAAGCCCTGTGACCTGTGTATTACCCAAATCAATTATGACTGTCTTACCAAGTGTGATGCATAATTGCTGATAATGTGGTTCAATTGCCTTGAAACCCTTATCACGAAGTTTCATATACCAAAACTCAAGTTGACTTATCAGATATCCGAACAAACGGGGTGTATCTACAGGGCGATTAAGCTTGTCTTGAAGCGTTATCGCGAAAGGACTGAGTGTTTCAGGGAAATCCGTACGAGTTGAGTTCACATTGATACCGATACCGATAACTGCGAATTCGATATCCGTTTCAATGAAAGTGGATTCTACTAAAATTCCGGCTACTTTACGGTTATCTAACAGAACATCATTAGGCCATTTTAAAACCGCTTTTACTCCCAAGGCACTTTGGAATACTTGGGCGAGAGCTATGCCTGTAGTTAATGTGATAAGGGGCGTTTTGCTGGCTTCAATGGTCATGGGGCGAACAAGTAAGGAGAAATATAAGCCTCCTTGGGGTGAATGCCAGCTTCGGTCTAGTCGCCCCTTCCCTGCAGTTTGTTCATCTGCTAATACAATGAGGCCTTCGGGTTCTCCCACCTCTGCTAGGGACTTTAAGTATGCATTCGTGGAAGGCAGTGAGGAAAAATGGAGCAGCCGTTTAAACACGAGCTTTGAGGTATTACTTAGTGCGTGCTGAAAAGGGTCATTGCGGGGTTCAAGCGGAATGGGAGGCTCAGACATCGGGTTCACGTACTATTTCATCGGCTGGCAGAGTTCTAAGAGGACTCCATTAGTACTTTTAGGATGAATGAATGCAATTAGCATTTTGCCTGCGCCTTTTCGCGGTTGTTCATCAATCAACTGAAATCCTGCGGCTTTCATCTGAGCTATAGTGGCCTTGATGTCATCTACTTCAATTGCAATATGATGAATTCCTTCACCACGTTTTTCAACAAATTTACCCACAGCCCCATCAGAACTTGTTGACTCTAGTAATTCAATGCTGGAATCTCCAATTGGAATATGGATAGTCTTCACCTTTTGAGATTCCACCGTTTCAACACTCGAGGGTTCTAAGCCTAATATCTCTGAATATAATTTAAGAGCTGCATTAGCATCTTTAACAGCTATCCCAATATGGGCAATTCGCAAACGACACAACTCCGCTTTCTTTTCACTCTGTGACCTTCAAAAGACTTCTGTTTCATTGAGTTGATAATCCACAAATGTTTTTATCAAAGGTTAGGAGTGGGAGCCCACCATAGAATTCGGTGAAGCATTCATGGAACAGAATGAAATAGCGAGGCCGCCGCTAAATGCAAATTTACTCATTATCTTTGGGACCACTCTTATTGCAGTCATGGGAGTAGCAAGTATCACTCCTGCCTTTCCTCTAATGAGTACAGCATTGGGTATTCCGCCGGGAATGATCAGTCTGGTTGTCGTCATTTTTACACTGCCTGGAGTGCTTCTTACACCTTTTCTAGGCGTTGCTGCAGACCGTTTTGGTCGCAAACGCGTATTAGTCCCATCATTGTTACTATTTGGTCTCGCGGGATTTACCTGCGCTTTTTCCGAGCCCTTAGGTACCCTCTTGGGACTTTCACCTTTCATCGTATTGCTTATCCTTCGCTTCTTCCAGGGAGTAGGAGCTGCTTCCCTAGGGTCACTCAATGTAACAATCATCGGTGACCTCTATCACCCGAACCAACGCATGCAGATTATGGGTTATAATGCAAGTGTGCAAAGCATTGCTACTGCAATCTATCCTGCAATTGGTGGTTTTTTGGCTCTTTTTGCTTGGTCTTATCCTTTCTATCTTCCACTTCTAGCCATACCCATTGGGTTAGCAGCACTCCGATGGAGTAGCGTCCCCAAACCTGACCAAAAGCTTACTTTATCTGAATATTTTAGCCATATTGGCATTCTGCTCCAAGATAAACAAGTGGCAGGACTGTTCATAGTAAGTACTGCAATGTTCATCATGCTTTATGGGGCGATTATTACGTATTTACCATTCCTGGTAATCTCAGTTTTTTCCGTGGATTCATTTATTGCAGGATTAGTAGTTTCCTTCATTTCAGTTGCCTCCGCTTTCACATCGTTTTTTGTGGGCTACTTGACTCGGCGTTTTTCCATGAAGAAAATCTTACTAGTCGCCTTCCCATTTGGGGCTCTGGGAATGTTTCTCATCCCTTTTGCTCCAATACTTTCGGCAATCTTCTTGCCAGTCGGACTTTTTGGGATTTCAATGGGCTTAGCCAATCCCACAACCCAAAATCTCCTTGTGAATCTAGCTCCAATGGAATATCGTGCAGCGGTTATGTCCTTGAACGGTCTTGTTTTACGATTAGGTCAAACACTTGGTCCACTCATCATGGCGCTGGTTCTCGCCGGCTGGGCACTTCAGGGCGTTTATTGGGTTGCAGCTCTCATTGCGTTGGCGTTAATCCCTGTAGTGTTGGTGACAGTGCCCTCGATTACTGAATTTGAAAAGGAGCTTTAGAAGATCTGAGGCGCTTTATATTCTCCAAAGACTAACCGGAGTACATCACATATCTCCCCAAGAGTAGCCTTTGCTTCAACTGCTGAAAGTATCGGATACAAGAGGTTATTCGTGCCTTCTGCAGTGGTATGCAATCGATTCAGTGCATTTTCAACTTTTTTAGTATCACGATTCTTTCGAAGTTTCTTCAGTTTCTGCGATTGACTTTTTTCTATCGAGGGGTCAACGCGCAGATACTCAATGGTTTGTTCTTCTTCAGGAATTACAAACTGGTTGACACCCACGACAACGCGTTCACCGGTTTCAATTTCGCGTTGGTAGCGATAGGCACTATCATGGATTTCTCGTTGAATATATCCGGTTTCAATAGCTCGAAGAACGCCTCCCATTTTGTCGATACGATCTAAATAGTCCACGACTTCTTCTTCAATCTCATCGGTAAGTGTTTCAAGAAAATATGAACCTGCGAATGGATCTATCGTATTCGCCGCACCACTTTCTTGTGCTAGGATTTGTTGGGTCCGCAAGGCAATTGTTGCGGCTTTTTCGGTGGGGAGTGCGAGGGCTTCATCCATAGAATTGGTGTGCAAGGATTGAGTGCCACCGAGCACCGCCGCAAGGGCTTGCATTGTGACCCGAACAATATTATTCTCTGGTTGTTGTGCCGTTAAACTACACCCAGCTGTTTGGGTATGAAAACGAAGTAACCAGGACCGGGGATTTTCTGCATTGAATCGTTCGCGCATTATCTTATACCATAATCGACGTGCCGCTCGGAATTTCGCCACTTCCTCGAAGAGGTCGTTCTGTGCCCCAAAAAAGAATGAGAGACGCGGAGCAAACTCGTCTATCTTTAACCCTGCTTCAATGGCAGCTTTTATGTATGCGATTCCATTCGCGAACGTAAATGCTACTTCCTGCGTAGCAGTACTTCCAGCTTCGCGAATATGATATCCACTAATGCTGATTGTATTCCATCGGGGAAGCTCCTTACGACAATACGCAAAAGTGTCTGTAATTAAACGCATGGACGGCTCTGGAGGATAGATATAGGTTCCCCGGGCGACATACTCTTTGAGAATATCGTTTTGAATCGTGCCCCGCAGCACCTTGGGATCAACACCCTGACTTTTCGCAATCGCTTGATACATGGCAAGTAAGACTGCAGCAGGTGCATTGATAGTCATACTTGTACTCACTTTATCAAGTGGGATTCCTTGGAATAGAATTCCCATATCTTCGACCGTGGGAATGGACACCCCACATTTTCCAACCTCGCCTGCAGCCATCGGATGGTCTGAATCAAAGCCAATCTGTGTTGGAAGATCAAAGGCGACGCTTAACCCGGTTTGCCCCTGTTCCAAGAGGTATCGGTAACGTGCATTGGTTTGTAACGCGTTGCCAAATCCCGAATACATCCGCATGGTCCATAAACGTCCCCGATACATGGTCGGATATACACCACGCGTATAGGGCGGTTGCCCAGGAAACCCCAAAGCCCGTTGATATTCAAAATCGCCAAGGTCATCAGGTGTGTAAAGACGTTTTATTGGTTTGCTAGAAGTGGTGACGAAATCATCAGTTTGTTCTGGATTAGTCTTCGTATAGGGTTTGAGCACATTGGTTTCCCAATGGCGCAAAGCTTTCTTGATACGCTGTTTCTTGGGCACTCGACCACTCTCTTTATCTTACATTTCAACGCCTTTACGTGCTGCAACACCCTTTTGGTATGGATGCTTGACCTCATTAATTTCACTAACAAGATCAGCGATTTCAATAAGCGATGGAGGTGCATAACGGCCAGTTAAGATGAGCTCCATATTTGGTGGACGCGATTTGATGAGTGCAATAACCTCTTTCTCGCTAATCAGCCCAAAGTCTAAGGCCACATTCACCTCATCGAGAATAAGAAAATCGACACTGCCCACCTTGATAAGTTCACGAGCCCGCTCTAACGCATTTTTCGCGTGTTTGATATCTTCGGGAGCTGGATTGGCTTTATCAACAAAATCCGGGCGCCCGAACTGTTGAATGGTGAAGTTCGGGATATGTTTCACTGCTTCCAATTCCCCATAATTGATCTGCCCTTTCATGAACTGAATCATATATACTTCAAATCCATGTCCGGCAGCACGTAGTCCTAACCCCAAGGCGGCTGTGGTTTTTCCTTTACCATTTCCCGTATAGAGTTGCACCAGACCCTGATGGCTAGAGTCAGATTTTTTGTTATTCATGGGTTTCCCTCAGGAATCTTTTGTCGTCTCCTCCTTGAGAATATCCAAGTGGGGGTGCAGTCGTTGGTAGGTGGTTTTTGCATCCATCACCAAGGTTCGCGTGTCTGCAGTGGTTTCCATAAAGCCTAATTCCCGTGGATATCGTGGAACAATATGGAGATGAAGATGTTCAATACTCGCTCCTGCTGCAGATCCGATGTTCAAGCCCATATTCACGCCTGTTGGATTGAATGCCCTTTCAACTAGGCGTACTGTTCTTGCACCTAACCGGAAGAACGCATCCAACTCTTCTGGGCTCAACTCCGAAAGTTTTTCAACATGTCGAATTGGCACGACCATTAGATGACCGGGGTTGAAGGGGAACATGTTAAGGAGCACCATGAATTCCGCATTCCGATAGATAATCTTGGTTTTGACCCGTGGGTTGCCTTTGATAATAGCGCAAAAAATGCAGGGGATTTCGTGGCGTTCTTTTCCTTCAATATAGACTAGTTTATGAGGCGCTGCGATGTAATCTCGAAAAGGCACGATTCTACGACTCCTGTTCAGATTAAATGAACTTGCTATGCATCACAGGAGGGAAAAGTGCAATTAATACTTCCGTTTTCGCTGAAATGGATAAGCCAATAGCGTCCTAACCGCCGTGTCGATGAATTTCATCTTCGAGGCCCTGTATGGCGGCTTTTAATCGAAGACGTTCATCGACGTATTCATCACCAGTTACTTCTCCCTTCTTGAATTTCTTATCTAGTGCTGTTAATTCCGCTTCGAGTTTTCGTATCCGTTGTCGCATCTGGTCGACAAAACTTACTTGGCGACCTTCGGCTCCTGCTTCGAGCTCAGCTGGTGTATACGTGGAAATAATCACCCCATCTTCAATGCGAAGAATACGCTCAGTTGCCGCAGCCACGATGGGGTTGTGGGTGACCATAACAATGGTCTTATTGTATTTTTGATTAATTTTTGCCAAAAAATCCACGATGGTCCGTGAGGTTTCCGAATCCAATTCACCTGTGGGTTCATCAGCTAAGACTACAGGAGGATCATTAGCCAGAGCGGCGGCAATCGCCACCCGCTGCTGTTCACCTCCACTTAACTCGTCGGGCTTGTGGTGTGCCCGATCTGACAATTGGACAATATCTAGCAGTTCATCGACGCGATTTCGTCGTTCACTCCGGGGAACCTGTGCTACAATCATGGGAAGTGAAATATTTTCCGCTGCTGATAGAGTGGGAATGAGGTTAAGGGTTTGGAAGATATGTCCGACGACATTACGGCGATACATCACGAGTTGTTTTCGGGAAAGAAAGGTAAGGTCGACATCACCCACTTTGGCTTGTCCAGCTGTGGATCGGTCTAAGCCTCCGAGGATATTCAATAAGGTTGTCTTTCCTGAACCAGAGGGCCCCATCACTGAAATGAGCTCACCTTCATTCACGGAGAGATTCAATCCTCGAAGAGCTCGTACCTCAACTTCTCCAATGCGATAAACACGAACTAAATCTTCAACTTCGATGAAAGCCATTGTAATTTTTCACCTCAATATGGATGTATCATAACGGGCACTATGTGCCTCGATGAGAATTGGAATAATTGTTGCACAAAGGAGCATTACTAAAAGTGCAGTTAATTGCATTGCCATAAGACCAAGGAACGGGGCAGGAAGAAAACGGGCAGTTAGTAAGGTTGGTATGTTGAGATAGCCTACACTTCCTACAGCGCCACGAACCTGACCATAAAGAACAATAATTCCTACAACGAGACCAACGATAAGGGCAAAGCCAATGAGAGTTAAGGATTCCGCCATCAAAGTCCGAATAGTTTGGCTATAAGTCATTCCACGGGCACTCATGAGCGCCGTACTCCTCCGACGTTCACGAAGCGTTAAGTAAACGATGACTACAGTTCCCAAGGATGCCAAGAGATACGCGAAGAGCAATCCCATATACATCATGTTAATATTAGCATTTAGAAAAACATCGGACCGAAATTCTCCCAGTCTTTCAAGGGCAGAATCAACGCTAGTAACATCATCCAATGCTTCAATTGCACTAACCACCTCTGCATTAACTGCTGGGGATTGAAGCGCCACAAGAATATACCCCGAAGACACTCCAGAATGAATTTCTTGGTAATGCTCATAAGAAATATATGACCACGTCTCTTCAGCCATCCAGAAACTATACCCCATACTGCCCAAATTAACTGGCTCCGGTCCAAAGTATCCTACGACCTCCATACCGTGAGTTTCGTTCCCCGGAATATCTACAAAGATGGAACTGCCTAACGCGATATTCAAATTCACGGCTATGATTCGTTCCAAGATAATGGATTGATTATTTTCCGCTAATTGTTGAAGGGCAACATGGGCTGGTTGGATGGGGAACCATTCGGGTTCCCAATAGGCTATGTCGATCCATTCACTGACATTAATCGCTCTAATATTCGCGCTATCACTTGCTGTAATTGCAGAGATGGTAAATTCAAAGGTAACTCCACGTACACCAGGTACGCTGCGAATCGTGTCGAGCATGTTCGTGATATTATCTGGATGATTAACTCTCACCTTGAGATCCGCTCCCACAGTTTTGTAGACATTTCGAATTACTAGGTCTTGTTGAGCGGAAATTACGCCAATAGTTTGCACGCTATAACCTACAAGAAGTGCTGTAATAAAAATGACAGCAGCGGTTCTCCCCGGTCGACGACGAATCGTATGGGCTGCCAAGGCTCCTAGATCTCCCAGAATACGCCGAATGAATCTTGTGGCATAGTCGTAGAATCGTGTCGAGCCTTTCACTAATATGATTGTGAAACCATAGAAAAACAGCAACGGTGCCCAAAAGCCGAGTACTGAGTCGATTAGCAACCAGATGACTACAGCAAAACTTAGGATGGGATTCGTATATATTATATTTTGTAACAGGCTTGCAACGTTAATGCCAAAACTCCAGACTATGAGTTTATAAGTACCAAGTATGAGACACGTCCAGGCAAGAAATCTGTTATATCCACTGGGTTCACCAGCAAGAGTGTATTCACGAATGGCTTCGGTTGTAGGTATTTGGACGGCTTTTCGTGCTGGTAAATAGGTTGCAACTAGGGCGAGTCCCACACCAAAGGCGAGGGTTAGGAAAATCGTATCGACTCCTACCAAGAAGGGGTTAAGCGGCTTATAGGTTCCTGAACCCATAAAGAAGGGTACTAGAACAAAGGCTAGGGCAAAGCCCAATATACTTGAAAGGATGCCAATGAGGAATCCTTCGGTAACAAACATACTGGTGATACCTCCGCGTGTTTGGCCCTTCGTTAAATACAAGCCTACCTCTCGGCGGCGAAGCGAGAAGGATACATCATTCAGAGTGATTCCCACATACAATGCGATGAAGAAAATGGGCATCGAGATTAACAGAAACGTTAGTTTCTGGGTTTCAGCAAAAGAACTAAAGAAAATCAAACTTAGGGAAATGCGATCATCAATATAGACATCATACCCTAATCGGTTTTGCAATTGTTGTCTAATCAGGCCAATCTGTTGAATCGAAGTGGTTACATCAAACGGGTTAACGAGTCCAATTCGGTGTAAGTAGATGTTAATTTGGGTGTCAATATTTACCCACTCAACAGATGGAATTCCATAGGCCACATCCAAGAGCGGTAACATCGTGAGGTCAAGGTCCACAAGAAATATGCTTTGTAGATAATAAGGAGAATCGTAGAAGGCTGTGTCTAAGTGGCCAAAGGCTTCTTCTGTTAGTTCAATAATTCCTACGACATCAAGTGTTACGTTGATGAGGTAGGGCTCTTGAGGCCATCGATCTACTTGTATAGAGCTGTTAAAACTGGTTCCTACAGGAAATTGGCTCTGCTGACTCGAGCCTAGCACAATGAAGGTTTCATTCACGCCAAGGCTAGTTGTACCAGCGATGAGATTCGCCCCGTTCCACGCTGGTGAATCCGATTCTATTCCGATTATTTCTTGCATAGTTGCTGTATCATCCTCAAAACTCCAAGTAAAATTAGTATATCGCCCTATAACCTGTGTACTAAGAACCTCTTCTACACTTTCTATGGTGTTTTGATACAGAATAAGATTGGTACTATTTGGATATCCATGAATGTCGCTGCCTTGTGGATAGTAACTCATATCTATTGGAACATTTTGGAGGATTTCTTCTAGCATGTAATTCAAGGTGGCTGCACTAGCAAGGTTGGCGCTTGCGAAAAGGGTGGTTCCAATCAGTATGCCGATTAGAATGGCAAGGGTTAGTTTCCAGTTCCGCTGCATTCGTTTGAAGGAATATCGATACAGCCCTGTTCCCTTCCGAATCCTATTGTGCCTTCATCAGAAGCCGATACCTAAAAGCTTTTACTTACCGGACATAAACGACCCATAGTAAATGCTTTATGGAGGCTGGGAAGTGTTTTCAGAAAAACAAGCACCCATAAGTGAACTCGTCAAGGGGGATCCAGAAAAACCTCTCCGGGAACCTGCCATTGCACTTTTTGCCATTATGTTTAACCTCTTTGCTATCTACCAAGTCACCGAAATCCTTCGACAAATGCTTCTTTGGTTTGATCCAGGGGGTGATCCTTGGTATTTGTCCTATCTCTCGATGATTATGATGATGATGAATACCCTAATTGGGGCTGCCATCTTCTACTCTCTTATGTTGCTTCTTGGAGCTGCAATTATGCGGTTTCTGAATCGGAGGGCAGGAGCTGCAGTTATCTTAGTATTTTCGATCTTCACGTTATTAATTAGCTTCATCGCCCTCAGTTTTGGCGGGTTTAGCCTAATTATTGGTTCCCTGCTAGGAATACTAGCCGGGGCGCTGGGTATACGGAGTAAACGTGAAATCCACGAACGAGATGCGATTGAAGTAATCTAGCACTTTTCTCTCCGAATAAACTGGTGTTTTAATTGTGATTCAACTCTATGGTAACTAGATTAAGTGAGAGATGTTACCTGTTCAATGAACGCCACGATTCGATCGATGGCTGCTTCTACAATCTTTTTACCTTTCTTGGGGTCTGCACGTGTTGCATAGCCAATTGTACCTGAATCAGTAAAGTCTGTGGTATCCCAAACTGGCATAATGTTTGGCTGAGGCGGAAACATTGTTGGTTTAGAAAAGCCAGGAACGGGTTCACGGCCTGGTTCGTCTACTCGTTTGTCCTCGAGGACACGTTGGCCTAATGCCCAAGCGACTGAGGTTTCCATTTCATCGGCATGGAAGTGTGGTGGATCGAAGGTCTCTTTCACGAGGTCGCTAGTAATCTTCCACCATTCAATTCCCACGCACCATAGACCCAATTCATCGTAGAGTTTTCGGAGGGCAATGGACAGGGCTGATGTATTACCGCCATGGCTGTTCATAACGATGATTTTTTTCGTCCCGTGCTGTGCTAGACTTTTTCCTATATCAAAAATAAGGTCAATGAATGTTTCATGACGGAGAGTAATGGTTCCAGAGAAGGGCATATGATGGGGAGAGACGCCATAGGAGATGAGGGGCGCTACGGCGAGTTTGATTTTTGGCCAGAGCCGATCTGCCACAAGATGCGCGAATTCTTGGGCTTGGAACGCGTCATTATCGAGTGGGAGGGCTGGGCCATGTTGTTCTTGGGACCCGACGGGGATCATAGCTATGTCAGTTATTTGGAAGAGGTCTTTTGCTTCCTGCCAGGTTAGTTTAGCGAGGTCGAACGGTTTAATATCTGCCAACTGAATTCACCTTCAATTATTACTGAAGGATTAGAGTACTCGGGGACTGATTGAAAAGTCCTAGTGTTGGGCAGGTTTTAGGCGGCTATGTTCCCTCAGCATAATCGGTCTGGTAACGATGTTGCTCGGGAGTTAGCTTGTCAATACTGATACCCATAGATTCCAGTTTCAGTCGGGCAATCGTCTCGTCAATTTCGCGGGGAAGGACGTAGACTTCATTAGCGAGTTCTTTGTGATGGTCTTTCAGGTAGAGCATGGCGTAGAACTGGTTGGAAAATGACAAATCCATCACGGATGAAGGATGCCCTTCTGCTGCTGCAAGGTTCACCAGTCGTCCTTCGCCAAGTAGGTAAATACGGCGTCCATCTTTCAATGTGTATTCGCGGTTATTTTCTCGGATCACTCGTTCCTTTTTAGCCATTTTCGCTAATTCTTCGGCATTCACTTCGACATTGAAGTGACCCGCGTTAGCTAGAATCGCGCGATCTTTCATGACCTCAAAGTGTTCTTTCGTTATGACATCACGCATGCCCGTTGAGGTGATGAAGACGTCTCCAAGGGCGGCGGCTTCAAGCATAGGCATGACCCGGTAGCCTTCCATCCTGGCTTTCAGTGCTTGGAGATAGTCGACTTCGGTAACAATGACATCTGCTCCCATACCACGTGCACGTAAAGCTAGACCGCGTCCACAGTGACCGAATCCTCCAATAACAACAGTGCTTCCTGAGAATAGAATATTGGTCGCTCGTAGCACTCCATCTAGTGCAGATTGGCCTGTTCCAAAGACATTATCCATTTCGTGTTTGGTTACCGAATCATTCGCCGCTATAACCGGATATCGAAGTTTTCCATCAGCAGCCATCGCACGTAACCGGTGAACGCCTGTCGTAGTTTCCTCCGAGGCACCAAGGATTTGTTTGGCTAATTTGGGTTGTTTAGTATGGACGGTGAAAATGAGGTCGGCGCCATCGTCAAGGGTTAATTGGGGATTAATCTTGAGGGTTTGGTCAATACACCAGTAATATTCTTCCTTGTTCAGGTTATGCCAGGCAAACACAGGGACGTCGTTGGCGACCAAGGCTGCGGCCACATCATCTTGGGTGGATAAGGGATTACACCCCGACCAGGCGACTTCAGCTCCTGCTGCAACAAAGGTTTCAACCAGAACAGCGGTTTCTTTGGTTACATGTAAGCAACCAGAAATGCGCATACCGTCGAGGGGCTTGGATTTGGCGAATTGTTTGCGGATTCCCATTAAGACGGGCATTTGAGATTCTGCCCAATCGATTTTTTTACGGCCTTGTTCTGCCAGGACTAGATCTCGAATTTTATAGTCTACCATGAATAAACACCTGTTCATGTCTTGAGCCTTAACTTTCCTTTAAGGATTTCACCACTTCTTAGAGTAGTAAAAGGGTGACTCTCAGAACATCAGTACGGGTTTTTATGTAAGTTCAGAATAATAGCAAATTGGTGGTACGATGAGCCTTTTTCTCATTCTGGTTTCCATTGCTGGAACTTTACTCGCGATATTCCCTGCGTTAATCCTCTTTCTGTATATCGCTCGGTTTAAAGGAAGCATGTGGATATCTGCGCTACTCGGTGGTATTTTTTGGCTATTGGCCTTGCTAGCCCGAACGCCCATTCTCCTAGCTCTTGAACTTTGGGCGATTACCGTTCCTCCCCTATTTAATGTCCTCTTAGCCGCCATTCTAATTTTCACAGGTGCATTGCTGGCAGGATTATTTGAAGAAGGAATCAAATATGGGTTTTTATACAAATTTCCGCAATTCGTTAAAACTCTCAAACATGCTCTATGCTTCGGGCTAGGTTGGGGACTCTGTGAGGCTCTCCTGCTGTATGTCCTTACCGTGCTCACATACGGGTTCCTATACGAATGGTTAATCACAATTATCACATTGCCAACTGAATCGGAATTCATTTTCAGTTTCTTACTCGGGGCTGTTGAACGAAATATCGCAATTGCCTTCCATGTATCTGCAACAATACTTGTGGCTCTAGCAGTATGGCATCGCCGGTATATTTTTGCGGTGCTGGCGATTCTATTCCACTTCCTGTTCGACTTCATTCCCATGATACTCCTGCAATTCCTCCTCTACCCGTTCCTAGACCCATATACTGCCAGTATATTGGTGGAATGCATTTTCGCAGTCTTTGCCATCATCTTTGTTGTCATTTCTTACTGGCTCTGGAAACGGGAAGGCGGACCACCATGACACAAAGAGGTAGTTGACCCCACGGCAAAAATCACATAAACCTTGACGTACAGGAAAAGCCTGCGAGCGAAGTACCATGCCCGAGTTACCCGATTTAGAAGTTGCCAAAACGGTTCTCAAACGAACACTGATCGGAAAACGAATCGAACAGGCAGAAGTCGGAAGTCCCATCCTTCTCCGACGTCCCACAGCCCAGCAATTCATCCAGGGGCTAACAAACCGGGTTATCCAGGATTTTTCGCGATATGGTAAAATTCTCATTTTTCACTTTGAACCAGAAGCGCGATTATTCATCAATTTCATGCTCGCTGGTCGGCTCAAACTACAATCACCATCTACCAAGAAGCAGAAGAAAATGGGCTTCCGCTTCCACCTTGATACTGGATGGGATCTACGCTATTTGGATGCGAAAAACATGGGCAAGATCTATCTCCTCTTCGAAGATGAGCCCACATCCCTTATCCCGAACTACGATACACAGGGTCCAGATGCTTTGGATCCCACGCTGACATTAGAGGTATTTCGTCAACGAATCCGTAAATTTAACGGAGCCATTAAGCATGTGCTGGTTAACCAGCGCTTTATTGCGGGACTTGGCAACGCTTACGCGGACGAAATCCTCTTTGCCGCTCATGTTTTACCCTTTCGTAAACGGTCCACTCTCACTACCACAGAAATTGATGCTTTGTATTCAGCAACTCACTCGGTTTTAAAGCATGCCATCTCAACTATTGCTAATCGAGTTGGAGACGAGCTGCAATTCGAGATCCGAGACTTTCTTCAAGTGCATGGGAAGGGTGGTGAACCCTGTCCGGTTTGCACTACTACCCTTTCCTCTGTGAAATCTGGGTTACGAGTCGCGAACTTCTGCCGGCAATGTCAAATCTAAGAGATTAAGTGAAACTTCATTTTTTCAGCAGAAATCATTTGGAAGGAACAGTATTAAATGGGATATTAGACACAGGCAAATTTGCCAGAGGCGGAATAGACTGCGGCTTTGTTCACCCTTTGGCTATCTGCGGGAATTGAAAGATACTCACACCGATTGGAGTATTTTCAAGTACGAGGTGTACGCCTACATGGTTCTCTACGGCATCTGGCTCATCGATGCGAATAGTGGACTCCTTCTTACCCATATCACCGTTCCAGGCTTCTCCTTCAATCCCGACCTTTTCTCAGGATTTATTGCAGCAAGTCACGACTTTGCCCAAGAAACCTCCGGTGGCAAACTCAACACCATCGCCATGGGCAATTTCAAACTCCTCATTCGACGTGGTCGCGTATTGATGAAAGTCCTTGCTGTAGGTGCCAGAGATCCCGAAGCTCGATACGATCAATTTTTCACAAACATCGAAGCGAAAATTGACCCCGTTTTATCACAAATGCATCGCGAACCGGATGGGTTCAAAGTTGTCACCATTGAATTTCGAAAGCAGTTGCTCGATGTTATCAGCAATGAACTAGAACATTTCTCCACTCGCAAAGCGCCTGCGAACTTAGCAGAACTCGCGATTTTACAGGAAAAGGAAGCCCGAACACTCGTTGAAGCCCTGCTTTCTCGTCAACAAGCAGAATTAGTTCCCGAACTTGCGACAACCAAAATAGGGTATTCCTATCCTCTTGCTTCTTCTATCACAGGCCTCGAGGATGAACAAGCCATGAAACTCCTGGACCGCCTTGCCGATTATGGCGTCTTACTCACAGAGCCCACGAATAGCTCCCTTGCCTGTCCCAAATGTAATTCGCTTCACCTCCACCCTCACATCCTCTGCCCCAGTTGTCAAACGCCTGCTCAACCCGTTGAACTCTTCGAACATCTCACCTGCGGAACCATCAGCGTCAAACTCACCGACGAACAGGACGTATATTGCAATCATTGCGGCATTCGCAGCAAAAACCAACATGAATTCCGGGTCTTCCGCGGCTACCAATGCCCTCAATGCAACTCCTCATTTAAAAATCCCCAAATGATCTTTGTATGCCACTCCTGCCATAACGTCACCGAGCCCGAAAACGCGGGTATCACTGTTCTTAAAAAATACGTACTCAACCCTGCGCTCATCTCTGAGCTGGAATTTCTCCTCGCCAAACCAGGCTTGAAAACGAAAGAGCTCACAGACATTAAACAAACGAAGAAAGCCCAAGTGGAACCGCCTTCCTTAACTCCAGTGCCTCTTGCTACTCCCCAACTTGCTTCCGAACCAACCACACTTGAAGAAGCCGGAGGTTTTTCACCATCTCCTGCCCCTGCTTCGATTCCTGCCGAACTGACTCATCCACCATCTTCTCCAACTGAATCTTTAGAACACATAGCCATTGGCGATGAAGCACGACTCATCGAGCATTTGAGACAACTCGAATCCGCACTCAGTTCGGGCACCATCAGTGAAGCCGAATACGATCGAAGATTCGTTCGACTCAAACTTCAACTCCGGCGAATTAGAACTCAAGAAACCCTCTAGCTGGCTTTTTTTGGTCCCCTTTCCCTTTTCCTCTTTGACTTGCGAATTTGGACTTAGAGTTGTATTAAAATAGAACCTCTAAGTTTCGCATACGCAGATTACTGTCGAATACCATTAAGGTGAAAAAAATGGAAATCAATCGTATCGCTGTCATCGGTGCTGGCGCTATGGGCACAGGCATTGCCTACCAAGCCGCCCGATTCGGCATCGAAGTCAACCTTAACGATATAAAACAAGAATTCATTACAAACGGAATAAATAAAATCAAATCCATGGTCAAAACAGGTGTCGATAAGGGCAAATTAGACCTCAAGGATGCCAAAACCATTGTGGATGGGATTAAACCTGTCCTTGACCTCGAAGAAGCGGTCAAGGATGTCGACTTGGTAGTAGAAGCCATTTTTGAAAATATGAAGGTCAAGAAGGAACTCTTTGAGAAAATGGATAAGGCCGCAAAGCCTGACACCATTTTAGCAACGAATACTTCATCCCTAAGTATTACAGAAATTGCATCAGCTACTAAACGTCCAGAGAAAGTCGTTGGGACACATTTCTTCAATCCTGTATACACGATGAAATTGGTTGAGATCGTGGTTGGAGAAAAAACGTCAGAGGATACCATTGAAACGGCGACTGCCTTCAGTAAGAAGTTAGACAAGACTCCAGTACGAGTGAAAGATTCACCTGGTTTCATTGTCAATCGGATCCTAATCCCTGTGCTTACCGAAGCAGTAAAGATACTCCAAGAAGGTTTAGCCACAGCTGAAGATATTGATACTGCTATGTCTCTCGGAGCAAACTTTCCAGCCGGACCTTTACAGCTCGCTGACTTTGTAGGTCTTGATATTGCTCGTGCTACCGCTGAAACACTAGAACGTGGACTTGGTGGCTGTTATGCCCCACCAAAGTTGCTCGTGGAAAAAGTGGATAAAGGCGAGCTCGGTATGAAATCCGGTAAAGGATTTTACGAATACAAATAAAAACCAACATAATAGGAGGAACTTATGAAAATGGCAGATTATGAAACCATAACCTATGCGGTTGAAGGGCACTTCCTCGCCGAAGAAGAACAAATCGGGGTCATCACCCTTAACCGTCCTGGAAAACTCAACGCAATCGGACCAGAGCTCATTAAAGAAATGAATGATGTTCTGGATAAAATCGAAAAAGACAACAACGTTCGTGCCGTCATCATCCGATCCGCTTCCGAGAAAGCATTCTCCGTAGGAGCTGATCTCACAGCAGCGGCACAAATGGCTCAAGATCGGAAAATGGCGAAAGAATTCATGGAATCTGGACAAAAGCTATTCCGGCGTATAGAAGCCTTTCCTAAACCCTTTATTGCTGAAATCCACGGCCTATGTATGGGCGGAGGATTAGAAATGAGCCTAGCCTGTGATTTACGCATCGCTTCGAAGGAGACGAAATTCAGCAATCCCGAAGTAAAACTTGGGCTTATCCCTGGTTGGGGTGGAACTCAACGCCTACCACGCACCGTTGGTATGGGAAGAGCCAAAGAAATCGTTCTGACCGGTCGCGACGTCCCTGCTGACGAAGCCCTCGAAATGGGTTTAGTAAACAAAGTGGTCCCCAGCGATGAACTCCATGGTGAAGCTCTATTCATGGCTCAATCACTTGCTGATAATGCCCCAATCGCTCTCAAACTCGCTAAAGCTGCAATAAACCACTCCTTCGACGTTCCCGTAGAGAAAGGCAATGTCACCGAACTAGAAGGCATGCTAGCTACCTTCGATACTGAAGATCTTTCAACCGGAATCGCTGCGGTGTTCTCCAAATCCAAACCCAAATTTAAGGGTAAATAAGCACACAGCTAAACTAATACAACAAAAGATTCTATTAGCGAAAACCGCGATAGAAGAATCACGAAAAGAACTATACATAGGTGAAAAATAAGTGGCACTTCCAAAAGTCGCCATTGTGGGCGTTGGTCACAGCAAATACGGCAAACGCGGCAAAGTCATCCAAGAAGACATCGAAGGCCAGAAAGCCACCTATCCCGCTGTCACAATCCGGGAACTGGCACACGAATCGTACTTCCCTGCTCTCGAACACGCAGGAATCACAAATGATGACGTCGAAGCCAGCGTTATCGGCATTGCCGCAGAAGCTTTTGCAGGTCAAGGTGCTGCTGCAGCACTCATTGCCGATGAAGTCGGTATTATTGGCAAACCCACAATGCGCGTTGAAACGGCATGCGCTACTGGCTCCACCGCCATCAGAACTGCCTGGGCACAAATTGCTTCTGGGCAATTCGATGTTATGGCAGCCGTTGGCGTTGAGACTATGACCTGGGTGTCTACCGCTTATGCAACTGAACTAATGTCAGTGGCAGGAGATCACAGGTGGGAGTATCCGTATGGAATTAGTTTTCCAACCTTCTACTCCCTGTACGCTGCACGAAAAATGGCTGTTGATGGACTTACGCGTGACCAGCTTTCTGCAGTTTCAGTGAAAAGCCATTACTATGGCTACTATAACAAGTTAGCACATCTGCGTCGAAAAGTTTCGATTGAAGATGCTAATGGTGCAGTCCCCATTGCCTTACCTCTTCGACTCTATGACTGTTGCTTGATTAGCGATGGTGCCGCCACCGTCATTCTAGCAAATGAAGAAAAGGCGAAAGAGATGTCAAGTGAACCACTCTGGATTACTGGTCTTGGCTGTTCTTCGGACACGATGCGTGTTACTGATCGTCCTAATCTTACGAATTTGAGCGGGTCGGTTAGAGCCGCAGAGATGGCGTATAAATCGTCGGGTCGCTCTGCTAAGGATATTGATGTCGCATACGTTCACGACTGCTTTAGCGTTGCAGAAGTCATGGCTTATGAAGACCTTGGTTTCTGTGAAAGGGGTCAAGGAGGCAAATGGGCTGAAGAACGTGGACCCTATATTGATGGACCAGGAGTTCCCGTGAATGTTGATGGAGGTCTCAAATCCAAGGGCCACCCATTAGGTGCTACTGGTATCGGACAGGTCGTCGACGCCTACAAACAAGTCTTCGGTACAGCAGAAAAAGAACGTCAAGTTCCAGATGTTGAGATTGCACTCACTCACAACGTTGGTCAGCATGGCCAATTTGTGAATGTTTTCGTTTTAGAGCCCTGAGGTGAAATGAAATGAGTGAACCCCAACTAGGTTTAGTACAAGAATTGTCAACGGATGTGAAGCATCGTCAACGAATGACCGCTGAATTTCGAAGGTTCATTGATGGACTGAAGGAAGGTAAATTCCTGGCCACTGAGTGTAAGTCCTGTGGAAAGAAATTCATGCCACCTCGGTTTAGGTGTCCTTGCGGTAGCAAGGACCTCGAATGGTTTGAAGTGAATCCTGAAGGCACGCTTTATACCTGGTCGATTGTGCATTTTGCTCCTGAAGGTATCGCTAGGAAAACCAATGTTCCGTATGTGGTGGGTGTCATCGAGTTCGAAGATAATTTGCTGCTCGCCGGTCACATGAAAGGTTTATCTAGTAAACCCAAAGTGGGCATGAAAGTTAAAATTGCACCACAAGAACTCGAAGGTGGCGACCTGGCATACTTCATCAAGCCTGCCTAGCTTCTGCTAGCAGGCCCTCTTCTCTCTTTTTTTCTAGCTGCATTAATCGCCTTTTTGACTCTTTGATCTATTTGCTGCTTCTCAAAATTACTTGAGTGCTTGAAGTCCTTCAGCAAAATTAGATGGCGGAATAGGCTGTCTAACTAGCGGCGTTTTTTTGATTTGTGGGAGAGAACTGCGAAATATTGGCCGTTCTTCTTGATAGAAAATACCAATGGGGATCTTATTGCCCCATTCTTCCGCCCGTTTCATCGCCGCATAGAGATCTGAAGGGTCATGTTCTTCTTCATCGAGCTTATAGACTCGATCACGGTAGAACTGGTAATTTTGGACACGATTAAAGGTAAAGCATACCTGGAGTATATCCACAAAGGCAAAGCCCTTGTGTTGAATAGCCGCTTTCATGAGCTCCTTGAGGTGATTCACATCTCCTACCCACCCTCGGGCTACAAAAGTGGCATTGCTAGCTAAAGCGATTCTTAGGGGTTCAATTCGTGGGGGAAAAGAGCCATGGGGTGTGGTTTTACTTACATAGCCCTGGATGCTGGTGGGGGAGGTCTGTCCCGTGGTGAGGCCATAGACCTTATTGTTGTGGGTAAATAGCTTGACATCGATATTGCGACGGGCGGCATGGGGGAAATGTCCTAGTCCTTCATCAAATTGGTCACCGTCTCCAGCATGACCAATGACGGTTAACTCGTGGTTTGCTAATTTAATACCGGTCATGACGGGGAGGACTCGTCCGTGAATACCATGGAATCCATTCACATTTACATAGTTGTGCATTTTCCCGTGGCAGCCAATTCCCGTTACAAGCAGAACTTGTTCGCGTGGGAGTTCAAGGTCTACGATTGCGTTCTGTAAGGCTCGTAGAATTCCAAAATTGCCACAGCCTGGGCACCAGGTGTTTGTTTCTTGGGTTTTGATGTTTTCTCGGGTTGCTTTTTCCATCATTTTTCTTTCCTCTCAACTTATTTTGTTGCTGTGACCTTCGGGGTGATGAGAATTTCTATGGTTTAGCATTGTCAGAGCTCCTCTTTGATTCGCTTGGCAAGCTGAAGGGGGTTGAAGGCTCTTCCATCATATCGAAGAACCTTTTTGGTAATCTCAATGCACGTGTGTTCCTTAATCAGGTTTCCAAGTTGCGCGGTTTGATTTTCCTCAACTATAATTGGGTTTTGTCCGTTGAGCGCCCCTTTCACTTCTTTTCCAGGAAAGGGTGCAAGATATATGACCTGCAAGAAGTTTGCAGAAATATCGTCTTGTTTAAGAAGACGGAGTGCTTCAAGGGCAACTCCTTTGGTTGATCCCCAACCAACAAGAGTCACATCAGCCTTTTTAGGACCGTGCATCTTTGTGACGGATTGCTTCTGAAGGCGTTTGAGTAATTTGGGGAGTTTCTGATAGCGTTTATTAGCCATTTTGGTGGCGATTGCACAGTCGTCTCCTTGAAACCCACTTTGCTTGTGGACTGCTGAATCCGTATGAGTCAAAGCGCCAGGGGTTCCTGGAATCAGTCTGGGTGAAATTCCATCAGATGTTAGTTTATGGCGAAGATAAGGCTCCTTCTCAGAATAGGGCTGTAAGGGTAGGAGTTTACCACGATTGATCTCTACGCCTTTTAGGGCGAAAGCATCGGTGGAGGTATGACTCTCAATCAGATGTTTATCAGTGAGCAAGATGACCGGAATTTGAAATTCATCAGCCAAATTGAAGGCATCAATCGTGAACTCAAAACACTCCTGTACATCACCAGGTGCAATGACCAAACGGGGAAATTCACCATGTGCTGCATTGATGGCAAATTTGAGATCACTTTGTGCAGTATAAGTTGGAAGCCCGGTGCTAGGCCCGGTTCGTTGTCCGAGCATGATGACTAGGGGAGTTTCCGTCATACCTGCCAGGCTTAATGCTTCATTCATTAGGCAGAAGCCACCGCCTGAGGTGCCGGTCATAGCCCGCACGCCCGCATAGGATGCTCCGATGGCCATGTTGATGGCAGCAATTTCACTTTCAGCTTGAATAGTAACCATGTTAAACCGTTCAGCGAAGGCAATTAGAAAATGGAGAAGCGGTGATGCCGGTGTCATAGGATATGCTGCATAGAATTGACAGCCTGCTGCGACGGCACCGAGTGCAACTGCTTCATTGCCTGTGAGCAAAATCCGTTCTTTTCGAATTTCTTTTTCCGGCTCAATTTGAACTCCTAATTTCTTCGCGTGGTGTTCCTGAGCATAATTGTATCCTGCACGCGCTGCGTCTACATTCATAGTAACGACTTTGTCACCTTTCTCGGTGAAGAAATCTTGAAGTATCGTTTCCAGGATTTCGACGTTGTACCCCAAAATGCCAAGAGTGGCTCCAAGAGCAACGGTGTTACGAACCACGTCTCGACCTTCAATTTCTTTGACTATGGTTTCAAGTGGGACTGGAAAGAAGTTCTTCACATTATTGGGCATGTCGAGGTTCTCTAAAGAATTATCATCCTCGTCGTAGAGGATGCCACCGTTCGATTTGAGTTGCTTCCAATGGCGGTGAATGGTATTAGCATCCAATGCGATAATTAGATCATGACGGTCCCACTGGTTATAGATAGGGTCTTTGCTTGCACGGACGGTGTAGAAGTTGTGTCCCCCTCGAATAAGGGATGGATAATCTACTGTGCCAAAGACATGGAATCCGCCTCGCATGAAAGCTTTACCCAATGATACACCTGCAGCAGAGATACCTGCTCCGGCTTCACCGCCGATTAAGATTGAAACTTCCTTGGTTTGTGTCATTAATCTCGCTCCACTCCGATAGTCAACGGTCTTAGTTCAAAACTCTTTGCGAATTCTCATCCATCGCTACCCTTTCCTCCACGCTTCTCATAGCACCCAAAGGAAGAATGTCACTACCAGCATGAATTTAAAGCCACACCTACTATAACCGAAATGGAGTGGAGCGTCTTTGAAATGTGCAATACACACTGATCAGGATGCCATCGGCATCTGTCATTCGTGTGGTGCTGGAGTCTGCCACCAATGTTCACAACGTATTGGTGGCATTTTCTATTGTTTATCTTGTTTGGATGCTGGACGGTATCGTCCACCCTTGAGCAAAGGACCGCGAGGAGGCACTCAACAAGTTCCTCCTGGATATCTTACTCCCTCTACTCGTCAAGTGTTTATTGTTGGCATAATTGCCATGGCTTTCCTAATTGTTGGATTTTATGTGTTCTTCTATTATCCAATTTGGGCCCCCTATTATTCTTATTTTACTCCATTTAGAATCTGGGCCTTGATTTTAATAGCCCTAGGCATCACATTAACCGGAATCACCTTCTTTGGCTTTTATCGTTATTATGATTCATTTTTTGCTCTGAGCGTGTCACTCTTCTCTCTGCTTTCAGGTTGGCCTATGGTGTTGTCAGATTTGCTTCTCTACAACCCCAATGTCTTAATGCCTGGCACTTATTCGTGGGAGTTCTCTCCTGGTCCTCTTTTCCCACTTTATCTATTTGCTTCACTCACGGGTCTTTTATTATGGGGACTCACTTTCATTATCTGGGCTATTGTATTTCTCAGAACTAGACACTTTTTGCCTGGATCAACTCTTATTATTGTTGCCGCTTGTTTCTGGCTTATTCTTGGGCATTTCTACTTGGCTCAAATGCCTTTTTTCCCTCTTTTTGTAGGAAGTCCTTACACCATATACGCCTATAATATGCTATTCACGATGTTTTTGATATTTGCTGCAGAACCTGCTGCTCTCGCATCCGCGGTTCTCTTTTACAGGATACGTAAATAGCCTAGAAGGATACAATACCTCTTCAAACGACTGATGCTTCAGTTAATTTGGAGAGTTGCGTATGAAAATCAAGGTCATACCCACTGAGTTCCAATCCGAGGGAGAAACAATCCGAGGGAACTTTGTTCTCCCTGACCAAGAAGGCGTATTTGCTGGTATCTGCAAGTTCCATGGCTTCCCAGGCTCTTCGGACCAGATTGGAGGCGCAGCTACACGCCTTGCTGAAGCTGAATTCTGTGTGCTGACATTTGATTTTCGAGGATTCCGATCCAGTGAAGGGTACTTTAGCCTAGCTGGTGAAATCAAAGATGCCCAAGCCGCTACTCAACATCTAATTCATTCAGAGTATGTATCACCGGAATGGCTTGGTATTTATGCGCCAAGCTACGGAGCAACCCCTGCAGTGATAGAAGCTATACGAAATCCACTGGTAACCGCGGTAGCCCTTCGTGCTCCAGTCTATAATCCCCTCGCCTTTGCCAAATCACCTTTAATGCCGTTTACTATTGAAGATCTCTTACGAACGGCCCCCAATGTTGTCCACGAACTTACTAATCCGGATTTTCGTCACGCAGTGCTTGAGAGTATGGTTCGAGATGCTGAGAAATACAATGTGATGAACGAAATCCACAAACTCTCACCCACTCCCTTGTTCATTATCACCGGGGATGCGGACAAAGGAATTGATTTGGCTGGAGTTCAACGCCTTTTCAGTAAGGCGAATGAACCGAAAGAAATGGTTGTGATACCTGGGGCTGATCACAATCTCAGCAATCCAACCGCGTTTGAAATGACCATGGATGCGATTGTCGCCTGGTTTACACGGCAATTCATTGAAGGCGATTACTTAGGAATCTAAGAATCGTAGCTGCAGAAATCTATGCTGGGGTCTTCTGATCTAGCCTGATTTCAAATAATATCCAGCTTTTTCGGTACCTTCCTGTTTACCGAAGTTTTTAGGGATGAACTTACCGCCTTACCTATGGGTAACTGACATGATTCAATGCCCAAATTGTGAAAGGAAGCTCCCCCAAAACGTTGAGAAGTGTCCAATATGTGACACTCCCCTTATTCCACTCATTAAAGATCCAGAAGAACACGGCTTCCAATATCTCGTCGTCAACCCACTGGAAATTCCCAATGACTGCTAGGCACACACAAACTAATGATCTACTATCTTTGAAAAAAGGGATTTAATAGCATCCTTTGCCTCTTACTGCATTAAAAAGAGCCTGAGCTGCAGTTAAGGCTGTTTTGCTGAATTTCCTTGACATCTTATTTGTGTGAAATTCGGAATTTTCTAAGAATGGAGATTGCGTCAGTTAATGTCATTGGAAGCGCAGCATCATTAATTTTACCACTAAAAGTGGGGGCTTCTTGAAATAGCTGGGCAATAATTGGTGGTTCAAGATTAGCTTGGTTCAACATCGTTGTATTGGAAAAAATTTCGTAGACGGATCCTGCTCCAATAAATCTTCCTTCACTAAGCACATAAGCACGTTCTGCGATATACGGAACAATATTGACATCATGCGTAGCAGTAATAATTGTTAAATCGCCTTCAGAGTGAAGTTTCGATAGGAATTTAGCAAACTCATTACGACTTTTTGGGTCCATATGTGCTGTTGGTTCATCGAACACAAGAATTCTAGGACGCATTGCTAAGACTGTAGCAATAGCTGCTCGTTTCTTTTCGCCCACACTTAGGTGATGTGGTGGTTTCTCTTTCAATTGTGAAAGTCCCACAACTTGCAGCGCTTCATCAACACGTGCTGTAACTTCATCTTCAGAAAGTCCCATATTCAAAGGACCAAATGCAACATCTTCCCACAAGGTTGGCATGAAAAGCTGATTATCTGGTTCCTGAAACACTAACCCAATCGTTGCACGAAATTCATTGACGTTTTTTGAAGTAAGCTCTTTACTGAGAATGCTGATAGTGCCCTTATTTGCTTCGATAATTCCACACATCACTGAAAGCAGTGTGGACTTGCCAGCTCCATTTGCTCCAAGTATAACTGCCCGTTCATGTAAGCCAACCTGAAAATTAATGCCTTCAAGAGCAATATGTCCATCAGGATATTGATATCTTATATTCTTCATATCTACTGCACAATGAACCATCTCTAAAACCAACCTCCTAACAAGGTAACTGGAAACAGAAAGGGTGCGAAATAAGTAAGCACAATGATAGCCAGTAGGCCGACAGCAAAGCTATAATCGGTGAATCCTATTTTAAGCCGTGTTAGTAAATGGAACTCTCCCGTAAAACCTCGGGCCAACATCGTTTGATATACTTTTTCTCCTCGTTCATATGCACGAATGAACAAAGTACCGATCATGCTTGAAATTATCCGCCACGTTCGGGGTCGGGCAATTCGTTCTTTTTTAACCATTCGTGCTTCTCGCGCAAGTCCCATTCGATAAGCTTCATCACTAAATAGGAAAATGTAGCGATAAGTTAAAGCAGTTAATGAGATGAAAAGGCTAGGTAATCGAAGCCGTTGCATCCCGTGAAGTAACACAGGAAATCTGGTTGACAAAGTCAGTAAACTTAATGCAGCAACACAAACCCATATTCGCATACCAAAAATAGCTGCCCGATAAAGACCTTCAAGGCTTACCGATATTAACCATGGTCCTAAAGGAAAAACAAGGAGGGGTGTACCTGGGATAATAAATGGCAAAGGAATGACTATTACTAGCGAAAAGAACACGACCATGAGTTGACGACCAAAAAAAGCCCGGAGGGGAATTCGAGACGCAATGCTAAGCAATGTGAGAAAGATGAGTAAAATGGCAAACTGCTGAATATTTTGCATAAGCACAGCAAAGATGATTAAACAAGTAAAACCTATTAGTTTGACTCGTGGATCAATTCTTTGAAGCACACCGTTGCGACTTGCATACTTTTCGACATTAAGGCTCTCACCGAGAACCTTCAACAGCTCTTTAAACACTGGCTATCTATTCCTTGAACCGCATTAAAGTTGTTCTCGAGATCTTAGCCGCACTAGTATCCACATGAGCCCAAATGTAATAAAAAGGATAAGCGCGACGAAGGCAATACCCAGTAGAAAGTTTGATAACATAACTCCTTCGAATCCAGGGATTTCATAGTCGGGGAAGGGAGGAATCCAAAATTCCAATTCGGGGGCCCCAAATAGTTCAGCGATAACATCAAGGGTTTCATTGGCAAAACCCAGCCAGATAACACCAATGGCTACGAATATGACCGCGATAATAAATCCACCGAGTATTAGTTTATGTTTCTGTTCCATCTCTACTATACCCCCTGAAGTTCGGGAGACCAATCTCCTGTGATGATTGGAACCACACGATCAATTGTGAGGAGATCAGGACGCACTCCATTGATTACTAATAAAATAATAACAGTCGCAAAGCCTTCGATAATACCGATAATGGAATGGTGAATGCTCATTGCAACCGTTGCTATGAACATAGAGTAGGGAAATAGGGGATATGATAATCCTAACATAATACCTGCTGATAGTGCAGCGATAAGATCGCCACAAAATGCTGATAGAAATCCGCCAATAATCATGCCATTGCGGTTTGGTAACAACCGATAAATGAGAATGAATACAATCCATGGAATGAAGACACCCACAATACCCATATTGACGATATTGGCCCCTAGCGTAAGGATTCCGCCATCACCAAAGAAAAATGCTTGAATCACTAAAATGACAGTGATTGATACGAGTGCAGCGTAGGGTCCAAGGGTAATGGCAAGAATAGGTCCACCCAATAGGTGGGCGGTCGTTCCACCAATTATGGGGTAGTTCATCATTTGGGCTGCGAAAAACATAGCCGTTAAAATTGCCATCAATGGAATTTGTTTCTCATTCAAGTCTTTTCTAAGACGCCAAAAAGCGATGGTTAATAGGCTGATAGCAATAGCCCACATAATCGCACAAATGATAATTGTAAGGAATCCGTCAGGGATATGCATGGTGATACACCTAGCTTGGTAATACTTTTTCGTTCTTTAGTAATACTGATTATATAAATCTAACTGACCTCTTATCGATCGCATGGACTATGATTTTTGAAGATTACTTGTATACCGATTTTTTAACAAAACGGGTCAAAGAGTATTACATACAATAGAAAAAGAAATACTATCTTAATATAAACAATAGAGCTTCATTACGATTAAATCTTCAGCAGAAGTGATGACCTATGAAGAAGTCAGGTGTTGCCCGTATCAGTATCTCCCTTCCTCCAAAATTACTGAAGGAGTTTGATCAGATAACTTCGAATATTGGTTATGATCGCTCTAAGGCGATTCAACAGGCGATGCGGGATTTTGTTTCAGAATATCGATGGGGTTATGATTCCTTAGCCGTCGCAGTAGGAACCATTACCATAATTTTCGATCATGATATCCCGGGGCTCGAGGGCGAACTAACACGGGTTCAGCATCAGTATACTGATCTCATTACTTCTACAACGCATATCCATCTGGACGCGCATCATTGCCTTCTAGTAATCGTAGTGAAAGGAAAAGCTGCACAAATTAAGGAGCTAGCAACTCAATTGCAGAGCTTACGGGGCATTCATCAACTCAAAGTAACCAGTATGATGGAAGAGGGCCAAGCAACGGGTGAGCATTCGCATTAGCTTTTCAAATGCTTCGGTTTAGGCACATCCCAATATCCCAAGGTAACCGAGTTACATTCTACTTTAAAGAATAATTGTGTAGAACATCAAAGCTGAGGACGACAAGCAGGAAAATGAGGATAGCGATGAGATGAAAGCTGAAGATGATGTGGAAGGCGACATCGAGGACTAACGATCTTATGGCTCTTTGTCCACTTGAGTCCAGTAAGTCTCGGGTTTCGTGCGTTCTGTTCTAGCTTTTTGTCTCATATACAATCCCACAATGATTAGTACAACTCCGATTGGGACTACTATAATGAGCACAGACGCACCATAATGGTCAATGAGAACTGGCGGGTTTTGCTGTGAATAAAAAATACGTGCGGCTTCTAGCAATAAGTAATGTATAATCGCTCCTAAAACTAAAATTATACCACAATTGATGAGACCACGATACCAACCCGATCGTGATTTATATTTACCTGAGTCTCCCATCATTTCACCTCCGTCTACGTTCTTTAACTGCGGAGGATAAATGTTACGATTAAAGTCACTGGATATTGTAGTTCGTTTCAGAAATGTGAAAAATACAAGTCGGCATATGTCTCAGATAAGCATTGGAGCTTCAAACCATTTACTGAAGAATGTAATACTATTACCCCGAGATTTTCCTTAACCAAGTGGCTAAGGACATAACTCTACTTCAACCATCAAGATGAATTAAAATGCAGACTATGCCTTTTGAATTGTTTTCCTGGTCATCTAAATTACAGGTTGCATTTCCTCGGCTGGAGCAAAGCCAAGGTTTGCAGCCATCTGCATGATCAAACTATGCGAGACATACACTTCGCCTTCCTCTTCATAGACCACAAAACTACACGAAAAGAGCAACCCTCTATAATGATACGTCCAGCGCCGCCTTAGCGAATTTGGATCCACAAACAAGAATTATTGTAAACTATGGATGATTTGTAGCACACAGTTTCTTGGTAAAGATTTCATCGAAAGCTTTTACTTACAAAACGCTAAATCCTGCTTCTTCAAAATGTTTCGTCACGTGTTCGACGGCTTTGTCAAAATCCATATCTAATTTCTTTTTGAAAATTTCAACCATCACTATCAATCCAACTTCGATTTAGCGAAGTCATCAACGTCTTTCGTAACATAGTATGCGAACATCAGAGCGTGCTCACCACCGACCATGGCCGCAACTTCTCATCTATTGGCATCACCAATATCAAATGAATGGTATTAACCTGGACTACCAGGCTAAAAGAAAATAGCCAAAAAGACGGGTGCTTGTGTCATTTTTCACCGAAATGTTATTGAATTGTTCACCTCTCCTGATATCGGGATTAGGAAAATGAGTAAACGAAAAAAAGAAAGACCTATCGCCTTAGATGCCTACGAAACCATGGCTGAAGAATTTAATGCTCGAATCGAAACCAAAGATTATAATGCTTACCTGGAACGCCCCGCTACGTTATCACTTCTCCCTGATGTTAAAGATAAGCATGTCCTTGATGCAGGTTGTGGACCCGGGCTCTATACAGAAATTCTTCTCACACGAGGTGCAACGGTTACTGCTATTGATGTTAGTCCCAAAATGATCGAATTTACTAAACAACGCATAGGGAATCGGGCCCAAATACGCCTTGCGAATATCGAAGAGCCATTGGTTTTCTTGCCTGATGTGTCAATTGATATCGTATTCTCTTCTCTGGTTTTGGATTATGTTAAGGATTGGAATTTCCTGTTTTCAGAATTTTATCGTGTTCTAAGGGATGATGGCTTTTTCATTTTCTCAACAGAACATCCACATGCCAAATGGGCGAACAAGGACAATCCAAAGAGAATAAAACGCCCTGAAAATTACTTCAAACTTGAAGAAGTCGATTTCCTTTGGACAGGCTTTGGGAAGCCTGTTCGTGTGTCCTCCTATCGTCGCCCATTAGGTGCCTTTTTTGAGTGTCTACACAATGCAGGTTTTTACCTCGACAAATTCATCGAAGCTCAACCGACAAAGGGCTTCCAACAGCAAAACCCTGAGGATTGGGACAAAGTCCGTCGAAATCCTACTTTTCTCTGTATTCGTGCGCGAAAACGTTTATGAATCCAAGAGATTACGCAAGATTTTGACATCCGTGGTGGGATTTTGGCACATGTAATTTTTGCAAACATATGCAGTTGGTAGAGCATTAGTTGCTTTGTAATTCTTTGTGAAGGGTGCTAGCCTTGTTATGCGCTCTGCGGTTTCATCGGTTGAAATGAGAAGGAGAATTTTGTTCGGAATGAATCGATCATTGATAGCACTCAGCAACATTTGGGTCTTAGGTTTCGTTGGATCGCCAACAATGACGATTTCGTAGCAAGGTCCTACCGCATAATCAACTGCACTGATCATGAACGTAAATGCCGTGGGAGTCCCAAGGACCTCTCCGGAAAATGCCCTTCCAATTTTCGTGGCTTTGGATTCTAACTCGGTTTCTGTGGTAATTCGACCTAAACGAAGTAAGTTTAACATTGCCACCGAATTTCCTGATGGGATAGCACCATCATAGGCATCCTTTTTCCGGATGAGAAGATTTTCAGCATCATCGGCGGTAAAGAAAAACGCCTCTCCTTTCTCATCCCAAAAATGGGAGAGTAACGTATCATTCAGGGCTATGGCTTTTTCGAGATATTCTGGATCAAGGGTCGTTTCATAGAGTTCGAGGAGTCCCCAAATCATGAAGGCATAATCATCCAGGAA